>JACQHZ010000168.1 GCA_016198745.1 Verrucomicrobiota bacterium
CCATTAGCTTGGGTGTCGAGACATGTATATGAGTCATCGAGCATTGAAAGACGGTCATGCTGAGATTCCCGCGAAAGCGGGAATCCAGTCGGGATCTCGGAATGCCATCGGCTCGTTGCGTCCGGATTTGTGCAACCGCAAGCCCCTTCAGCAAGCTCAGGACTTGTTCCGAGCGCAGTCGAGGAACAAAGCGTTTACACTTATTGAACTTTTGGTTGTGATTGCAATCATCAGCATCCTGGCAGCCCTCCTCATGCCGGCCCTTAAACGGGCGCGGGATCAGGCAAAACAGATCGCTTGCATGAATAACATTCGGCAGTTGGGCCAGGCCTCCTCGCTTTACCAGAGCGAATATAATGGTGAATTGATGTTTGTGGGCAACCCTCCGCCCAACGACTATATGTGGTCAAGGAGGTATGACGTCTATCTGACCACAAGGCCCACAGGCGCCGACAACAACCGTCTGTATTCTCGTGTCTGGGATTGCCCGGTCAATCCTTCAAGGCTGGACACAACTCCGCCCGCCAGCAGATACCGTGACTGGTTGAGCTACGCGGTCAACGATCGCATCTACATAACAACTTTTGGGGGTACGAGCGTAAAAACCGAGAGCGTTGGCCGGGCAAGCCAAAAATTTCTCATTGTAGAGCATAACTGGCTTATTGGGGGCGCGCTTTGTGGCGGTCATCAATCCGTCCGCTTCGATTATCCCCCGCTCGGGCATGCCTTTTTTGGGCACAACAACAAGATGAATGTCCTCTTTTGCGATTTGCATATTGAAGCCGTGTCCCGGTCGCACCCTGGCATGGATGGGAGCGCGGCGGCGTTTTCCGATTACTGGGAGATCTCGCCGTAACAGGTTGAACAAGTTGTCTCATGGAGCGATTCCCAAGCATCTCTACACTGTTCAAGAATCGCGCATTTCCGACAAGATTTTTTAACCACGGAGAGAACGGAGACACGGAGCATGATGAAAACTCTCAGAACTCAAAATCCAAGTTCGCCGAAATACAATCCGAAGGCTTTCGGATTGTATTTCGGCGAGGGGCTTCGGGGAGGGGAAAAAGGGCGGCTCCGTGCCTCCGTGGTTCAATCCCTCGGATTTGGTTGCGGCTCCGCCGCACTGGGTACCACGCAATGAAAACGATGACCCTGGAAAGTCCGGTGGGGAGTTACCAACCCCAGGTGTTGCTCATGGCGCCAGAATCGGGCGAGGATGCACACACCCTGTCCCTGGCGAGCCAATTTTTTGAACTGGGCGTTCCCATCGAGTTGGATGAACAATGGAGGGCGCCCACGTCCCCTCCCAAAGACCTGTCTGCGTATAAAACCTGCCTGGTTCCGGCGTCCAGCAAGCCGCGTTACGACCGCGATCTGGACGCGTTCGCCCGCCGGGGTGGATATCTCTACCGGAAATATTATCCGGATGCTCCGGACACATCCGGAATTGCCATTCCGCATCTCATTGCCTACGGTCGCGATGTTTATTTCTATGGCTTTGCCCAAGCCTGCCTTACCGCCGGCTTGACGTTGAATGATCCGGATTTCCTGGCTGCGCTTCGGCAAAGGTCCCACGCCTCCCTGTTGAATGTTTATCGTCAACGCATTGCCGAGCAGGACGGCGCTCAAAACGGCCCGCTGCCGAACTGGGGGGATCGCATCTATACCCGAAATTGCGATGATACGACCCTGGCCCGGTTTACCGGAGATCCCTTCTGGGAAAACACTTCCCGTCGCTTTCTTGAACGCCTCAGAGATTCGGTTGACGAAGTCATGGATTCATCGTCGGATCGAATTCCACCGGGCAGACACCTGGTCATGGATTACGAAGGCACTTCAAGTCACAATCCGGCGATGATGGGCGCAGTGCTCATGCGACACGGTCAGCGGCTTCATGACCCGAGTTTGACGCAAGCCGGTGTCCGGGTGGGAACCGCCTACGTGCGGATGAGCCGGGTTGAAAACAACGTCGTCCACCAACAACGGTTTCATGGCAACAGCGTGAGCGAACTGATGTGTGGCGTGGAAGTGCTGTGCTGGCTGGCCTCCGTTACGGGTGAGGTTTCCTGGCGAAAAATGGCCGAGGCGACCTTTCGCGACACGGTCGAGCCATGCCAGAACGAGGAAGGCCTGTGGCATCATGTGGTTTCATCGAGAGGGCGAAGCGCCTGTTGGAGCCGGGCAACCCAGTGGCCGGTGCTATGGGGAACCCATGCCCTGGAAGCCATTGCCGATGATTGGGCTTTGGGGGAGAAAATCCGCTCCTGCCTCGAACGGACTTACGTGGTACTGGAGCGTCATCAAGACCCCAAACGCGGGCTTTGGCGCCTGGTGATGAACGAGCCGGAGAGCCGTCTTGAATCATCCGCCACCGCCGCGCTCGTTTATTGCCATGATCGCCTGCGCGAGATGGCGGTTTTGGATGACCGCCATGCGCCCATGATCGAACGCGCGTTTGAGGGACTCAAGACCGTCTATTACGGCGGCGGCCTGGGGGACTGCTGCCGCGGCACGACGCACGTCAGCGATCCGCAGTCTGATTATTACCGGACGCGCCCCCTCGGCTGGTATGAAGGCAGCCTGTTTGCAGGGGCGTTGGCAAGTCGCATGAAAAGCGAGTGAACCTTGTGATGTAATCTCAGCCAAAGACATTTGAAATTTTAGCAGAGGGATCTACGCGATCCATGACCAACCGACCCAACCTGATTTTCATCACCACCGACCAGCAACGCTGGGATGCGACCGGCATTTACGGGAATCCGGTGATCCGGACTCCGCACATGGACCGACTGGGCCGCGAAGGAGTGGTCTTTGACCGCTGCTATTGCGCAAGTCCGTACTGCGTTGCCACGCGGGCATCGTTGATGACGGGGCATTCGCATCATCACGAAGGCCATATCCGGGGCCACGCCATTCTGAATCCTGACAACACCGTTCCGGCCCGCCTCGGCCGCGCCGGTTATTTCACCCAGGCCATCGGCAAGATGCATTTCGCGCCGGTCACCGAGTTCCGCAAAAATGGATTTGATTCGTTGCTGCTGTCGGAAGAGATGCGCTGGGTCCGTTTTGCAAGTTCCGCCGGGGATGTGCGCCTGGACGACTATGACCGTTACCTGGTCCGCCACGGATTATGGGGCTGGGAGAAACCGCCGGAGATCGGCTACAACGAAATCAAGCCGTTGATCAACCATATCCCGAAGGAACATCATGTGACCCGGTGGTGCGGCGATCGAACGGTGGAATTTTTGAATTCAAAACCGCGGCAGCCGTTTTATCTGTGGTGCTCGTTCATCAAACCGCATGTGCCCTATGATTGTCCGGTCCACTTGAAAGATTGGTATGATCCCGCCCGGATGCCTGCGCCGTGGGTGCGAAAGGGCGAATTGGATGAATATCCCTACTATGGTGAGTATCAACGTTTGCGTGAATTTCATCTTTATTCGGAAGCGGTCGTCGGACTGGCGCGGGCTTGTTATTACGCCAACATCAGTTTCATTGACGAGCAAGTGGGCAGGATTCTCGATGCGCTGGAACAGACGGCGCAGGATTCACAAACCGTGGTCATCTTTTCCAGCGATCACGGCGATATGATGGGAGACCACGGGCTCTGGTTCAAGACCCTGGGCTACGAAGGTTCCGTCCGCATTCCCCTGATGATCCGGGCGCCCGGCCTTCTTTCAGGCGGACAGCGGGTGGCGGCGCCCGTCAGCCATTTCGACGTTGCGGAAACTCTTCTTGCGCTGGGAGGCGCTTCCGAGGAATCCCTTGGGCGTCCCGGCGCGGACTTGCGCAACATTTTGAATGGCCGAATCAAACGCGATTTTGTGGTATCGGCCGAGATCGGGTTTTACCTCTGCCATCGGGACTGGAAATACAATTTTTATCCCAACGGAGGTTATGAGGAACTGTTCGACCTGCGCGAAGATCCGCATGAACTCGCCAATCTTGCGAAGAGTTCATCCCGGGCATCCACCCGCCGCGGTTTGCGTTTGCAACTGGCAACATGGTTGAAACAACACGCAACGGGCTCCGGGCTTGATGCGGGCGGCGACCTGGAAGCGCGTCCCTATCAACCGCCGGCGCCGCTGGGGCACAATCCATTTTCCCGCATGCCCTGGGAATCGCGGGTCCCGCCCTCGGCGCTCAGGGAGCGAGGTCAAAAGCCCGGCTGGTGGTGGGAACAAAACGGCGCGGACCTGAGTTCCTTGTTGCCGCCGAAGGCCAGGAACCCGCAAGCTTGACGTTTGTTGAAAAATTGATGGAAAAACCCTTGTGATGCCCTGCCGCCAACCTTCGCTCCGGGCTTACACTGTTGGCTTTCCTCGTCGTGACGGCGCATTTGAGCGGCCGCGTGGATGTCCGGGGTCCGGAGACAAGCATAGCAGATTTCGGTTCTTTTGAAAAATGCTATGCAAAACGATTTGCCACGCGGCGCGTGATGCAGCAAACTAACGGATGCAAACCACAGCGAATTCTGGAATTGATGAGAATGACGAAATACACCCCGGGCGGTTTGTTGAAAAATCGCAGCAGCTTCACCTTGATCGAGCTCCTGGTCGTGGTGGCCATCATTTCGATCCTGGCGGCGATGCTGTTGCCGGCGCTGAAGAACGCCCGCGAGTCGGCCAAACGGATCCAGTGCATGAGCAACCTCAAACAGCTTGGCACTGCATTGGCGTTATACTCCGGCGAAAACGACGGCGCAATCGTGCCTCGCGGGTCGCCACAGTACTACAAATGGGCTTGGTTGGTGGATGCCTATTTGAGTGAGAGACCTTCCGGTGTCACGCCCGACTATGTGGTTTCGAAAGTTTGGAACTGCCCAAAAAATCCTTCACAAGAGACCAGCCCCGGGCAGTTTAGCATAGCATACCTGAGCTATCCGATCAGTGAAAGCCCGGCAATGTATGTCCAATCCCTCTCCTACGCGGATATCAAGGTGGGCACCTGCCGCACTCCAAGCAAACGAGTTCTTGCCGTCGAATTTGATTGGGTGGCCGGCGACCCTCGCTTTTACTTCAGGTATGGCTGGGCTTCCGGCTCCCTTGCTTACTATGGGCACAACAATGGAATGAACGTTCTCTGGGCCGATTATCACGTCGAATGGGTTCCCAAGGCTCATCCCGCAATGGCCAGCACCGACCTGGCGCGCCAGCAATACTGGGAGTATCGTCCCGATCAAAGCATTGACTAACAGCATGATAGATGAGGGATTTTCAAACGAAAACCGTGACTACTCACCTGCTCACCGACAAAATTTTGTGACACAGCCGTCCCCGACTGTGTCCACGGGCAAACCACAGCCGGGGGCGGCTGTGCCACAAGTGAAAAAAACAAGCAACCTGAGCGGTTACGGAAAACCACGCAATGATGACGAGCCTCTGGAAAATCCGGTGGGAAGTTACCAGCCCCAGGTCCTGCTTCTGGCGCCGGAGTCGGGCGAAGATTCAGCATGGTTCAAGGTTCAACGGCTCAGGGGTTCACGGTTGAACGAATTCAAACTGGAAAGCGTCAACCGCTGAACCGTGAACTTGAAACCGGTGAACCATGCCGAAGATTCCCATGCCCTGTTATTACCCGGATACGACGGACACGTCCGGAATCGCTATTCCGCATCTTATTTTTACGGTCACGATATTTTTTTCTATGGCTTCGTCCAGGCCAGCCTTACCGCCGGCCTGGGCGCTTGTTGCCGAGGCACGACGCACGTCAGCGATCCTCAATCCGAATATTACCGGACCCGGCCCCTCGGTTGGTATGAGGGCAGCCTTTTTGCTGGCGCGTTGGCGAGCCGAGTAAAAGACGGTGAAACTTGTGGAGAGAAAGAATGAAGGCCACAGAGAGCAATCAGGGAATCCCAAGGACGCCCGGCGCTCGGGAAAAGGGAGTGAAACGGTTCAGCCCCTTTTTCCGCGCCCACCGTCATCCGCTAGTGTATGACAAACCCGCGCCCGATTTCTTCGAGGGCGCATTGCTTGGCAACGGCGGGCTGGGTGTTGTCGTCTGCACCCGTCCTGACGCGGTGGTGTTGCGGTTCGGGCACAATAACGTCTGGGACATCCGCATTGCCGAGGACAACCGCGAGAAAATTGGCACGTTTCAGCAGGTGTTCGAGCGGGTAAAGGCCATCCCGGCCACGTACCAATCGCTAACCGAGGACCCGTGGTACGCGGAGTACCTAATCATGGCGCGCGAGAACTATGCAAAGCCGTACCCCCGTCCGTTGCCGTGCGGGTCGCTTATCGTCAGCTTTGACCGACGCCGCGCTGAATTGCTCGGTCATCGGGTGAATATCGCGACCGGGTTGTGTGAGATCCTATTCATCACCAACGGACAGGAGAACCGTCTCCAGATTTTTGTCGAGATGGATGCCGACCGGGTCTGGCTGTGGATGGCGGATTCGCCATTCGACCGCATCCGGCTGTTGCCCGATCCTGAAATGCCGAAGGAGCTGCCTGCCTATACCGTGGCACCGGACGCGCTTGGTTTCCGGCAGGCGCTTCCAGCCGGAAATGATCCCGCGAAGGATCGCGCGTTTCGGCTCATGGCGCAGGTCAACTCGCCACTCGAAGCCCGCACGCGGACGAACACGGTGTCGGGCATTCCCGAAACGATGGGAGATCTCGAACGCGGGATTGTTACTCCAGGCGGGTTCATCGCGTCTGTGCAACTCTGGGAGGGGTTGGCATCCGAGGTTCCGGTGGGGGGTGATGACCGCCGAGGTCCCGACGATGACCCAACAGACGACGGTCAGAGACCACCGCGACACCAGCAATTTGAAGAGGCGTTGCGAAGGAGCCAGAAGTCCTGGCGAAAATTCTGGAGTCGTTCCGGTGTGGCACTCGACGATCCGGTGTTGGAGCGGACGTGGTATCAGAACCTGTATTTCCTGAATTGCTCCGTAAAACCGGGCGTGACATGCCCGGGCCTGTTCGCCAACTGGAGCTATCGCAACATCGGGACAGCGTGGCATGGTGATTATCATCTCGACTACAACGCGCAGCAGCCGTTCTGGGTGACATTCTCCAGTAATCATGCGGACAAACATCTTGCCTATGTCGGCATGATTGACCACTTGCTGCCCTCCTGCCGTGCGTGGGCGAAGGACTACTACGGCATGCGTGGGGCTTATTTTCCCGTGTCGGCCTATCCGGTAGAGATGACGATGAGTCCATATCCGCTGCCGTCATGGGGCTGGCAGGTCTGTAGCACGCCGTGGGCGGTCCAGAGTTTGTGGTGGCATTACCTCTACACGCAGGACAAAAAGTTCCTGGAGGAACGCGCCATCGGTCCGCTCCGGGAAGCGGTGTTGTTCCTCGTGGACTACCTGAAACGCTCCGAGGCGCACGGCCCCCAGTGGGGCGACGACAAGTATCACATCTTCCCAACCGTGCCGTCGGAGTTGTACAAGCTGCGCCCCGGCTTCAAGTTCAACCGCGATTGCCTGATCGATCTGACTCTCACCAGGTTCGTATTTCGCGCGTTTCTGGAAGCCTGCTGCATCCTTGGCCGGGACGAGCCGGTCATCGCTGATGTCCACGAGGTTTTGGCACACTTTCCCGATTACCCGACCGCCGGCGACGTCTTCGTCTCGGCGCCAGACGAGAATCCGGAAATCGTCTATAATGTGCCAGCCAGTCTGATGACGATCTTCCCTGGTGAGGATCCCACGGTGGACTTCAAGATCGCCGCCAATACTTATCGCAATCACCGCAACGAAGGCGGCAACGAGCTGGTATTCCTCAACTTCATCGGCGCGCGGCTGGGATTGCTCGACCTGGAAAAGTTCAAACGCCAGATCGAATACTGCCGGCTGCCCAACGGCACGTGCACGGATCGTATTCTCCAGGTGCACGGCCGCTACACCGACACGAGCGACTTCGATTTCATGTCGCGGATGGGTATCTGGTTCGAGAACTTCGCCCTGCCCGCCGTGATCAACGAGTGTCTGATGCAGAGCGTCGGCGGAGTGATTCGTTTCTTTCCCAACTGGCCGATCGGCAAGTCTGCGCGCTTTCACACGCTGCGTGCTGTCGGCGCGTTCCTGGTAAGCGCGGCAACCACCATGAAGGGCGTGGAGTGGGTGGAAATCCGCAGTGAGGCTGGCTCCACTTTGCGGGTGATCAATCCTTGGACGGGTGAACTGGTTGAGCGTGAAACCAAGCCGGGGGAGGTGATCAGGCTTATGCCGGCCCGATGTAGCGAAACCCGCCTTGAATCCTCGACCACTGCGGGGCGGTAATGAAAGCCAATGGAGCAGGGAGGGAGTTCGGGGCTAAACTTTACAAAGTCGAAACTAAAAAAAGAGAAAATGAAAACCGTTGTTTTAATCGGGAATTCGATCCGGAACGGATATCAGGCCACCGTTCAACGGGAACTGAGTGAAATTGCCAATGTTTGGGGCCCGGTGGAAAACGGGCGCACCAGTCGCTACATCCTTGAACACTTTGACGAATGTGTCCTTTCGCGCAAGCCGGACCTGGAGATGTGCGCATGAAGGCAGATGGAGTCCATTTTCTCCCCGAGGGTTACGGCATGCTGGGAAACGCCGTGGCGCAATTTATCAAATCTTATTTGTGAAATACGGTTACTACTCAGGTTCACGGTTCAGCGGTTCAACGGTTGCCCACCTGCGTGGCCGAAGCCACTACGGCATGTTGAAGGTCCGTGAAAAAGATAACCGTGAACCGTGAACCTGATAACCTGAGCAGCTACCATTCCATGAACTCTTCCGACAGTCCCGTTGGCAAATATCAGCCCCAGCTCCTGCTCCTGGCGCCCGAAGGGGGCGACGACGCGCATAGCCGGACACTGGCGTCTCATTTTCTCGAGTTGGGCGTGCCGATCGAACTGACCGACAAATGGCTCCTTCCCACCACGCCACCGCGCGACTTGAACCAGTATCGCGCCTGCCTTTTTCCCCAATCCAGCAAATCGCGTTACGACCGCGATCTGGATGCCTTTGCCCGGAATGGAGGTTTTGTTTGTGAACTCAAATACTATCCCGAAGAAGCCCAGGTGCCGGCGCTTGACATCGCTTTCTTCAATTCCTTCGGCCGCGACGTTTATTGCTATACGATGGTCCAGGATTATCTGTTAGGCGGCCTGACCTTGAATGATCCTGATTTTCTCAACACGCTGCGGCGGCGATCCAATGGCTCCCTGCTCGATCTTTATCGGCAACTCATTGCCAAAACAGATGCCGGTCAAAGCGGTCCGCTTCCGAACTGGGGGGATCGGGTCTATACCCGGGGTTGCGCGGACAGCGTTCTGGCCAGACTCACCCGGGATTCTTTTTGGGAAACCACATCCCGGCGCTTTCTCGAACGCTTGCGCGACTCGGTTGAAAAAGCCTTTGCCGATTCGCCCGATGGAAACTTTACCCCGAGACATATGGGCGGTCTCCAAACCAAGGGCACCTCCACTCATAATCCGGCGCTGATGGGCGCCTTGCTGATGCGGGATGGCAAACGGCTTCAGGAGCCGGGTTTCACGCAAGCGGGCATTCAAATTGGCCAGGCGTTCATCCGGTTGAGTCATGTTGAAAACGATGTTGTTTATCAACAACGGTTTCGCGGTTGTCCGGTGAGCGAAGCCATGTGCGGCGTGGATCTTTTATGCTGGTTGGCAGCCGCGACCGGGGAGGCTTCGTATCAAAAAATGGCGGAAGCAACCTTCCGGGCCACCATCGCACCATGCCAGAGTGACGAGGGCCTTTGGCATCATATCGTCTATCCCGACCGTCGAGCAGCGTTTTGGAGTCGCGCGACTCATTGGCCGGTGCTGTGGGGAACGCATGCGCTCGAGGCGCTGCCCGGCGATTCCGCCCTGGCGGAACAGTTTCGCGACAGTCTCAAGCGCACCTACGCGGCGCTCGAACGCCACCAGGATCCCAAACGCGGACTTTGGCATCTGGTGATCAATGAACCTGAAACCCGGCTTGAATCTTCTGCGACCGCGGGACTGGTCTATTGCCACGATCGTCTGGGCGAGATGGGCGTTCTGGAGGATAGGTTCGTTTCCATGATCGAGCGGGCATTTCAAGGACTCAAAACAGTTTATTACGCAGGCGGCCTTGGGGCTTCCTGCCGGGGCACAGCCTTCGGCGTTCCTGAGTACTACCGCACCCGTCCCATGGGCTGGTATGAACACAGTTTGTTTCCTGGCGCCCTTGCCCAACGTCTCTCTCCCGCGTGAAATATGAAAACTGTCGTTTTAATCGGGGACTCCATTCGGACCGGATACCAGGACACCGTGCGGAGCGAAATGACCGGAGTCGCTGAGGTCTGGGGGCCGGAACAGAATGGCGGCGCCAGTCGCAACATTCTCGCCCACCTGGACGAATGTGCCATTTCATGCCAGCCGGATATCATTCACATCAATTGGGCGCTGCTCCGTCAGCGCCGCTGCATGGAATGCAATGGCGGAGCAGTGTACTCCGGTAACAAGCGCCAAACCAGGCGACGACGGAGCGTCGCCCTCCAAGTAACGGTCTCTCGAAGGAGTTTCAATTC
>JACQHZ010000180.1 GCA_016198745.1 Verrucomicrobiota bacterium
CGAAAGCGGGTGCATGCGGTCGAAGACTCATCCAGTGCTTGCTCGCAGGTGGGATTGTCGAAAGAATCCGGGTCGCATCGTTCCGGTAGCTGCTGGGGGCGCGGCCACACTGGAGAATCTTGCGTTGGCGCGTGTCCTTTGTTCGTTACGCGAAAACGCTCATCAAAGTGCTTTTTTCTTTGCTTTCTTTGCGCTTAAATGACCGCATGTTCGCTTTTTCGACATGTTGGAATTCGGACGGCCATACCGACGGCGAGCCGGTGCTGGATGAGATTCGCGCGCTCGGCTTTTCCAACATCGAACTGAGCCACGGCATCCGGCTCACGTTGATCGAAGGGATCGAGCGCGTCATGAAGAAGGACCCCTCCCTGCGCATCACCAGCCTGCATAACTTCTGTCCGTTGCCGGTGGGCTACTTCCGTTCCGCCCCCAACATCTACCTTTTCTCATCGAAGGACGAGGTCGAACGGCAAAGGGCCGTCCGGCAGACCATCCTGACGCTGGATTTCGCCGTGAGAATGCGCGCGCGTTGCGTGGTGTTGCATCTCGGTTCCGTGCCGATGCCGGATTACACGGCCGACCTGCTGGCGCTGGTTCATGCGGGACAGCGGGAAACGCCCCGCTACCAGAAGCTGCTTCAAAAGGCGATCGCGAAACGGGAATCGCGCGGGCGCGACGCCTTTTCACGGAGCATGAAATCCCTGGAGGCGATGGCCCGGGCGGCATCTGAAAGAAAGATCGTGCTCGGAATCGAAAGCCGCTATCGCCTGGAAGAAATTCCGTCCGAGAAGGAGTTCGCCGAAATTTTCCGCGTTTTTGACAAGGAGCAGATTGGCTACTGGCACGACACCGGACACACGCATACGTGGCACAATCTCGGCCTGGCCGATCATGTGCGCTGGCTCGATCGCTTCAAGGGCCGGCTTGTTGGAAGTCATGTCCATGACCTGGCGTATCCGGATCACGACCATCAGGTCCCCGGTCACGGCGAAGTCCCTTTTGACCAACTGACGCCCCTTCGAGTTCCTGACGTTCTCAAGGTGTTCGAGTTTTCCCCCGGAATGCCCGCCGCCACCTTGAGCAAACACCTCCCGCCGTTCATGCGCGATTTCGAAAGGTCTGCCGCATGAAAAAGAAAATGCTCATTGCGGCGAAGCTGATTTTCACGGCGCTGGTGTTCTGGTGGGTTCTTCACAAACTGGGACCGGAGGGACTCGGAAACCTTCGCCGTCATATCCAGAACGCACGTCCTGGATGGCTGCTTTTTGCCCTGGGGCTTTTTCTTGTGCCGCTGGCGTTGGGAATCTGGCGCTGGCGCTGGCTGCTGCGTGTTCAGGGAATTCATCTCTCCTGGCATCACACAGCCTGGATGGTTGCAGCCGGCAGTTTTTTCAACGCATTCCTGGTGGGCGCAACCGGCGGCGATTTGTTGAAAGCATGGTATGCGGCCCAGGCGGCGCCGGACCGAAAAGCGGAAGCCGTGTTGAGCATCGCCGTGGACCGGTTGATCGGCATCCTGGGCCTGTTTGTGCTGGCCACGATTTCCGTCCTGGTCCATCTGTCGGCGTTGCTCAGCGACACGGACACCCGGCCGGTGGCCTTTCTCGTGATCGCCAGCCTGGCGGGAGCGCTGGTCGTCGTCGCGCTGACCACTCAGCGGCACCGCATCACCGCACAACCGTGGTGGAAAAAATTTTGGCGCCGCCTGCCGGGCAAGCAACTCCTCTCCAAATTATCGGAGTCCTACAATCTCTATGGCCGTTATCCGGGCGTATTGGCCGGAACGCTGGCGCTCTCGGTGGGCGTGCACGTCGCGGCGGTGCTGGTGGCCTGGGCCGTGGGCAACGCCATCGGCATTCAGGAGGTCCAATTGATCCATTATTTTGTCTATTGCCCGATCATCAACGCCATTGCCGCCATCCCGATCACCGTGAGCGGCCTCGGCGTGCGCGAAGCCGCGTTTCTCTCCTTTTTCACGAACATGGAAGGCGTGCCCAAGGAGCAGGCGGTGGCGCTTTCATTGCTCTTTTACGCAACGACCCTGGTCATCAGCCTCGCCTGCGGCGTCCTCTATCTGGTCGGAAAACCCCGCGCCGCAAGCCGCCCCAAAGTGTCGGATTGACGGCTTTTCAGAGGCCGGCAAGCTGCGTGATGATGGCTTGCGCGGCCATCGCAATCACCGCGGCGGCGGGGATGGTGAACACCCACGCCCATACGATGCGCGTGGCGATGCGCCAGCGGACGGCCGATGGGCGGATGGTCGTTCCGACGCCCGCAATGGCGCCTGTGATCGTGTGCGTGGTGCTCACGGGGATGCCGAATAACGACGTGCCAAACAGCGCCGCCGCCCCGGCGGCTTCCGCGCAGAAACCGCCGCATGGCGTCAGGCGCGTGATCCGGCTGCCCATGGTGCGAACAATTCGCCATCCGCCGCACGCCGTCCCCAGGGCGATGGCGACGCTGCACATGACCATCACCCAGAGCGGGATTGCCGCGTCGCTGCCGATGTACTTCCCCGTGACGAGAAGCATAAAGATGATGCCCATGGTTTTCTGGGCGTCATTGGTTCCGTGCCCGATGCTGTAGAGGGCCGATGAAACCAGTTGCAACTTCCGAAAGGCCGAATCCACCTTGAACGGGGTCTTGCGCCGGCATATCCAGGCCACTGCCACAAAGATGATGCCCCCCAGGAAAAATCCGATCAACGGCGACAGAAAAATAAAAAGCACCACCTTGCCGATGCCTTTCCACATCAACACCGAAAAGGAAAAATTCGCCTTGTAAAACGCAGCGCCCACCAGCCCGCCGATCAGCGCATGCGACGAGCTGCTCGGAAGCCCCAAATACCAGGTGATCAGATTCCAGACGATGGCGCCCAGCAGCGCCGCAAGCACCAGGTGATGATTCACCACGCCGATGGCGACAATCCCCTTGCCGATGGTTTTCGCCACATGCTCGCCGAAGAAAAGCGGGCCGAGCAGATTGAAGAACGCCGCCCATAAAACCGCGATCTGCGGCGTGAGCACCCGCGTGGCGACGATGGTCGCGATGGAATTGGCCGAGTCATGAAAGCCATTCAGGAAATCAAAAAAGAGCGCCACCAGGATCAACGGAATCAGCCAGTGAAAATCCATGAAAGATAGAGGAGAAGGTCAATTGGAGAAATATCAGACGGCTCGTCGGCGGGGCGCATTTGATTCACGACATCTTGACGGCGATGCCCTGGATCAGGTTGGCCACCGACTCGCACCGGTCGGAAACGACTTCGAGATTTTCATAGACCTCTTTCATTTTCAGAATTTCAATCGCGTCCTTTTCCTCGTCGAAAAGCCGCTCGATCGCGCGTTTCATGATGTCGTCCGCCGCTTTCTCCAGACGGTGAATTTCGATGCACTGGTCCATGATTTCCTTGTAATTGCGCATGTCACGCAGGGCGTTGATTGCCCGGTGAATGCACCGCGTTTGTTCCAAAATGATGCTCCCCATTTTGCGGATGTCTTCGGTCGGCTTTTTGATCCGGCACATTTGCATGCGTTGCGCGGCGGCCTCGGTGGTGTCCAGCACGTCGTCCACTGTGATCACCAGTTGATGGATGTCTTCGCGGTCGAAAGGCGTGATAAAGGTCTCGTTGAGACGGTTCACCGTGGAATGAGTCACGCGGTCGCAGGCGTGCTCCAGGTTTTCCAAGCCCAGGAGTTTCTGATCCACGTCGGTGTAGTCGCCGAGCAATTGTTTGAGATGCTCCGCGCCCTGGATGACAAAATTGGCGACCTCTTCGAGCAGGCCGTAAAAATCCTCCTCTTTGGGCATTAAACGATTAAACATGGGATTGAAATGGAAAGGGCTGTAACTACTCAGATCATCTCCTTCACTTGCTGTCATTCCCGCGAA
>JACQHZ010000181.1 GCA_016198745.1 Verrucomicrobiota bacterium
AGGGTGGCCAAAACACGCGGGACGCGTGTGCTCCCCTCGGAGATTTTCTTAAACTTAATTTTCGAAAACTCATTCTCTTTCCCTCTGAAATGGGTTGAAAAACACGTTTTTTTCAAACTATGGGATGTCTCTTTGGCGAAGTTACAATTTTCCTGAAGCACGTGCTTCATGGTTCTTGTCATTCATTGCCTGCCGCGCCCGTGATTTTCGTGAGATGCGGCATCCGCCACGGCGGTCCCACGGCTGTGCATCTGATGGTGGCCACACTTCACACAAACCAACAGGATTACAATTCGTCGCCGGAAACCGGCGGGGAAAGGGGTCTCGCTCTGCTCGTGGTTGAAAAACGGACCGCTTGCAGACAAGCTCTGCGTGCGTCCGCTTCGGGGGCAAATTTCGTGATTGCTTTTTAATGAGCAGCGATGAACCATGACGTCATGATGACATGGGCCGCCGCCGTCATTCTGGCGACATCGGAAACCGAGGGTTACTGGGTGTTATGGATCGTCATGGGCGTGTTTGCGGTGGCAATGGTGGTCTTTCTGGCGGTGATGACACACAATTTGGTTTGCGTCCTGCGTGGTCGGCGCCTCTCCTCGTTTTGGACTGTCGCGGGCATTCTGGTGGGTGCGCCCGGTTTTCTGGGCGGCTTGGCTATGGCGCTCGAAACCAATGTCCCGCCGGTTTTTCTGATGGTGGGGATTCCCGCGCTTGTCTTCGGCTTGTTCGGTCTGATCGCGACGGTGTTCGAACTCATGCGCAGGAAACCGTCCGCCTCTTTTCCGGAACAAGAGTAAATCACCCTGTCGTAGTCCAGCGACTTTTGGCTGGCACGTTTTGCCGATGGCTGCCGTGGAAAAGCGCCGCATTTTTCGATTTTGCGGGCGGGTATTGACTCAGCAGGCAGCCTCGATCTGGCGATTCGTCATGGCGCGCCCCGGATCCGGGTCGTGGCATGGCCCCGGACACGCATCTGCTGGAGTGCCTTCCATGGATCGGGTTTGTCCACCAGCGGCGTCGGCGCACGGGCGTGGAATTCGCGCCGGAACTGACGGGGACTGTGTCCCGTTTTTTGCCGGAACAACCGGGAGAAAAAACTCTCCTGTCGGATGCCGACCTGGCTGGCAACCTCCTTGATGGGCAACGCGGTGTACTGGAGCAGATCGCGCGCGTAGTAGATCCGGTATCGGTTCATGCATTCGAGCGGGGAAAACCCCAGGTGCCGCTTGAATCCACACACATGTTCGGCATCTCTTCTGCGCGATGGACAGCAGCGCTTCGATTCAGTATATGATGGGGAAACAAGCCGAAAATGAGGCCAAAAGCAAAATTACCACGAAATCAGACGCGCCGTCCGAGCGGAAAGCTCGGATGCACGCAGCCGATCACCAAGAAACTGGTCCGGGTTCTTCACGAGCGGGTTCAATCGGGGACGTATCAGGGCGCGTTCCCCAGCGAGTGGGAGTTGGCCCGCGAGTTTGGTGTGAGTCGATCGAGCGCGCGACTGGGCGTGGATCAGCTTGTGCGGGAAGGTCTGTTGTACCGTGTCCCGGGCAAGGGCACGTTCCTGGTGCCGCGCACAAAGGCGCGAACTCCTCTGCTGATCGCAAAAGGGAGCGGGTTGTTTCGGCGCCTGATCGAAGACAGTATGCTCCAAATCCGCGCCGAGTTGCCGCACCTCGATTTGCAGTGGGTCGAGCCGAACGACCCAAAGGCGGAGATCATCACGTTTATCGGCTCCTACCTGCCGTCGCATGTCATCAACCTGCTGCCGCTCGATCGGTTGATTCGGAGTGAGATGCCCGAAAGCCGTCCGCGCCTGCAGCCTCTCGCGCAACAGGCGTTCCAGTGGCGCGGAGTGCAGTACGCGCTGCCGCTCGGTTTCGCGCCAATGGTGCTCTGTTTTCACCGCGGGTTGTTTCAGCGGGCGGGACTTCCCGAACCAACCGATCACTGGAAATGGCACGACTTGCTTGATGCTGCCCGGCGATTGACGAACGCAATGGAAAACCAATATGGCATTGCGCTCGCGCCGGATCCTTCGCTGCTCTTGGTGTTCCTCTGGCAACGCGGCGGCGAACTGCAAGATTCGATGACCAAGGAGTGGAGACTTCGCTCCCCCGAATTCCGAGCGGCCCTGCAATTCTATCTCGAACAGTCGCGCTGCTCGCCGCCTTCGGACGACGGCACGTGGCGCGCGGCGATGCGCGCCGCCCAACAAGGACAAGTGGCCATGGTGCCACACGGGTTCCGATCGACGTTGGTAATGGCGCAACCCGACCTGCCGAAGCCCGATCCTGCGGACTGGGGTTTTGTGCAGATGCCGGGGGAGCAACTCGACGCCACGCGCATTCTCTCGGAGGGCGTCGGGATCGCCGCACCGTGCGATCAAGCGGAAGACGCCTGGCATCTGATTCGAATTCTCGTCGGGACGGCCGCACAAAACTCGATGAACCGGACGGACTGTCACCTCCTGCCATCCAACCTGGGCGTGCGATTGACCTCGGCCGACAGCGTGAGGGCGCTGAAGTATGCGGAGAGTGCCCGGCTTGGTTGGGAGCATCTCCCGCCGGGAATGATGCTCGAATGGAAGGCGGTTCTGCGCCGGCTGCTGGACAACCAGGTCTCCATTGAACAAGCGATCGAGCAGTTCGAGTTGGCCGCTGTGCGAACAAGCAACGCCACGGAACCGGGGCTGGAGTGGTGATCAGAAGACCAGATCGGCGGCATAACGTTTTTGATTAACATGTTTGACAAGTAATTCAAAAGCCGATAATCTGGCCTGCATGATTCGGAAAGTCATTCGCGGCTTGTTCATTGGGTGCGGTCGGATGGGGCGTTCCCGGCTGATGGGATTCTCTCGCGAACTCGGAACGGAGGTGGCGGGTTTGGTGGACCCCTCGTCAGCAGCTCTTTCGGCAACGGAGGCCTCGCGAGGCGTACCGTCCTTCTCGAGTGTTGATACGGCTTTGCGTTCCATCTCTGCTGACGTTGCGTTCATCGCTTCGCCAAACTGTTACCACGCTGAGCAGTTCCTCGCCTGCGCAAACCGAGGCATGCATGTGTGGTGCGAGAAACCCGTGGCGCTCAACCTCGAAGACGTGATCGCGATGCGCGACGCGGCGAAGCAGATGGGAGTGAAAGTGGCGACCGGTTACGGCGCCCTCGGGCTTTTTTACCTTCACGACGCGATCGAGTTTGTACGCGCGGGCAAGGCGGGCCGCCTCGTCCAGGCGCTCTCGAACAAGATGGGCGGCGCGGGTTTCTGCAGCGCGGGCACGAGCCACTATGCGGTGAGGGATCCCAAATCCAGTGGCGGATGGATTCTGCACTGCCTCTGTCACGAAGTGGACTGGGCGATGCAGATCGGTGGAGAGGTGGAGTCGGTTTGTTGCGAGACCGTGACGACAGTGCCCGACCCCGAACCAGCCCAGGAGGAAGCCGTGACCGCGATCCTTCGATTTAAGAGCGGAGGCACCGCCACGCTGCTCGAGAACCAGCTCGATCACAAGTATCATCGGTATGCCGTTGTCGGGGAGTTCGGCGGCTATTTTGCCGACCGTTTCGTTCGCGCCAATGGCGCGAAGATGCCGGCACTCGTGCGCGAAACGGTGAATCGAGGGAAAGTGGAGCGAGAAGAGTGGAGCGCCGTTGCGTACGAGCGTGAAGCGGAACGGCGTCCGTCGCTCCTGCGCCGGTTTCTCGATGCGATTCGGGGCGATCTGCCTTCCCCTGTGCCATTGGAGCGCAGCGTCGAGGTGATCCGTGTCTGCCTTGCTCTTCGCCAGGCCGCGGGAACCGGCGAATGGGTGAAGGTTTCTCGGAAGAAGGAACAGGATCCATCTCCAGGGTTTTGAAGCAGCCTTCTTTCGTTTGGTTTTTTGTGATTGATCAATCCGACCGGCGCTCGGGCTGGATCGGGCTGCCGTTCAATGCGCAACTCCTCATGTCAGTTCGAACCGAAAACATTGCATCGAACGCGACGGCAAATTCGGGGCCACATTGCGAACGGGACACTCCCCGGCGGGCAACAATCGCCACTTTCCCGTTCTGTCGAGGAGTTGGCTGGATGTGACGGGTCGATCGAATTGCAAGCGCCAGCCGAGCGCGGGATCGAGCGAAAGGTTGACCACCAGCACCACCCGATGCGAGGGGCTTTCACGGGCGAACACAAAGGTGTCGGTTCCACCGACCAAGCAGACGGGCAACGGCCCGCCGCAGAGCTGTGTGAGGGCGTTCCGCAGTTGTTCCGCTTTCCATTGGGAGATGAGTCGTTCCCAAGCAGCCGAAGACTGATTGACAATCAAAATCTGGCGCTCCTCATTGAGCGCGACGCACGGACAGAGCGGTTCCGATTGGCTATCGACGTATTCGGACAACACGCGAAGCGTCGGCGAAGCCTCTAACGTGTACATGTCCGCTTCTTGCAAGAACAGCAGTGCGGTCGAATACAGTCCGCTTCCTGCGCCGTTGAGTGGGTCGGTAGTCATCCGTTCCGCGCTGAACATCTGTTCGCTGCGCTTCAAGGTGCCGTCATAGATCCGGTTGCCGAATTTCAACAGCACGGCCGTGTCGCATACAAGGGCTTTGCCTTGGGCGCAGAAATCGTCGGGAAGATCGCACGGCGACAACAACGCGAGCAATGTTTCCTTCCGCCACTCTCGAGAGGGGACAAAACGAATTGGAAGTCCCATTCGCCCCAGCGCAAGGACGCTCGCCCCAAGTCGGGGACGCGCGTCGTCCACAGGCACGGCGATGCCCATCTGCGTCGAGTGATCGAGAACCGTCTCGCGCACCGCCTCGAACCAGGCGCGATGCCTTGCGCAAAATTTAGCAAATCCGTGGTCTCGATAACCGAGTCCCGCCCAAAACAGGGCGGCATCGAAGCCGAGGAACGCGCTGAGCGTGGTCTGGATGGCCATTGTTTCCCATGACTTCGTGAAAGCGTTACGCGGCCACTGATCGAGTTCCGCCAGCAGGGGCGGACGACTCTCCGGGCGCACGACGGCGCTCTGGATTTGGCCCGTCCACGCCGCAAGCACGGCTGAGAAGGGTCGCTCTTCATATTGTCCTTGCGGTGGCCGCCACGCTTTCCACGAGACCCGTTCGACAAGTGGGCGCAAATCCATTCCCCCATGGATGACGAACTGCGCGGTAGATTCAATCTGGCGGGCCTCTCGAACGAGTTCTTCGGCCAGATCAACGAGAATCGACATTTTGAAATCTTCCCAGCGATCCTTGACTGTGCTTCGATGTCATGTTCTGAACCCCAGACGTATTTTTCTTTCCCCGTGTTTCAGTCCCATGGCTCCCAATGCAGCTTGGGCAATTGGCACTGGGTCAGGCTCTCGACATGACCATCCACGAACACGATGTTGCAACGTCCGCCCCTCGCTCCTCCATAGTCGTCGAATGCCACAAGATCGCGAACCCCTCCTCCATGAGAGAAGCGGAGAAAGTACGGGTAAACAAGGTCGTTGCAATCCGGGTCCCCGAACCATCTGGGGCTGCTAAACCACCCGTTCGACTGGCGATGGGCATCCATCCAGTACGGAGCGTCGGGCCGCGCGTGGCCGAGCCTGGCGATGCCGTGGCGGTTTTCGTTCGCGTAACAACTGAGGCGCGCGTTCGGGTTGTAGCTGCCCGCCTGGTCGAAGTATTGCTGGTCGCCGAACGACCTGGTTTTATCGGCCTTCGACATGCTCGGGCAAACCGTCACAGGACACCGGCCCAGGTTGTCGCCGTACAGTTTGTTCGGCCAGATGTACCCGCCGAGCTGCTTGTTCTGCCACCAATACCAGTTGAAGTCGGGAGGATGCGGAGCCGCAATGCCATAATCGCACACGATCAGCCAGCCATCCCAGTCATCCGCGTAGGCCATGGAAGCGAAATGGATTTGCCGCAGATTATTGACGCAGATCGCTGTCTTCGAAGTTTGCTTCGCGTTTTGCAGCGCCGGCAAAAGCAGCGCCGCCAGGATCCCTGTGATGGCGACGACCACCAGCAATTCAATCAGGGTAAAACACGAGCGGGCGGATTCCAGCCATCCCTGTTGGCAAATCATGTTTCTCCTTTGGGGCTGTCGTGACAGCCTCACGACCCATTCTGGCCCAATAGATTTGAAGGTTTCTCGCTCTGCGTTTTCAAAGTGGTTCACAAGCATTTATTTTTCTTGTTGACTTCGCCGCAAATATATAACATGTTGAACAGGATAGCACAGGGATCAACTCCATGTCAAGAATTTCCAACAGAATTTCGCCGTCAACTCCTGGCGCTTTCCTTTTCCCCTCCCCTCTGTGAATTGGGTGAATTGACATGTTTGGCGTTCTCGGCAGCCTTTTTCAACACAACACGGGAAAATCTACGACAAAATCACCGCAAACCATGAATTCTGCAGAAACCTCCATGAAATGGACCCAGATCAGTGGTCTGTTCTTGCTGCTGTGCAGCCAGACAACGCCGGCAGCGACGTGGCAGACCGCTTATGAAACGGGCTTTGAGGGTGGGGACTGGCAGCGCCAATGGACGCTCAGCGGTGGCGGCGGAGCGAAAGACCAAAAAGCTTTGCTGAGCCAAGGCTCGGAATTCCAAGCGCGGCTGATCCAAAAATTCGATGCGCCGGCCATTCGCGTCGAATTTGATGCCGCCATGCTCGACGAGAACAAGGATGGCCAGTTCAGCGATCTCTCGGTATTCGTCGGGGACGTGTTCTTCCAGTTCGGCGGCGAGAGCAACACCC
>JACQHZ010000178.1 GCA_016198745.1 Verrucomicrobiota bacterium
CTGGCAGCGGTTGACCAGCGACACGGTGAGAGCGATCAGTTCCTTCGTCTTGCGGTCGAGCGCGCCCGGGGTGAGCATGATCTGTTTCTCGCGGTGCCAGTTCAACTCCAGCCAGTCGGCGCTCACCGCCGCCTGGGCCTTGAAGAAGTTGGGCGCCATCCCGAAGGCGTGCTGGATTTCCCCGTAGATTTGTTTGGCCTTGGCCGGGACTTCGTGTTCCGAGGGCAGTTGATTCATTTTTGGTCTCCTGCCGTTGGCTTAAGAAAACTTAAGCTGTTCTTCAGCTTTCCTTAAGCATCACCCGTGAGGCTCTTGCAAAACTATTGACCGTTTTCCAATTTCCACAGCATATTGTGTTTTTTGAAGTCCCAAACTACAACGGGTAGACCGCAAAACGGAGTTCTGCAAGAACCTCAATTTAGTTGCTCCTCTTGGGGGAGGTACAGATGCGGATTCTAGTCATCGAGGATGAGAAGCGAGTGGCCAGCTTCGTCAGACGAAGCTTGGTCGAAGCCGGTTATGCGGTGGATTGCGCGCACGATGGCGAGCAAGGCGCGAAACTGGCTGATCGAGGTGAGCACGACGCCATCATCCTCGATTTGAGATTACCCTCATGCGATGGCTTGTCGATTGTCAAGGGTTTGCGTCAGCGCGGCAAGTCCACCCCGGTGCTGGCCGTGACCGCCAGTGGCAGCGTTCCGGACCGGGTGGCGGGGTTGAACGCCGGCTGCGATGACTACTTGGTCAAACCGTTCGCGGTGGCCGAACTCGTGGCGCGGGTGCAGTCGCTGTTGCGCCGCGGCACGGTTCAGACCGCGCTGCTGAGGGTGGGCGACCTGCTGCTTGACACCATGATTCACCGTGTGACCCGCGCGGGCAAGCCAATCGAGTTGACCCCGAAAGAATTCGCGTTGCTGGAATATTTGATGCGCAAAGCGGGGCAGGTGGTGACCAAGACCATGATCGAACAACATGTGTGGAACTATGACTTCGACAGCGGCACGAACCTGGTCGAGGTGCACATGAGCCATCTGCGTGACAAGGTGGATCGCGGCTTTGATGCGCCGCTGATTCAGACGGTGCGTGGCGTCGGATACGTGATCCAGAAGGGGAGTGGAACCCGCCAATGAAGATCAACCTAAAGGGCATCCGCTTTCGACTCATCACATGGTATATCCTGAGCCTGGGTGTCGTTCACCTGGTGGTGGCGGTCGGGCTATATCGGACGATGTCGGCGCGGTTGCATCAAGAACTGGACAGGCGATTGGAAACCTACTCGACCTGTCTGGTGGAGTTGTTGCCGCAACACCGTCAGTTGCCGCTGGCCAAGGTCGTGGGCGAGATGGCGCATCTGACCGGGTTGGGTTCTAATCTGTATGTGCGCGTGGTGGATGGCACGCAGCAGGTGGTTTACGAATCCACCGACTCGCCCGTGGCCGTTGCTGAAATGCTTCGGGCTGGCGCGGACATTCCGGCCAGCCGCCCCATGAACATTCAGGCGCGCGGCAGCGGGTTGTGGCGGATGCTATCGCGCGAGATTCGCGAGGAGGGAAAGCTGTTGTATGCGGGGGTGGTGGCCGTGCCGTTGCGCGAGGTGGAACAGGCGTTGGCGCAGTTGCGTTTTGTGTTGATTGTGGTTGTGCCCGGGGTCTTGGCGCTCGTCAGCTTCGGCGGGTGGCTGTTGCTGAATCGGGTGTTGCGTCCGCTGCGCGAGGTGACCCAGGGCGCGCAGAGAATTCAGGCCAAGCAGCTTGACCATCGGTTGTGCGTGCCGCAGACGGGCGACGAGGTGCAGGCGCTGGCAGAAACGTTTAACGAGATGATCGGACGGCTGGAGCGGTCGGTGACGCAGTTGCGGCAATTTACCGCGGATGTGTCCCATGAGCTGCGCACGCCGCTGACGACGCTGAAAGGAGAAGTGGAGTTGGGGTTGAGCGTCAGGCCACGGGATGAGAATAGTCAGCAGATCCTGGAGCGGTGCGCGGCGGAAATTGACCGGTTGTCGCGGCTGGTGGAAGGATTGTTGTTTTTGTCGAGTGCGGATGCGGAAAAGGTGGAACTGGATTTACGGCCGGTGCGCGTCGGGCCATTGCTGCAGGAGATGGCCGAAGGGGCGCGCATCCTGGCGGCGCCCAGGCGCATTCAAGTGGAGTTGACCCATGGATTCGATGGCCAGGTTAATGCCGATGAGATGAGACTGAAACAATTGCTTCTGAACCTGATCGACAACGCAGTGAAATACACCCCGGAAGGCGGACGAGTGAGCCTTGGCAGCAAGCGGGCGGACGGGCAGCTTGAGCTTTCTGTTGCGGATACCGGCCTGGGCATTGAGCCTGCGGAGTTGTCGCGAATTTTCGACCGTTTCTATCGTGGTGATTGTTCCCATCACAATCGCAACGGCGGTTTTGGGTTGGGGCTTGCGATTTGCAAGTGGATCGCTGAGGCGCACCGGGGAAGTATTCACGTCGAAAGCGTCCCGGGTCAGGGAAGTGTCTTTCGCGTTCGCCTGCCGTTGGCTTAAGAAAACTTAAGCTGTTCTTCAGCTTTCCTTAAGCATCACTTGTTGTACTGCCATGCTCCGCTTGCCATACGCCATAGCGGCAATATCATGCGACATGGTTCCGGTTCCACGCGATCGCTGGATTGCCGCTCCCCGCTTTCGCGAGGACAAGCTTCGCGGGAATGACAGCAAAGGAACGGGTGATCTGAGTAGTTACCGTTTTTCGTCATATTTGCCCCCGCCTGCTGCCTGCCTGTGCGGTGCACGCAGACAGGCTGCGCGGGCAGGCAACCGCTGAACCC
>JACQHZ010000179.1 GCA_016198745.1 Verrucomicrobiota bacterium
GATCGCTGATCGCGGCCGTGCCCACCCCACCGCGATCAGCGATCGCGGCTACAATCTTGTGAAATATGCAGGCTGGGCGGTGGCGTTGACGGGGCAAGGTGATGAACGCTTGCTTTTTCAGGAATTTTGGCGGCGAGGTATGAAGCGGATTACGCCGAACCGGACCAGAAACAAGAACTGCAAAATCGCCTGGATACGCTGGTGACAGAAATTCTGACCGAACATCCTCGTCTCCCTGAGTAGTTACTGCGGCGAACCGCGACGGGACACTTGCAGAACCAGGTGTTTACGGCGGACCCTCATCCGCAGCAGCATGAAAGGCAGACTTGCGTTCGCCGAAAAGAGCGGAGCCGACACGGATCATGGTGGCGCCCTCTTCGATGCCCACCTCATAGTCGCCGCTCATTCCCATCGAAAGGTCGGGCAACGGCGCGCCAAGTTTTTGTTCCAGGCCGCGCTTGAGCTGCGCCAGACGCCGGAAATACGGGCGCGCCGGCTCCGCCTCCTCCGCGTAGGGCGCCATGGTCATCAACCCTCGCAACTCCAGATGCGGCAGGCGATTGATCGCCAGCGCAACCTCGTTGAGACCGTCCGGTCCAAGGCCGAATTTGGTTCCTTCCCCCGAGACGTTGACTTCGAGCAAAACCGGCACACGCTTGGACTGAAGGCCGGCATGTTTTTCGATCTCCTCCGCAAGCCGGAGCGAATCAACGGCATGAATCATCGTGAAAAGACGGACGGCGTCCCGGACCTTGTTGGTCTGGAGATGGCCGATTCCGTGCCAGCGCAAGGCGCCGCCGCAAAGCGGAATCTTCGCCCGGGCCTCCTGGACCTTGTTTTCTCCGAAATCACGAATGCCCAATCGCGCTGCCGTCTCGACGGTTTCCGGCGGATGCGTTTTGGTGACCGCAATCAGGGTGACGCCGGCGGGATCGCGATTTGCCCTTGCGCATGCCGCCCCCATGCGTTGCCGGATGGCCTCGTAGCGCTGTTCCAACATGCGCGAATGATGAAGCAATCGAACGCGCCTTGAAAGCGGAATTTTGACAACGACTCACCTGGCAGTGGATGAGCTTCCGTGCATCGTTTCAACGCACTTGCGTCTGTTGTGCGGATTGAATAAAACTTCACCATGTATCCGGGACGAAAGATATGAGCGCTCCGTTGGAATTTCTCAAATTCATCCGCACCCGCTTGCGCGCGGATGGCATCCGCTTCGCTCTCACTTCCGGCATGGCCTGTGTTCATTACGGCCTTCAGCAAACCACCAAGGACAGCGATTGGATCATCGTTCCTGATGACCTGGCGCGCTTCCGCAAGCTGATCGGGCGGATTGAAAAGGAGGCGGCTCCCTTGAATGTTTCCTACCGCGCCATTTTCGGAGCGCCGCTGGAAAGGAATTATCTGGCTCATGGATGGACCAGCCATCTCAGGGTGACAGAACCGGACGGCGCCGAGCAAAAACTGGACATTTTCGGCAAGCCACCCAGGGTCTCGCGCCTCGAAACCGAACCGGATGATCCCGACTATGCCAGCCGCCATGTCGTGGCTCTCATGAAACGAACGGATCGTGACCGCGACTGGCCGATTGTCTTCGGTTGCGGCGTGCAAATGCTTGAGCGCAAGGATCCGCGCGGCGTGCTCCACCTGCAGGAAGCAAACTGGCTCCGTCGCGCCTGGCAATCGGCGCCTGCGGAATACCGCGTTGAATTTCAGCGGATGCGACCCATCTTGCGATTTGTGGAAAAGCAACCGCAGCGGTTGCGCCGCCTTTTGGTTGTCGAACGCGCCCTTTGGGAGGCAGCCAACCGCACCCGCTATCGCCCGTTTGAAAAGGCATGGAAGAACTTCTACCGCAATTGGCGCAGGGAACCCGGCCAGAACTGGCCGGTGAAGACCCCCTTCGCGGACCAGCATCAACTCCTTTTGGACGCATGCCGCCGCCACAAATTGCCCGCGGATCCACTCGCATGCAGGTCCCGACAACAACGGCTCCTCGATGCGCAAGCTGACGTGAGCGAAGCCGAAGCGGCCACGCCCGACGAACTGGCGGACGTTACTCCACCCATCGAAGTCCTTTATCCATGAAACGCGCCTCCGAATACTCCGAATCCTACTATGTGCTTCTGGCCCGTCTTCTTGGCGAGGAGCAGGCTGAGTGGTCCCGTCTCCCTCCCGACGAACGCGAAAAGGAGATTCGCTGGTATCATGAGCATTTCAATTCTCCAGACGACCTGGCTCTCTGGCCGCCGGAACTGGATGGGGGCCTCCATAACGGCTTCGCAGCCCAAGGTTTTCCAACCGACGACGATTGAACAACTCTCAGAACCCACCTGGGTACGGCGCCCGCGATTTTACGGTTTCCGATGCTGTTGCACAACGCGCTTGAATGCCGTGATGATGGTCCTTGCATCCTTGGAATTCAAACACATCGGATAGATATACGCCCGCCCTGCGTCTTGGTCGTCCTCGGCGAGAATGATCTTCGGTTGCTGCGCGCGCAACGCCCAAATGAGTTTTGTCATATCGAGTCCCCGCGCGGAGGAATTGGCTTCAATCTGCGCGACCGGAAATGGTTGTCCCGTGGGGCTGGGAAAGAGAGGCTTCGCGATCAGGCCGGGAATTTTTGACACGCCAACGACGATCTCGTCTCGAATCGCGCGCCATGTCCGCAATTCCGACACGAAGTCGCGTCGCTCATACGTCTCCAACGCCGCCATCAGGCCGACAATTGCCTCTTTGCCCACCTTCATCGAACGACCAATTCCATGTCGCGGCGGACGCTTGATCCAGCCTTTCTTGATCCAGTGCCCCAACGACCATGTGTTCGGACGCACATCCATATCCACCATTTGAACCCACGCGCTTCGGATCAGGTCGGCTCGACCACATAAAATACCCGATGCCTGCGGCCCTTGCAGATGTTTTCCGCCGCTGAAAACGACAAGGTCCGCCCCCTCCTGGATGAACTTCCGTAAATTCTCGGCGGGCGGCAACGACATGGCCGCATCCACAATCAGAGGCAACCGATGCCGATGCGCGAGTTCGGCAAGCTTGTCAATAGACGGTTTCTCGTCAACGTGATGCCACGGATATCCAACTGCGGCGGTCTTCGGACCGATGGCCGTTTCGATCTGCTTCAAGGCGTTGGGTCCCTGGTAATCAACCTCGATCAACCTCACGCCCGAGGCGCGGAGCGGATGCTCGTAATCGTACAAGCCGGCTTTCGGATAAATGATCTCGTTGCGCGGAAGGCCGGCAGTGTCCGGCAACTGATCCATCCACTCGACTTTCGATCCCGTCAGGCACGCGGCGGCGGAGAGCGTGAGGCCGGCTGATGCGCTGCAGGTGACGATGCCCGCTTCCGCGCCGGTGCAGCGAGCGATCAGTTTCGAGGCGGCTTCAAACAGATCATCCATTTCGACAAACGCCCCATTCCCCCCGCGCATCGCATCGAGAACCGTTTTGGCGGGACAACTCCCGCCCACGCGCGTCGCATAACCGACGCAGTTGACGACCGTGGGAACGCCGAAGTGATCGTAGGGATTTCCGCTATTTTGCATTTGTTGCAGCGGGGGGCTACCTGCCCCCCTCTTGTGGGGATGACCGCCGCCTCACTGCCAGTGGCGATCTCGGCAGTCGTCTTGTCCTCCGAAGCCTCGGCGAAAGCAGAAGACCGCCGCTACAGCGCACTCGCCGCGCGAATGCGTTCGCGGGATTGGTCACCAGCAGTTTATGGATGTCCTCCTCTTTCAACCCGCGCTTGCGGAGCATGGGGATGAAGACTTCGAGCAAGTAGCCGTAGCCCTTTCCGCCATTGAACTTCAGGTGTTTGGTCATGCAGATGTCCTCCGATAACAACACGCGTTCGCCAAAGCCATCCCTGACCAAGGCGGCCACGTTGTCGGCGCGGACAAATTCGGGTTGGTAATCGAAATAACCGATGTTATCCACTTCGAGCCAGACACCATTCTCGGCAATAGGCAGCAAGTGATGCACGCCGCGGCGGTCGCCAAGATGCCCAATGATGACCTTCGACAAGTCCGCGCCGAAGTCTTTGAGCATCGCAATTTGTTCGAGCGCAAGCGTGCCCCAGCGGGTGGTGTGCGTGCTGATGGCAACCCCCGTTTGTTGCTGCGCCAGCGCGGCGGCGCGGAAAACACGCTCCTCTGCAGGCTTGATGAAGTGGCGGCCCGTGCCGATCTCGCCGATGAAACCCGCGCGAATTTTTGTGTCGCCAACGCCTTCTTCGATTTCCTTCACAAGGACGTCGGCAAGCTCGCGGCTGGTCCGCTCCTCGACGATCCTTGGATAACCGAACTCGCGATACCAGCCGCAGCCCATGACGACATGGATGCCCGCCGCTTTAGCAATTCGCGCCAGCGCCTGCGGATTGCGTCCGATCTCGTCCAGTGTCGCATCACAAATTGTCTTCCCGCCGCGGCTCGTGAATTCCCTGAGCTCCTGGATCGCCAATTCTTCGTCATCCATCACAAACTCGTAACCGCCGTAGTGGTCCATTGCATCAACCAGCAGATGCTCGTGCGTCTGCATGATGCCCATCTGATCGGGCGCAATCGGGCCGAGAACGGTGATGACTTCGAGTCCTTGGGAATTGGGTTTCATCACAGGCAACCATTCAGGTCATTCCTGCGAAAGCGGCCCCCAGTACGGACTGGGGGCAGTTCGCCTGAGCCGGTTCTGCACGAGCCCTGGATTCCCGTCCCGCCGTGGCGGGACGGGAATGAC
>JACQHZ010000209.1 GCA_016198745.1 Verrucomicrobiota bacterium
GAACTGGATTCCCGCTTTCGCGGGAATGACCTGAGTAGTTACAAAAAATCATGAACTCAATACGTAAGACGGTTCAACTTGCTGGCTGGGTCCTTGGATTGCTTTTGTTCCCGCAGGGCGCGGGTTCCTTTGCCGCTGATACCGGGACCTGGACATTTGAAGACGGAACCTGGCGCTCCAGTCTCCGGCAACTTTCAGTGGAAGGCGATGTTGCCCTGGCCCAAGATGGCAGGGCGTTGGCGACCATCGTTTTGGCGGACAAGTGCAGATTGCCGGAGCGAACGGCCGCCCTGGAGCTTGCGGCCTATTTGCACCGGATCACGGGCGCAAGCTTCAGGATGATCAAGGAATCCGAGGCCGCACCAGGGACCCGGAGCCTTTATGTCGGCCCCACAAAGTTTGCCCAGGACCACGGCATCACCGCCTCCGCTCTCGGGGCGGAGGAATGGATCGTACGGACGGTCGGAGGGAATCTCCTCCTGATCGGCGGCAATCCCCGGGGAACGCTTTACGCGGTGTACCAATTCCTGGAGGACGACCTGGGCGTCCACTGGTGGAATCGCTGGTGCGAATCTGTGCCAAGGCGTCCCGCCTTAAGCCTCGGTCCGCTGAATCACCGCAGTCACCCTGCGTTTGGATACCGCGCCGTTTACAGTTTCTATGAGGCGGATCGGAAGATTCGCAAATACGATGAGGGGCGACTGGCGGCGCGCAATCGTTTGAATTCCGATGGGGCTTACGAGATCGCGCCACAATACGGCGGTTTCATCTCATGGGGGCTGCCGAACTTTGTTCACACATTCTATCTGTACATTGATCCGAAAGTCTATTTCAAGGATCATCCCGAATGGTTTGCCCTGGTGCAAGGAAAACGAAGGGACCAAGAGGCCCAGTTGAACCTGCTCAACCAGGAAATGCGCAACCTCTTTCTGGAAAAGTTGCGGGCAAACATCAAACGTTCACGCGCAAGCGCAACCCGGACGGGAACTCCGCCCCCGATCTATTTCGATATTTCGCATAATGATTCGGCTGGATTTGACGAAAGCGAAGCGAGCCAGGCCATGGTTCGCGCCGAAGGCGGAACGGAGATGGCACCGGTGCTGGATTTTGTGAATTATCTGGCGGACGGCATTCGAGACGAATTCCCGGATATCTTCCTCACCACACTTGCATACAAGGAAAC
This sequence comes from Verrucomicrobiota bacterium, assembly GCA_016198745.1. Classification (GTDB taxonomy): domain Bacteria; phylum Verrucomicrobiota; class Verrucomicrobiia; order JABWAM01; family JABWAM01; genus JACQHZ01. The sequence continues at coordinate 1,184 of JACQHZ010000209.1, forward strand.
TGCGCAGCCGCCCAGAACCTTGCAGGCGCGGGACAACGTTGTCATCACCTTGTGCAACACCGAGAGCAGTCTGACCAAGTCCGTTACTCACTCCGACAACCGGGCGTTTCGCGACCTGGTGATTCGCTGGCAACAAAAAGCCCAGCACCTGAACATCTGGAATTATGGGGTGAATTATACCTATCCCGTCGAACCGTTGCCTCTGCCTTCCGCGCACACCTATGCGCTCGATTACCAGTTTTACACAGCGAAACACGTCCAGGGGATTCTGACCGAACTGGGTTATCCGATTATTGGCGACATGCGCGATCTTAAATTGTGGATGATGATGAAACTAATTGAGGATCCCTCCCAGGATGATTCGGTGTTATTGAAGACCTTCACGGAAGGTTTTTACGGCCCGGCCGGCAAACACGTACGCGAGTATTTGGCCGCGCTGCGGGCGGCTTCCGAAGAAAAGTCGGCCCCGCTTGCAACTTTCAATCCGAACCTGGACGCCTACCGGTATCTCGACTTTGATTTTCTCGTTCGGGCAAACACGATCTTCGACCACGCCGAGGCGGCCGTGGAAGCTGCAACCCGGAATCCCGCGGCCATGCTTCGCGTTCGCCAGGCGCGAATGTCGCTGGACTGGGCGATCGTGCGATTGTACCCACGGCTCATGGGCGAATGGCTTTCACGCGGTCACCGCCCATCCGAGCTCCTGCCGCTGGATCGCGACGCAAGCGCCCGGCGTTATCGCAACACCTGGCAGGCCGCCATCGAGCAGCAAGTTCGGCCGGTCCATTGGGCCAAAGAGAAAGCGCAAGCCGACGCGCGCGTGCTCCCCATGCTTGCGCGCAAAACGGAAGTCGCATTACCCGAACAATTTCGTGAGTGCGCCGGCGGAACCGTTTTCGACTACACGGCGGAAACCATGTATGCTGAGCCAAATACATTGCGTTTGGTTCGCGATGATTTGGCTGAGGCCGGTGTGTCCCAGCGTCTGGAATGGTCGCCATCCGCCCGGCGCCCGATCCAGGACGCGAAACTGCCCCTGTGCTGGCGGGTGTTCGGACTGAGCGAGCAGTTGGAGAAAAAGGGAAGCGCCATCCGTCCCGAGGACATTCCGGGACGCGGTTATCACTGGTACCAGCTTGGCACAACGGTCGTGCGGCGCAGGGCCATGCTGAGCTTGTTCGAGCGGGACACCCTCTTTATTCAGACCAACTACCATGACAGCTTCGATCCAAAACGCCCCGATCAGGAGTTCGACGTATGGGCAAATCTGATGTTTGAGGGCCCGGCCTTCCCTCACGGCAGGAAGAACGAACCCAATGCAATCTCCGTGGCGCGAATTATTTTGGTGAAGGCCCAAGGGGATGCCAAATCAAATTGATGATCTGATGCGCAACTGGAACACCATCTATGAAACGGACGCCCAACGGGAGTTCCCGCCCAAGAGTCACACCGTCCTCGTCGTTGCCATCTGTCGGGGCGCAAACTTGCGCGCTTTTCGATGTTCGGGTGGTGGAATCACATGGGAACGTTGTCCCCGGATCAAGGGATGGTCGAGGAAACCATGGATTTATGAGCTGGCGCTTGACGCGCGCTTTTTTTGAGACAACTCTGCTCACGATGTCCGTGGTTTCCAATGTCTCCAACGGGTTTGGCGCACCCAACGACACCGCCTTCACCGCGCGGGTGGATGGAAGCGTTCAGCGTTATGTGGAGATGTTGCCGGCGGGTTTCGATCCGTCCAAAGAACATCACGCCTTGATCGTCCTTCACGGACACGGCGCCGACCGCTGGCAATACGTCCGGGAACCGCGCGATGAATGTCGGGGCGCGCGCGACACCGCGGCCAAATTCGGAATGCTTTTCATCTCGCCGGACTACCGCGCCTCGACCTCATGGATGGGTCCCAAGGCGGAGGCTGACGTCGTGCAAATCATCGCCCGCCTGAAAAAAAAATACCGGGTAAGAAAGGTGTTTCTGGCAGGGGCTTCGATGGGCGGTTCCGCCGCGCTCACTTTCGCGGCCCTGCACTCCGATCTGATCGCGGGCGTGGTCAGCCAGAACGGAACGGCCAACCACCTTGAATATCAAAACTTCCAGGACGCCATTCGGACGTCATTCGGCGGCGCCAAAAATGAAATCCCGCTGGAGTACAAGAAGCGCAGCGCGGAATACTGGCCGGAGGCGTTCACCATGCCCGTCGCGATCACCGCGGGCGGCAAGGACGCCAGCGTGCCGCCGCAAAGCGTCTTGCGTCTGGCCGGGATTCTCAAGGAAATGAACCGGAAAATCCTGTTGATCCATCGCGAAGAAGGCGGGCACAGCACCGATTACAACGACACGATTGCCGCCCTCGAATTTGTCATCCGCCACGCGCTCGGACCGGCTCCGGACAGGTGAACCGGCGCCGTTCCGCGCGGCGAAGGGGTTTCGTCCACAAACGAATCTTCCCGGGTGCGCGACAAAATTGTTGGTCACATTGTAATGTCCGCCGTAGGGGCGTTCAACCACGATTGGTAATGATGGCATGAGTCATGGAATTTACCCCTGCGCCACAGCAGTTTCAACAAACCCGCGCCCTTGAAAAACGCTGCCAATAACTCAGGATATGATAAAAAGCGGACTGACCCCGGATTGACAACACGCCGGTGTTGTCAACAGCAAAAAAACGCTTTATGCAACGGCGCCTTGTGTGCGTGTCTTGTTTTTTTCATCCACACTCAAGTCATCGGTGTCTTGCGCCGCCGAAATCCTCCGCCGATGATCGCCGCCGCCAGACACGCCGCCGCAAACCAGTCTCCGTGCTGCGCATAGAAAGTCTGATGAGGATTGCGGGAAGCGGAAACCGTTGTGATCAGGAATCCTTCCTGAAAAGGTTTCAGCCGCTCCGCCCGTTGAATCTGGCCGGTCGGCATCACGACCAACGTCAGGCCGTGGTTGGTGCACCGGATGAGGTGCCTTCGGGTTTCGATGGCGCGAAACACCGCGTTGGCCGCGTGCATCTCGGCGGCAGGCGAGGTCTTGAACCATGCGTCATTGGTGAAATTCACCAGGACATCGGCGCCCTTTTTTGCAAGGTCCCGCGCCATATTGGGAAAAGTGTCCTCGAAACAAATCAGCGGTCCCAGCCTGACGCCGCGAACCTCGAACAAGACCGGGCCTTCGCCGCGATCAAAACTCCCCGGAATGGGGGTCAGCCACCGCAGCCAGGGAATCCAACGCTCGAATGGAACGAACTCGCCGAAGGGCACCAGATGGAGTTTGTGATAGGTCGGGCCGAAGGCGTTGTCCGGACGCGCCAGAGTTACCGCGTTGTAATCACGGGTCCGTCTGCGGCGATCACCGGCATCGCCGGTCCACTCGTTCTGACGTTCCAATGTTCCAAAAAGAATCGGGAGGCTCACCTCATGCACCAATTGCTGCAGCCAATGACGGTTGGGCACGTTGAAAGACGGCCCCTCCACCAGCGATGTCTCCGGCCACAATACAAGGTCCGGTTGGCTCGCGGCGGCAAAAAGCGTCAGTTGATGCAGCCGCTTTTGTTGTTCCTTCATGCCCATCGGCTCGAACTTCACCTCCTGCGGGATGTTCGGTTGGATCAAGGCGAGTTTCAATTCCAACGCCTCTTCCGCAGCCGGCGGACGGGAACGCAGCAGATGCCGCATGCCCGTCACAAGACAAATCGCCACGAGAAAAATGGCGGCGGAAAATTCATAACGCCACGATCTTGGCGAAAATCGTTCGGCCTTCAATCGTCGCCATGTCAACCAGAGCGCGAGATTGAAAAAGACGACCACGAACGACACCCCTTGTGCTCCGGTCCATTCGGCAATCTGGATGAAAGCGATATTATTGTGCTGACTCGCCGCGATTCCATTCCAGGGAAATCCGCCGAGAATCCAACCTCGGAGCCATTCGAGCGCCGTCCATGCGGAAGCAGCGCAACCGGCGATCAGGAGATGCGTCCATCCCTTGATTTCCGGCCGTTGCGCCCGCAAACGATCCGTGAACCAAGCCCATGCGCCGAAGAAGAGCGCGAGATAGGCGGAAAGGGCGATCGTCCCGAATGCGCTCACATGCCTCACCCAATGAATGGTCATCAGCCAGAATACAAACCCGGCCCCGAACCCAAGCGAGAAGGGAGCGTCACATTTGCGGGCGGGATCGGCGGGAATAATCCGGCTCACGAGTGGGACGAGCGCGACGAAGGCCAGCATGGCGACATTCCACGGCGCAAAACTCAACGCCAGCAGGATGCCGGCGCATAAGGCGGCAACCCACGGTTTGAATTCAATCCGGTTTTTCACGACAAAAGAGGCATCTCCGGTTTGCTGTAGATTGCATCCCGAAGCGCGTCAACCCCGAATGAAATGACCTGTGTGCCTGAGTGGTTACGGTGTTTGCAAATCAACGTGAAATGGGTATGCTTTCCTGATGCCCGAAGTGTTTCGGAAAGAAGGATTTGTGGCAGGCTTTTATTCCAATGAGGGAAGTGAGCCTGTCCATGTCCACATCCGCAAGGCGGGCGGCGAGGCCAAGTTCTGGTTGCATCCGCTTGAGTTGGCTGAATCAATCGGAATGAAAGTGAAAGACCTTGCTCGCGCAGAGGAGTTGGTTCAAGAACATGCAGTTTTGATCGAAAGGAAATGGAATGAGTGTTTTGGCTCAAGGAGTTAAAGCGGTGTCGGCTTGGCATAAGGAAGGAAGGATTTATGTGCGGCTGGCTGATGGACGTGAGTTGAGTTTCCCCGTTTCCGTCAACCCCTTGCTGCGTGGAGCCTCTCACGAACAGTTGAACCGCATTGAGATCAGCCCCTATGGTTTGCACTGGCCTGAACTGGATGAGGACTTGTCGGCACAGGGGATTGTGGATGGCCGTTATGGCGGATGACTGCCGGCAAGAGCGCGATGGCCCTGCCCCAAAAAGGCTCAAGCGATAAAACTGTACGGCATCGATCCGGGCTTTGCGGGAGAAGTCGAGCAACGTGCTCAGCCGTTGCCGGCACAACTGCATCGAACCCCATTGCGGCGGATAAGGGAGAAGGTAGCCTGCATATTTCACAAGATTGTAGCCGCGATCGCTGATCGCGGTGGGGTGGGCACGGCCGCGATCAGCGATC
>JACQHZ010000172.1 GCA_016198745.1 Verrucomicrobiota bacterium
CATGCTGTCTCATCCCTCCGTGAGCCTCCGTGTCCTCCGTGGTTAAGCCTTCCGTCCCATTGGTTGCGGCTATGCCGCGCTGCGGGACATCTCAGAATCCCAACAAAACAATTCCGTCGGCTCGGTTGAATGATGACATCCGCATTTGCCCTTTGTGGAGAAGGATGAAATAATAGGCATTCAGAATCGCCGCCGCAAGAAAACAGTGAAGACGCGGAATGCCAAATCCGTGGGCGCGCGACCAATTGTCATCAGATCTCGGTCTCATGGGTTGCTGCCAACGAATCGCGGCATTGCAACCAAGCTCGTCATGAATCATGCGACGGGTTTCGGGCTGGACGCCTGACAATCTTTCTGACTCCATGGATTCACGCGCATGAAAACAAACCCGCCATCCGTTGTCACTCTCGGACTCATCCAGATGAGTTGCGCAGGAAATCCCGCGCTTAATTTCAAGAAGGCCATCCAGCGGATCGGCGAGGCCGCGCGGAAGGGCGCGCAGATCGTCTGCCTTCAGGAACTTTTCCGGTCGCAATACTTCTGCCAGTCGGAAGATCACGCGAACTTTCGGCTGGCGGAACCCGTTCCCGGTCCCTCCACGGAGGCGCTGGGGCGCGTCGCGCGACGGCATCGCGTGGTCGTCATAGCGCCTCTCTTTGAGAAACGCGCGCACGGGCTTTATCACAACACCGTCGCTGTCATTGACGCGGATGGTCGTTGTCTCGGCAAATACCGCAAGATGCACATCCCCGACGACCCGCTTTACTACGAGAAGTTCTATTTCACACCCGGCGATCTCGGTTTTCGGACGTGGCTGACGCGTTACGCGAAAATCGGGGTGTTGATTTGCTGGGATCAGTGGTTTCCGGAAGGGGCGCGACTGACTGCGCTTCAGGGCGCAGAGATTTTATTTTACCCGACCGCGATCGGCTGGCATCCGAAAGAGAAGGCCGCGCATGGCGGGGCGCAGCACGATGCCTGGGAAACCATCCAGCGGAGCCATGCCATCGCCAACGGATGTTACGTCGCAGCCGTGAATCGCGTGGGACGCGAGCGCCCTGTGGGGGGCGATGGGATCGAGTTTTTCGGCCAGAGTTTCGTGGCCGATTCGTTTGGCCGGGTTCTGGCGCGGGCGAGCCCCGATCACGAACAGATTCTGATCGTGCGGATTGATCTCGCGAAGGTGGATGAAACACGCACACACTGGCCCTTTCTGCGCGACCGACGGATTGACGCCTACGACGACCTCACCCGCCGTTGCGTGGACGGAAAAAATGATGGAAAGTGGGTTGATACATTTTCAGTCCCGCGAAAGTTGATGAATCCAACATTTCTTATCTTGCATTAAATAATTGACTGCGGAATCTGAATAAATGGCCGTGATGTGAATCGCTTTGATCATAACGACGTTAACGGGGTTCTGCCGGTGACAATCGGCGCAGTCATCAATGGAGCCGGAGGTGTGGGGCGACCTGGTGGCGCTCCTGGTCTTCAAAACCAGTGTGGGGCTCAACAAAGTCCCAGGTGGGTTCGATTCCCATCCACCTCCGCCAATTCCCCGAATTTTCGTCTATGCTTTTAATCTGACCATGTTCAAACGCGTGCCACAACCATCGGTGAACCCCGCGTTGCGCGACGTGGAACATCACGACTTTTTGCCCGGTTTCATCGCCGTCCTGATCGGCGTCATCCTCGTTTTTTGTGGCTCGCGGCATTTGACCGGCGTGGACACAGTCGAGGGAAGTCCTGCTGGTGAACCCCAGTTGATCAAGGCTTTCTCATCCGGCGGTCTGCAATACGCCAGTCATCTCGCGCCGCCGGCCCCGCCGAAACCGGTCGATGACCCGGCCGCTGCCGCTGAAGCGCTGGATCGTTGGGCCAAACAACAAGCCAATGCGACGCCTCCAAAATGGATCGTCCGGGTGGATGCCGCCGCAAAAGCAGCCTGTCCCACCTGAATTAAATAATTTCCGGTCATACGGCGTGACCATTCTAGTTTAAGGATTGAGCCTCTTGCAAAACTCTGCCGCGAGGTGTAGCTGCGCTTCTGGGAAGCGCAGACTTCCGATTGACGGCGCTTCATAGAAGCGCCGCTACACCATTTTGCAAGAGGCTCGATTGCATCACTCATGGAATGTCCTGTGCCAGATTGTCGGGGGCGTGAACCGAGCGCTCTTGGCCGGAAGTTGTCGCGCATTCGCCCGTGGGTGCAAACGGGCTTTCTCGGCGTGTGGCTGGCGCCGGTGGGCAGGTGGTTGCACGGCATTCCCGGTTGTGTTTTCCACTGTTATTCCTGTCCGTTGTCTTCGTTCGCATGCCCCGTCGGCGTGGCGGCGAATTACGCGGCGCTGTGGCCGGCCGTTTGGGAAGTGCCCTACCTGCTGATCGGTTTGCTGTTGCTCGTCGGCGCGCTGGGCGGGTCCATCGTCTGCGGTTGGGCGTGCCCATTCGGTTTCCTGCAGGACCTCCTCGGCAAGATCACGCGCCAGAAAGTGATGCTGCCGGATTGGATGGGTTCCATGCGTTACATCGTGTTGGCGGGGCTGGTGATTCTTCTGCCGATGGTTCTCGGATTCAAAGGCATTCCCTTCGATGACCAGGTTGTTTCCATCTGCCGGCTTTGTCCGGCCGGCGCGCTGGAAGCCGGCGTGCCTTATTCGATTCAGGGGTTTCTCGCCGGCAAAGGTTGGACGATGAGTTGGTTCAAAACGGGAATTCTCCTGGCTTTCCTTGCCGCCGCCTTGTTGATTCATCGTCCGTGGTGCCGCATCTTTTGTCCGTTGGGCGGTTTGCTCGCGTTCTTCAACCGGTTCAGCCTGTTTCACCTGCGCTACAACCCCCGGCAATGTGTCGAATGCAATCTCTGCCGCAGCCGATGCTCGATGGGCGTGAAGGTTGACCAGAAAGTCAACGTGTCCGGTTGCATCCGCTGCCTGGAATGCACGACCTGCGGCGCGGTTGAACCGTGTTTTGCCTTGCCGCAAAAACAATCTGCCGACTGAAAAATAATGCTTGCATATTTCAATTCATCAGCCATTATGTCTCAGACACTAGGACATATTGGAATATTCTATGAATGCAATCCTCGGAGCAACCAAGTCGAAAGAGTTCCAACATTTCCTGCGGGAACAGATTCAACAAGGCGTATATAAACCCAGCGACAAAATTCCGTCGATCCGCGCATTTGCCCAAAAATATGCCCTCAATAAAACCACGGTAAATCTGGCGATTGCGAACTTGGCGGCAGAAGGTTTGCTGGTTTCGCAGGTTGGAAAGGGCACCCTGGTGGTTAAGCCGAACAAACCAAACGTTCCAAACATTATCGGCTATATTTTTGACAGCGGAATAAGCCCCGAATATCCGAGCATTGCTCTTCATATCAAACACCTGACCAAAACCTTCGCGGAGAACCATTGTTCCCTTGTGGCGAATGAATATCCCGCGGCCGGGGGCATGTGCGAAAATCCTGATTTTCAGGAAAAAATCAGGAATCATTTTTTTTCCGGACTGATCGCCTATACCTCCGTCAGTCTGGAGGATATTGTGTTCCTAAAAAAATATCATGTGCCGTTGGTGATTGTCGGAGAAGAATCAAACGACGAGCAGACGGCGTCGGTCTGCGCCGATATGTTTGAAGCGGGAATGTCTCTCACGAATCATCTGGTCAAATTGGGACATACGCAGATTGCATTGTTGACCGGACCGGCCGGCAATAAAACGGGCGAATTGATGGAATTAGGGTATCGCGCAGTCATGGCAAAACATGATCTCACTTATCCGTCGGAATACGTCATGGCCAGTCCATGGGGCGAGGATGGCGGTGGAATATTGGCCGGCCAAATCCTCGGTCTGAAGGAAAGGCCGACCGCAATTATTACCGCGGAAGAAATTATGGCGTTAGGGGTGATGAAAAAGCTGTTGGCGTCGGGGCATCGCATTCCGGAAGATTTTGCCGTTGCGGGAGTGGCCGACCGCTTGCCGGTTTCGGCGTATCCCGTGCCGTTGACGGTAAGCGACACGGATGAACGGTCGCAAATCATAAAAGCGGCGGATTTATTGTTCGATCTGATCCGCAAGAACAAGCCTGATATCAAAATAAGACTGCGTCCCCAACTGATTATCCGCCAATCATGCGGAGCCACTCAACTGCCGCGCCAGACCCCGACCCCGCTGGCCAGTGAGGCCAATGTATGCCGAACACCGGCGGCGTTCACCCTGGTCGAACTCCTGGTGGTGATCGCAATTATTTCAGTGCTTGCAGCCTTGCTGTCCCCGGCCCTGAAAGGGGCGCGCGACAGTGCGCATGCAGCCAAGTGCGCTTCCAACTTCCACCAGATCGGCGTTGCCATGACCATGTATCTGGATGACAACAGCGGCCGATTTTTTGCCGCCAACGCGGGCGGATATGCTTGGTACCAAAGGGAAGAACCTGGAGTGAGCGACTTCACCTCCTACCTAAAGATGCCGCCCTGGAACTTTGGCAATGGTTGGAAGCCGGGCAGCGTTCTCGATTGCCCGACACGGAAGGATTCGGCGATCATTCCCATTGAGAACAACCTGGTCGAGTATGCCTACAACAACCAATATGTTCGTGACGGCAAGAACTCCGGCGACCTCCGTAATCCGGAAGGAAAAATCATCTTCGCCGAGGCATCCTTTTACAAAATCTCGGTTGACTATTTGTGGTTTAATTACATTTTGAATCCTCATCGCAACGGCGAAAATGTGCTGTTTTTGGATGGCCATGTGGAGTCCCTTTACCTGCCGACGGAGGCCGCGCAGTCATGGCCATACGATCACTACTTCGACTCCAATTGACGCGATGAGGTCCAAAGGCACATTTGGAACAATGGCAGCGCGTTAAACCCGGTCTGTCGGAACTACTCAGATGAAACCCTATTTCAAACAGAAACCTTATCCACTCGAGTTTTCGGGTGCTGCCATGATTGGCGCGGAAGAAAAAGAGTTGGTAAACCGGGTTCTCGATTCGCGTTCACTCAATCGTTACTATGGCCCTGCCAACCAAGGTATGGTCGCAGACTTTGAGCGCGAGGCGGCAACCTGGCTGGGTGTCAAACATACTCTGGCAGTTCACTCGGGCAGCGGCGCGTTGCGCGTTGCCCTGCGCGCGCTTGACATAGGACCGGGTGACGAGATCCTCGTCCCAGCTTCAACCTTCATCGCCACGGCATTGGCGGTGTTGAACACCGGTGCCACAACGGTTTTTGTCGAGATCGACGAATCCGGCAATATCAACCCGAACGACATCGAACATGGCATTACAACCCGGACCAAGGCATTGATCGTGGTGCCTATTCTTGGCGTGCCTTGCGACATGGACTCGATTCTGGCCATAGTCAGGCGACGAAAGCTGCTGCTGCTGGAGGATTGCGCCCAAAGTTTTGGTTGCCGCTATCACGGGCGGCCCGTGGGCTCATTCGGCGACATCGGCTGCTTTAGTCTGCAACATTGCAAGGTAATCACCTCGGGCGAGGGTGGATTGGTGGCGACTTCCAATCCCTCCTTGTACGAAAGGATGATCCGGCTCCACGATCAAGGGTTTTTGCGTGAGGCTCACTTGCCAAACCTGGGCCGCGTGGCGTCCACCGAGTCTCCGCTGGGTGAAAACTATCGCATGAGCGAATTGACCGGCGCAGTGGCGCTTGCCCAGCTTCGCAAGCTCGACCGGATCGTGGCCAAACTGAAGGAAAATAGGCGGCGAATTTACAGCGCCCTCCAGCCCGGGCCATACCGGTTCCGGCCTTCACCCGATCCAGACGGCGATGTGGGATGCAACCTCTTGTTTATTCATGAAGGAACCGGCGCGCAAATGGATGAATGGGTTCACCTTCTTTGCGCGGAAGGCATCCCCGCCGGCTGTCGTTATGACGGGAAGACGGTTTACCAATACTCGCAGATACGCGCCATTCGCAATCCGGATGGCACAATGAGATTTCCCGACGGACTCTGTCCTCGAACCGAACACATTTTACAGGTTTCGGCCCATGTACCGGTTGCGCCCCAGTTGACCGCTGAAGATTGCCTCGCTGTCGCGGACGCCATAAACCGGACCACCGACAAAGTTTATTCTCCCTCAAAGTCTCGATGCCAACTAACTGTGGGCCACAATGAGGCTCGCTGATGATATTCAACCAAGTAAAAACGAAGTAATTCCATGAAATCGAAATCCTTGTTTCTCGTCATCACATCTATTGCACTTTTCAGCGCCGCGAATCTGCATGGCAAAACGTTGACTCTGCAACCCCAAGCGGATACGTGGATTTACCAAGCCCAACCGGACGCCAATTTTGAGCGCAACCAACTCTTTGTCGGAACCAACCGCGCGGACAACCAAACGCATCACGCGACGCTGCTCCGGTTCGATCTTAGCGATGTCAAAGGCAAAGTTACTTCCGCCGTGTTGAACCTATACACGGCGCCTGACGCGCAAATTGGCGCCGGCAACGGCATGACCATCGAAGCGCATGGCCTGCTGACAGCCGACTGGAACTCCAAAACCGTGACGTTCAACGATCGCACAAAGGGCGAACCATGGAAAACACCCGGTGGCGATTTTGATCCCGAACCTGTTGTTGCCGTCAAACACACGCCCACAACGGAAATCGGCATGGCGTTGGCTTTTGATATCACCTCGCTCGTGCAGAAATGGGTGGACAAGTCGGTTCCGAGTTTGGGCGTCCTTCTTTGCTTGGCGGGGTATCCCCAACAGGCTTACAAAGGCGAAATCCAGGCTTTCGAATCAACCGAGAACTTCGCGAAAATCGGTGCGCAGTATGCGCCAACGCTAGTCATAACAACCGAGGACTGACGTTTAAACCCGAACCGTCATAAATTATGACATGAAGACACTTGCAATTCTTAGTCTGCTGTTATCTTGCGCGATGATCACTTCCTGCACAAGGGTCGAGCCCACCGCAAACCGCCCGAAAACTGCGGATCCGGCGAACTCAGCCGCCCATCCCGGTCTGGCGAAGACCCAGATTGATCCCGGTCATTATGGTTGGCTGGGAGACTTCCATGACGGCGGTGGCGGATATTATCCCGCATATTTCGACAGGACATATTTCCGTCGTCATAATATCAAATGGTTCTGGCTGGGCGACCAGTGGGTGGTTCCCTATTTGCTAAGCGACAGCAACCAGGTGCGCGAATCCATCAATGAGTTCAAGCATTCCGCCAAAATCTGGTACGAAGCCTTTTGGTGGGGCGACCATTCCAGGTGGAGCAATCCTGGCGAAAGGCAGGCCTTTGGGGCGGGAGCTATTCCCAAAACAGTGCTCGACAAGCTAAGCGCCAAAGGTATTCGTCCCGGAGGCGATAACCTTGCCGGCAAGACCTGGTTGGATATCGCGGATAATCCCGCGTTGATCGCCAGTGTTAAGAAGACGATCGCTTGGCAGCTTGACACGATTTTCGAGTACTGCGGCAAAGACGCGCTATACGGAGTGGTGCTCTCTGAGGAGGAGCCGGATGTCTGCCTGACATTCGGAGGATACGGCGCCGAAGCATTTGATCGCTTCCGAAACAACCAGAGGAGCGAAGTGCAGAAAAAGCTGACCACGGTTCTTAACGAGCTATACGATTTCGTGAAAGGCCGTTACCCCTGGCTAAAAATAGCGCCCGGCGTCTATTGGCAGTGGGTTCAGCCGGATCTTAAACGCGATGCAGTTGTCATGGATCTATACCCAAATCCCGGTGACGAGGAGACCGCCATAAAAAACTGGATTGGAGCCTGGGGTTCAAATACAGAGCACTTTATCCTTCTCTGGGGCGACGGTAAGCTGGATCGACGGCTTGAATGTGATCGTTTTGACAGAATTACCCATGGGCTTATGAAACGCGGATTTAAGAATTTGGGATACTTTCACCCCGCACTGGCGCTGGAGGACCGAGTACACAGGCTCTTTAATGTGCACGGGGCTGGTCCATATGCTCCGTACAATTTGACGGAGCATGCTGGCAATGTGCGCTATCTGATCGAGGAAACAGAGGCGATCGCGTCCAGATTGGAATCGCTTATCAGCGACCGGATGCCAAAGCGACCAGATTATCCCGATAGCAGTGATGCTTACAAATCGAGAAAGGGTCTCATCGGGATTGCGGATGCCTGGTACGAGTTCCGGGAACGATCGCTTGACGGCGCCTACGCTTCAATACAGAAGTTAAGGGCCTGCCTGAATCTGTCGTCCATCGTGAATATTTTGCAAGCTGAGGGCTTCTTGTCGGAATCGTACCGTCCCAAAACCGTGCTCGCTCCGGCGGCGCTTATAAAGTTGGAAACACTTTCCAAGGAATATCCAACTCTTCCTGAGTTCTACACCGAGTTGATTCCACTTGAAAAGGGGTTGCGTTCAGATGCGTCCGAAGTGGCAAATGGTATTGGCTTTAAAGATAATGCGGCGGACACTCCATCGCCTAAATTGAAGACAAATGAGTATTTAGGAACGATAGCGTCCAAACTCAGGAAGGCCGATTGCCTGGGAGCATACGATAACGCGCAAATACTGTATAAAGATCTTAGAGCGGCCGGCGCCGACCAGAGCTGGCAGCTCGGGGTTGAATTTGGAAACAGATATGGTTATGCGCTGAATATGCGGGTGGACATTTCTGTGGACTATGGAGATGGCAAGCCGATACCGATTCGCTCTGATACCCCCTTTGAACATTCAAGCGCACCATCGGAAGAGTGGATTATGTATCTGCCGAAACGGCCGGTTGCAGTATGGATAGCTACCGTTTATTGGAGTGGAAACCTGAGTGTCAGGAGTTTGCAGATTTCGCAATCGAGGCAGATTCTGACCGCAAAGTCGTATTCGGACGCGAACCATGTAAATGATATCGCGGAATGGGTGTCCGGCGCCGGTTCCGGTTTTACCCTTTCTCCTTGGGACAGTACGTCTGGAGTAAGGATAAAATATTGAAGCTATTACGGATGAGGTCCCAAGGTCCAAAGGCACAGAGTTCCAACCGCTTGAGGGATGCTGGAGTGCGCCTGGCCATGCTGACGGCCATGGCGCCGGACTGGTCGGCCCGTCGTGTGCTCAAAGAACTCCGGACCGTTGGGCTGCGCCGGGTGGAATGGGCGGCCCACTACCCGGTGGGCAAATTGCCGGTCACCCGGCCCTGGCATCTCGACCTCACTCCCCGCAGCGGCAACACGGAGCGCATCCGGGACCTCTGCCAGGAATTCGAAATGGAGGTGGCGTGTCTCAGCGGACCGCAGCAGTTGGACGACGGCGAAGGCGCGGAACGGTTGCTGAAGGCGGCGCGGATCCTGCGTTGTCGGATGGTTCGGCTGGGAGCGCCACTCTACCGGGTGAAGATTCCGCCGCTGGGGTCCCTCAAGGCCGCCGCCAAGGCCTTGGCCCGATGGGTTCCGCGGGCGCGTGACTTTGGCGTGCGCATCCTGGTAGAAACGCATCAGGGCAACCTCACGTGCAGCCCCGAGCTGGCCTTGCGCGTGGTGGAACGTAGCGACCCGCAGGATGTCGGGGTCATCCTGGACCCGGCCAACATGGCGGTGGAAGGCATGCTGGGCTGGCCGTTTGCCGTCGGTTTGCTCGGCCCCTACCTGGCGCACGTCCACGTGAAAAACCTGGCCTGGTTTCGTCAGGACGGCGCCGGCTGGCGGTTTGATTATACATCGCTCCCGGACGGGTTGGTGGACTGGCCCGCGGTGATCGCAGCGCTCGAAACGGCCGGTTACCGGGGGCTTTATTCCTTTGAGGATTTTCGCGGCGGCTATTGCCGCCGGCCCCGCGGAATCCGCACCGTGGAGAAGCTGCGGGAGGACGTGGCTTGCCTGGTGGAGTGGCTCCGGCGGCCGGTTCCCGCCATGAATCGTCATCCCCCCGCTGATCATGGACGCCAAGCGTCTCGAACAGGAACCACCCACAACAAGAAAGCACACCATGAAAACTGCCGAAACCTTCGTTAGTCGCGTGATCGAGGACGATCGCGCCATCAAGATCGAGACCGACAAACTCGAAGCCATCATTCCCAAGAAGAAGGACCCCACCAAGTCCTGGCAATTCCACATGACCGGCATCGAAAAGGGATCCTTTCTCGATAAGACCACCGGCTTCCGCGAAGTCGGCGATGGACTGATGGTCATTGATTACCTGATGGAACCGGGCAGCGATGCCGCCTATGGCGATCAGGCGTTCAGCGCCGACACCGTGCAAGTCGGCATGGATCGGGCAGTCGGCCGCGACGCCGCCTATGGCGATCAGGCGTTCACCTCCGCCAGCCACGGCATCGACCGCTATGTGTGGTACGAGAACGAGACCGACCCCGCCCGGCGCCACTACGCCCTCATGTGCCACGGCAGCAGCCGTCGGAAGCGGGTGGTCGAAGGCCCCCAACTTTGCGACCGGATGCAACCCGTCCAGCCCGAGATCATCCGCGGCCACGACTTCATCGCGGTGACGACGACCCGCCGGTTCGAGTACGCCGCGCCCGGTCGCCAACCCGGCTCGCGCTGGACGCAACGGATCGTGTTTCCCCAGGGCGAGCGGTTCTTCATGTTGATGGACCAGATCGACAGCGTAAACGATTCCGAGGAATTGTTCCTCGGCAACGACACGCCCGGCTGTGTCCGCCACGAGCGGGGCGACACCTTCAGCGAAATCTATCTCAGTTACCTCAGCGGCCCGAACGAGGTGCGCATCCCGGCCAGCGAATTCTTCACGGCGTTCCCGCCCGATTTGAAGTTCAATTACCGGCGCGACACGCACCAGCTCCCGCCGCATTTCATCCGCGCGTACCATTTGCGCGACAAGCAGACCGGGAAGGAAGGCCCGTGGCTGACGGGGATGACGCTCGAGCCGTCGGTCGTTTACGAGGCGTGGTGCAGCATGCGCCCCGAGGGCATCATCGTCATGATCGAGGAAATTCACGGCAAGCCTGTCAAAGCGGGCCAGTCATTCAGCGCCGCGCATATTGTCGGTTACTTCGACACCATCGAGGAGATGCACCAGGTGTACGACCGCTACAAGGGCCACACCGCGCTGCGCGTTGACGGATCGGGATGGCACTTGGTGAAATGAAAACGAACTGAGGTGCGCAAGCTGAAACCACGCTTCGGCAAAAAGATCGAAATCAAACACTATGAAATTCTACACCTTCATTCCGTCGGCCTTTCTTTCCTTCATTTTCATCCTGCTAACCATGCCGGTCGTGCCGAGTGACGCTCAAGAAAACATGCAACTGGTTATTGATGCCCGGATGAACGATAAGATGGCCGTCGAACGCGACTTTATCGTAACGGAACCGTACACCGTTAGCGAAGGCCATCTGGTCTTCGAGGCAACTGAAGCCAAGACCAACCCGTCGCTCACAACCGTGAATTCCTACGCGGATTCCGTCATGGAAGTGGAACTCATTCTGGGCGCCGCCCAAAAGGCGCCCATCTGTTTTACAGCGCGCCTCAGTAAAGACAAAGCCAGGCTATACGGCTTTTACTTATATCCCGACGGCGCGCAATACATCCGGTTGATTGAGACCACGCCCGAACTCAAAATAAAAGATCTTGGAAAACACGCCGATCCGATCAGCTTTGACGAACCATATCGGGTCAAAATCAGTGCGGTTGACGAAAATCTGGCGATGAAGACGTGGCCCGCCGCTGAAAAGGAACCCGCCGAATGGCAGGTGCAAGTCAAGGACGCCAACCTAGAGTCGGCTAGCCGCATCGGCATTGAGATTCAGAGAAGCGGCACGCCCGGCGGTTATTCGGCGGAAATTCGAGCGCTGAAAGTGTGGATTCCCAAGAACAAGTAACCTCCATTCCAACCCTTCCACGCCCCTGACAACCACTCAACTCAAACGGGCCAGCCGCATTGGCCTCACCGTGTGCATCTTCAGCATGAGCATAAACACCCAAGCCGAGGATGCAAAGAAACTTGATCTGAGCTATTACGAGGACCACGTCGAGCTGATTGGCTATCCTCCCTTGGCAGATGAAAAAGATTGTGAACTCATTCGCAATCGCCAGATGACCCAGGACGA
This sequence comes from Verrucomicrobiota bacterium, assembly GCA_016198745.1. Lineage (GTDB taxonomy): Bacteria > Verrucomicrobiota > Verrucomicrobiia > JABWAM01 > JABWAM01 > JACQHZ01. The sequence goes on from JACQHZ010000172.1 coordinate 12,031, forward strand.
GTTGCGTCATCACCTGCGAATGGTGACCTGGACTTATTCTGAAGTGACGGTCGAACAGGCGGAAGCGACCGTCAAGAAACTCAAAGCCAATGGGGTGAACACCATTATCAGCGCCCGGCGCCAGATCTTTTCCAATCTTGGCGGCAACATCGCTGGTTCGCACATCGTCGCGGAAGCCTGCCATAAACAGGGGATGAAATTCATTCAACATCTCACCTGCACGGATCAGATCCACGAGATGGTTGCAGCCCGCTACGTTGAGACACATCCAGATCAAGCCTCTGTGGATATGCGGACGAACAAGCCACTTTTCTCAGATTACAATCGTTACGCGACCTGTCTGAACAACGCTGATTTTTGGAATGCCTTCATGATGCGACTGGAGGAGTTAATCAAAGGCGTGCCGTTGGATGGCATCATGTTGGATGAAATTCAGTTTCTAGGGGAATACACTTGCGGCTGCAAAACGTGCCGCGACAAATTCAAAAATGAAACTGGTTGTAATCTGCCAACGAATCTTGCGGGTGATGATAAGCTGTTCTTCCGCAATCTGGCAAATCCGATTTATATCAAGTGGCTTGACTGGCGAAAGAATTGCATCACGGCACGCAATCTGGAGGTTCGCGCCTTGATGAAGAACCTTCGTCCGGAAGGGGATTTTTATCAAACCTATTTGTGTGAACCATCGGTGGCAGGCGAAAATAATCCTTATTACCATACTGGCCTGCAAGTGGATGCTCAGGTGGATTACAGCCATTCCATTGGGTACGAGTGTGAGCCGATCCACTTCAACCACTTCTATGGCTGGCCGGCCATAGCGCCGAACATGAAATTGCTGAAAGCCGTTAATGATCGGATCAATGCCGACCCGTGGCTTTATTTCTATCCCACCCAGTACGGCGATATCACCTGGATGTGGATCCTCGGCTTGACGATGGGAAACAGTAACTTCTGGTTTCCCGATGAAGAGAACCCGGAGGAATTGGTTGACCGGGCGCGCACGCCGATCATGCAATGGACCGCCAAACACCATGAACTCCTGGGCAATACCACGCCGCTGGCCGACACCGCCCTGGTATTTTCACACAACACGCGCGATTTGTGTCCGGAAGGAATATCATGGCGCTGCGGTTATATTGGAACCTGTCAGGCGTTTACGGACAGCCACCTTCCGTACAGAATACTGACTGATAGGGATCTCAAGGAGGACACGCTGGCAGGGCTGAAGATTCTCGTGTTGTTTAATACGGCCTGCCTGTCCGACAACGCGCTCGCCGCCATTACGAACTTTGTGAGCAAGGGGGGTTCCCTCATTGCCTCTGGAAGCGTTTCGTTGCGTGACGAAAACGGCAAAGCTCGCAAAGACTTTGGTTTCGCCGAGATGTTCGGATTTTCCTGCAAGCAGCAAATCCAAAGTGAGATCAACTGCCTTTCGCCCAAGACGAACGATACATTGGATCTGCGTTCTGTGGGTCAATGGAGTTTGAATGGACCCTTTGTTGAACTGGACAATCTTCAGCCAGACTGCAAGGTGATCGCTGAAATCGTTGGGCATGCTGACCAGACCTATCCTGGGGTGATTGTTCGTAGTTATGGCAAAGGGCGGGTACTTTATTTCAGCGGTCATCCGGAACTTAAATACATCAATGTTGATCACATGCCGCCCAACCGTCTGCCGTTGGGACAATTCTGGAAGGATCAACGCGATCCAAAGTTTGTGGAAACTCTGAAAGCGATACTTGATTACTGCAATCCAGAACCGGCTTGGATGCTGGCCAATGCCCCGCGCGGGGTCATTGCGGAAGCCTATCGCCAGACGGTTGGCGATTTACGGGGCATGGCGGTCCATTTGGCCAACTTCGTTGGCTCAGATATGAGGGAAGGCCTGGTGCCGAAAATATTCGATGTTCATTTCCCGAACCTCAAAACGAAACGGCCTGATCCGGACAAGGAAATCACGGTGGGAGTAAAGGCGGATGACATTCGCAAAGTGTTCCTGATTTCACCTGATTTTCCCAGTGTGATTGAACTGAAGAAGTGGCAGGATGGCGGGTACACCAAGGTGACGCTCCCCGCCCTTTATCGGTATGACCTGCTGTACTTTGTTCAAAAGGGCGAGAAGAAGATTTTGGACATTGCGGGCGGCAAGGCGGTCAAGGAGCTGCCTGCTCCGGTCGAAATGGCGACCCGTTCCCGGCCTTGCTTGGTGGGCAAGTATGATCCATCGCATTTTGTTTTCTTTGCCGATTGTCCGGAGGATTTTCCGCAGATGCAGGGAGGCTACTTCTCCGAAAGAGGCGCCGTTGGGAATTTTTTCAGAGCCGTGTTTAGCGCCGCCGGCTCGTACCCCAGCGTAACGACAAGGTTCAAGCTCAAGCAACCAGTGAGCCGGCTTGAGGTGGAGATCGCGGCGATGGAAAAAGGCAAGGATGGGAAAGTGCCCATGGAAATCATTCTGAATGATAAAACGGTTTTCCAGGGTGAAAATCCTTTCCCCAGCGCTGATGTGGGCGTCCACAAGTTCACGTTCGATGGCGCGAACGTAAAAATTGGGAGGAACAAACTGGTTTTGAAAAACACCGCTCCCACCGGCAGCGACCAGCGCCCGCCTTGGATCAAAATTCAGTTCATCAAGATTGTTCCGGTTTATCCATAAGGATCTCAACCCCCGTTCGATTGCCATGACATCATTCATTCAAAGGAAGGTTGCCGATCAAGAAAGGCCAGGTGCATTCACTTTAGTAGAACTTCTCGTTGTTATCGCCATAATCTCGATTCTGTCGGCGTTGCTGATGCCGGCGCTGAAAACGGCTCGAGATCAAGCGAAATCCATTCAGTGTATGAACAATCTAAAACAATTGGGCCTCGCGTTCACCATGTATCTCGATGACAACAACGGGAGATTCATGACGTGGGATCAGGTTTGGAATGGCTATGGTTGGGATTGGGAACTTTCCCAGCTCTACTTCAATGGGAAAGATGACGTCTTCTGGTGTCCCGCTAAAAAAATTATCAATCGCCCCTGGTGGCTTTATACTCACTATGGGTACAATCAGTTTTTCATTGCCTCGAGTTTTCGCGTCAATGGCGATTGGGACCCACCCGCGACCCTAAGCGATATTAAGAATCCGTCGCAAACCATCCTGTTGGTGGACAGTAAGATGGCGGTGGCGCCGGAGCGCGGCTTTTATCTGACGTACAGCGACTATGGAGCGGGCGGCGGACGACCCGAGGCAAGACACAGGGCGAAGGTCAACGTCGGTTGGGTGGATGGCCATGTCAGTTCCGTTTTCTGCCCAGACCCAAGCAATGCCTTCTCCGGCTTGACGGATGCGGTCATTAGCCCCAATGACAACTGGTGGGACCGGAACTGATTTCAAAACACACTTTCAAAAATAATCAAACAACCGAACCTCTTGCAAAACTCCGCCGCGAGATGTAGCTGCCCCGAATGCCTTCGGGGCAGGCTCGCGACCTGCCCCCCGCTTGGTAGGGGGGTGGACGGCGCTCATCCCCACAAGGGGGACAGGCAGAAGCGCCGCTACAAAATTTTGCAAGCAGCTCAATAAATATGTTTATAGATATTCACGCCCACGCGTACCGCAAGCCCATCCCCTTCGTGGTTCAGTTTTGCACCGCGGAACAGGTGATTGAACGCTACGATCAAGCGCGGATCGAAAGAGGAGTGCTGCTCCCGATTGTCAGTCCCGAGATTTATCTTCCCCAGGCCAACGAGGACATCATCGAGATGGCGGCGCAGCACCCCGACCGGTTCATTCCGTGGTGCAACATCGATCCGCGCGCCCTGACGAACTCCGTGGACGCGCCGCTGGACCGGCTGCTGCGCTACTACCGCGACAAGGGCTGCAAGGGCGTGGGCGAAATCATGCTGAACGTGCCGGTGCGCGATTCAATGGTTCAGAACTATATCTCCAACGGTTTTGTGCCGGTTGGTTATCGCAAAGATCATTTCAAAGTGGGCGTGGATGAAATCATTTTGGATCGGTTTTTGTGAAGCGCGAGCGATGTCGGCGGTGCAGTCCTCTGGCCTGTCTCTTCTGTCGAAACCAACGGCAGACAGGCGCCCCGAAAGCCTTCGGGGTGCTTTGCCCGCAATCCCCTCGAAAATGGATTTTCAAACACTCTCTTAATCCACTGGCTTCACCCGCTCCAGGCTCTCCTGATAAAACATCTTCACCGGCGCGCCGCCCATGGCAATCGCGCACCAAGCGGCCTCGTCCAATTCCGCCTGGGTGATGCCCATCTCGCGCGCCTTGCGAAAGTGCGCGTCGAAACACGAACTGCACCGGCTGTGAACCACCAGGCTGAACAGGATCAGTTCCTTGGCTTTTTCACTCAAGGCGCCGGCGGCCTGCGTTGCGCGCATCATCGCGCCAAAAGCCCTTTGCGTTTCGCTGACCGAACTCGGCGCGGCTTCACCCCTGAAACTGTCCGCGCAACAATCGTCGTGGCCGGAAACCGGATTTGATTTGGATGGATTCATGGATTTGCTTTCAGATTGATGGACGACGGGTTTCTCCGCTCGAATCCCGGGTGCGTCCGATGAAGATGCCGTGACCAGGATTTGCCCGTCGGACAAGCCCACGATTCGGCCAATGACAAAACCGCGGACGCCTCGCCGGGTCAAAGACTGGCGCAAAGTTTCGAGCCGTTCCGCACGGATGGCAATCAACAGGCCGCCGGAAGTCTGCGCGTCGAAACCCAGGTTGACCAAGGCTTCCTCAACGTTTGGCGCCACGCGAATGGCGTCGCCCACATATTCGCGGTTTCGTTCAACCGCGCCCGGGATCACGCCCTGGCGGAAGGCGTCCATAACGCCGTCGAAGGCCGGGAGCGCGTCGGCAAACACTTCCGCCGTGAGCTTGCCCTGACCTGCCTGCCGCGACGGCGCAGGCAGGCGCAGCATGCGGAGGAGGTGCGCGAACAAACCAAAGCCCGTCACATCCGTGCAGGCCGACGCGCCGGCTTCTTTCATGGCTTCCGCCGCCGCTTTGTTCAACGTGGCCATCGAAGTCTCGGCGGCGGCCAATCCGGACGGATGCCCGCGCCCGATTTGCCGGCCAAACGCGAGCACGCCGGTGCCGAGCGGCTTGGTCAAAACCAGCGCGTCGCCGACATTCGGTTTTTCCAGTCCGGCGGCGACCGCAGGATCAATCAACCCTGTGATGGCAAAGCCCAGCTTGATTTCGTCGTCTTTAACGCTGTGACCGCCGACCAGGGCGACACCGGCTTCTTCAAAAATCTCCATTGCGCCGGCCAGCAACTGATGCATGATTTCGCCGGGCAATTTCTCGGATGGAAACGCCAGAATGCTCAAGGCCGTGCGCGGTTCGCCGCCCATGGCGTAAATGTCGGAAAGGCAATTGACGGCGCAGATGCGCCCGAAAAGGCGCGGGTCATCCACACACGGCGTGAAGACGTCCACGGTTTGGACCAGACAGAGGTCGTCCGCGATCCGGTAAATCGCGGCGTCGTCGCCCGCTGCCAGTCCGGAAATCACGGCGGGATCTTTCACCTCCGGCAACCGGCCGAGCGCCGCGTCCAGATCGGCAGGGGCAATTTTTGAGGCGCACCCGGCGTTGCGCACCAGGTCCGTCAATTTCACTTGCGCAAGGTCAACCGGTTCCGGCCGTTCGCCGGCGCACGGACAAAGGTTCTGCTCGCGAAGAACATCGCATGGGCACGGACGCTGTACGTTGCAGATGCAATGTCCCAGGCGCCGCGACCGCTCCATCACGCGGCGGCGTTTGGCAATATCAATTTTCATTTGCACCTACTCAGGTTTGTCAACTGTTTTCACAGCCATCCCACAATTCGTGAAAAAAGGGGGTTTCGTTCCTTTTTCAGAGGAGAGGGACAGACGATTTTCAAATGTGAGTTTATGAATTTTGGTTTTGGGGAGAACACGCGGCCCGCGTGTTATGGTTGGCGGCCCGCCAACCATCCTCCCTCTGGAAAATCGGCGAGCCGCCGATTTTGAACACGCGAGCCGTCCCGCCGTGGCGGAACTGCCCATCCCTTTATCCATTTTCTATGGGACACTTCTGAACTGTTTTAATATGTGGCACAGCCGCCCTCGGCTGTGCATTTACCGTGAACACAGCCGAGGGCGGCTGTTCCACACATTTTTCGGTGAGGACTTGAGCAGATACTTTCATTTCAGATTGGGCTTAACCTGCATATTTCACAATCGAATGTTAATTTGTAGGGCAACCCCGAATGCGTTCGGGGTTGCCGAGGGTTCCTGGACGGCAGGCAGGGCCGCCTGCCCTACAACACCCTGTGATGGGTTTCGCCATGAATGTGAAATATGCGGGTTAACCGAATTTCGCGACAACAGCATCTTCGCTTCCTCCCCCGGCGTCCGGTGGTTTCCAGAACGTACGGTGAAGCGGACCTTGTCCAGGTAATCCACCAACGGCACGGCATACTTCCGGCTGACGCCGAGCGCATCCCGGAATGCGTCAGGCCGCGTTTTGTGGCTTCACGTGATGCCGCAAGCCCTTGCCGTGTTCAATACCACAAAACGTTGCCTTCTCTGACAGGAACCGAGGAGACGTTGACCAACCTTGCTTTTCAAACAGGTTCTTATCGTGTGATCGCGTGCGAATGGTTGCGGATGATGGGCAGCAGGGAACGCAAGGCTTCGTTCACGCTCCTGGAATCGGGAAACTCCCGGGCCACCTCGGGTTCGAGTGCCACGAGGTTGGTCCCGCGGGCATAGGCCTTGGCGTATTTCCCGCGCACCCCATGCGAGAAATCATACTCCGCCCGCATTTCCTCCAACGTATTGGGCTTAATCGTTTTCATAATGGCGCCTTTCAGCCGGTGTGGCTCGCCGCGCACTGATGATGCGGATATTTTCACCACGGTCGCAATGTACCACAATCACCATCCGCTGTCGATGCGATAAACCGACCGTCACAAAACGGTGTTCGTCATTCTATTTCGCATTCATTAGCAACAGCTTCTTCGCTTCCGCCCCCGGTGTCCGGTGGTTTCCAGAGCGCACGGTGAAACGGACCTTGTCCAGGTAATCCACCAACGGCACGGCATATTTCCGGCTGACGCCGAGCGCATCGCGGAACTCCATCGTGGAAAACATCGGCGCGCGAATGAAAAGTTTCAAGGCGGTTTGTTTGCCGGCCTCCACGGCGTCGCGATGCATCCAGACGCGCTCATCCAGACGCACCGCAATTCCGCGTTCGCCCAGCAGCCGCGCCATCGCGCTGATGCGCTGGGGCGATTCCGCAAACAATGCGGCCAGTTCCTCCACACTCGGCGGCGCCCATCCGGCCTGCTGCAACTTCGCGACAATCTGATCGCACAAGCGTTGGTCGCGGTCCACAACCCGTGCGCTCCAACCCGCCCGCGCGAGCGCGTTTCCGTTGCGCTCAATCTGCCTGGTCTCGATCAGCGACGCCACGGCCAAATCCAGAAACCGGGCGTCGGTCCCGCCAACGGCGGGATGGCGCAGCAGTTCCTCGCGGCTGATTCCCGTCCGTTGCGGATTGGCGGAATGGAAGGCTTGAATCGCCGCCAGCACATCCGTCGCGGCCTTCTGGATGATAACGCGATGCACCCACGCGCCGTTGGGCGTCGGGACCGCACGCCCGTCGGCGCGCAGAAGATCAAGCACGGCCGTCATTTCCTCCGCGCGCATCAGGCATTTCAATTGCAGATCGGCGGCAGTTACCGGCAGCGCGCTCTCCCGCAACATCAGTTCGCACCATCGCGCCGGGTCCGCAATGGCTTCCCGCCGGACCGCCAGCATGGCCAGCGTCCACGGCTTCTTCCGGCGCAGCCGGACATTGCTGATGCCGAGAATTTGTCCGCCGCCAATCGTGGTCAAACCGGCGACGCCGGAGTCGGCGACGTTGGCCCGAACGACAAATCGTTCACCGGGCGCAAGGGCGAGCGGTTCCGCCAACCGAAGCTGGATCATCTGCTTTTGGCCGCCGGTCATTTCAGTATTTTCGAGCATCGCCAGGCGAGCCGGCGTCGCCGCCGTTCCGACATGCAACTGCGCTTCGCTGTAGTCTGCGACCTTGCCCTTGAAAGAATCGAGGATGCGCAGTTCCGCTTCGGCCATGGTCACCGGGGCCGGCGCCTGCGATTCGCAGAGAACCATGCCGCGTCGCGCCGCTTCATGAGCGATATCGGGAATGTTCAGCGCGACGCATTCCCCGGCCCACCCTTCCGTTGCGTCTTCGCCGTAAACCTGCAGGCGGCGGACGCGACCGGACAAACCGGCGGGCAGCAGATGCAGGCAGTCTCCCGGTTGCACCCGTCCTTTGGTTGGGATGCCGGTGATCACCGTGCCGGCGCCGCGAATTGCAAACACGTCCTCCACCCATAAGCGAAACCAGCCGGAACCGGGCCGGTCTTCGCATTGGTTCACCACCTCGTTCAGCGCGTCGAAGAACCCGTCGTAGCCGGCGCCGGTGATGTTGGAGAGCGGGCAAATCGGCGCGGCGGCCAGGAACGTGCCGTCGAGCAAGCGGCGCAAGTCCTGAATCACCAGGTCGCGCCGGGCCGGGTCAACCAGGTCCACTTTCGTGAGCGCCACCAATCCGTGGCGCAAGCCCATCAACGTGAGAATGTGCAGGTGCTCGTGTGTTTGCGGCATGATGCCATCGTCCGCCGCGACGACAAAAATGACGATGTCAATGCCGTGGGCGCCGGCCGCCATGTTGCGGATAAAATCCACGTGACCCGGCACGTCCACAACGCCGACGATGCGTTGGTCCGCAAGCCGGCATGGCGCGAAGCCGAGATCAATGGTGAGGCCGCGTTTTTTTTCCTCCGCCAGCGTGTCGGTCTCGCAGCCGGTGAGCATCTTCACCAGCGCGGTCTTGCCGTGATCCACGTGCCCGGCCGTGCCGAGCATGATGTTTCTGCGGTTTGCGCTCACCTATCCCCGCTCGGTGGGGATGACGCCACGCGCCCCAATGCCTCGGCGACCATCGGCGCCTGCAGATCGGTCATCGTGCGCACATCCAATAAAACCTGCTCCGCTTCGATGCGCCCAAATATACAAGCCTGGTCCAGTCGAAGCTTGCGCGCAAGTTCCGCGGCATCCATGTCGGGCAGGCAGACGCTTACGACGAAACTGGGAATGGCCTCCTCCGGCAACGAACCGCTGCCCAAAAACGCCTGGCTTTGACGAACGTCAATTTTTGATTGCGGCGATTTTTCCCGGATGGCTTGCGCCAGATCCCTGGCCCGATTCTGCAACACGTCGAGCGGCGTGATCATCATGCGATAGGTGGGATGCTCGCGGCGGAGCCGTTCTGGATCGCGGAACAGGTGCAGCGTGCGCTCCAAAACCATGATGCAGGTTTTGTCCACCCGCAACGCGCGCATCAGGGGATGCTTGCGGATTTTGGCAATCGCCTCCTTGCGCCCCACGATGATTCCGCCCTGGCTGGCGCCAATCAGTTTGTCGGCGCTGAACAAGACCACATCCGCCCCGGCTTCAATGGACTCGCGCACGGTGGGCTCGTGCGGCAGGCCGAATTGCTGCAAGTCCAGCAAGGCGCCTGCGCCGAGATCATCCATGAGCAGCACGCTCCGGCTGTGCGCCAGTTCGGCGAGTTCGGCAAGTTTTACCTCATGGGTAAAACCCACCACGCGGTAGTTGCTGGGATGCACGCGCAGCAACGCGCCCGTGCGCTCCGTGATGGCGTTCTGATAATCTTTCAAATGGGTCCGATTGGTTGTGCCGACTTCGATCAGCCGGGACTGGCTTTGCGCCATCACGTCGGGCAAACGGAACGAGCCGCCGATCTCGATGAGTTGGCCGCGCGAAACAATGACTTCCCGCTGCGCCGTCAACGCGGCGAGGGCCAGCATCGTGGCGCCGGCGTTGTTATTGACCACCGTGGCCGCCTCCGCGCCGGTGAGTTCGGTGAGCAGGGATTCGACCAATTCATCCCGCTCGATGCGCTCGCCCGAATCGCGATCCACGGCCAGGTTCACGTAACCCTTCAATTCGGGAGTCATCGCGTCCACGACGCAGCCGGGAAAGACCGCGCGCCCCAGTCCCGTGTGAAGAATGATGCCGGTGGCGTTGATGGCCGCGCGCACGCGTGGTTCGACGGCTTCTTGCAGCAGCGCGCCGGCGCGGCGCAACACCGCCTCCATGGTGACGGGTTGCGTCCCGCACCGGCCGGAGGCATCTTCGAGGATTTGTTGACGCAACCCAGCGCTGGCGCGGCGCAAGCACCCGGTCACCAGCGGCAGGGGTTGTTGCTGGAGCCAGCCGGCGACCGTCTGGCTTTTCAGCAGTTCCGTGACGGAAGGGAGGTTTCGGAGCAATTCCTGTTTTGGGTCCGACATGGTCTTGGCCTTGCGTGCCGCTCGTTTTATGCGAGCGCAACCCTGATAAGATGACCTCCCCATCTTGCCAGGTCAACCTTGCTTCGCAACCGGTCATGGTGAAAAGCTTTCAGAAAAGAGAGAATCCCTGACCCGTCTTTGCCCCCTTCTTCTGCTGATGCGGCATTAACCTGCATTTTTCACAAGGTGAAAAA
>JACQHZ010000021.1 GCA_016198745.1 Verrucomicrobiota bacterium
GCGATGAGGCCCGCCGCGATGGGCAGGAGTTTGGACAAGTTGTGTTGGATCCATTCGTTGGCGCGCTCGAATTGCTCGCCCAACTGAGCCAACGGGGGTTCCTCACCGAATGAATTGGATTTCATATAATTTCGTTTCGATTATCAATTGGCTTGGCGCATTCTGGATGCAGCGCCATACTTAGTCTAATACGATTTTTAGAATGGACTCTTAGGTTAAAACGAATATGCTTTTCGCATGGAATTCTTGAACTACCATCACCTGCGTTACTTTTGGGCGGTTGCCAAGGAGGGCGGCTTGAGGAAGGCCGCCGACAAACTGCGCGTCTCCCAACCCACCATCAGCGCGCAGATTGCGGCGCTGGAGGCCATGCTCGGAGAAAAACTGTTCCGGCGTGGTGGCCGCGCGTTGACGCTGACCGAGGAGGGCCACCGGGTGTTGAGCTACGCCGAGGAAATTTTTTCGCTGGGCCACGAACTGCTCGACGCCGTCAAGCAACGCCCCACCGGGCGAGCATTGCGCATTCAGATTGGCGTCACCGACTCGCTGCCCAAACTGTTGAGCTACGAAATCATCAAGCCCATCTTCAGCCTCGCGCAGTCCGCGCATGCGAACTGTCGGGAAGGCAAAGCCGCGGACTTGCTCGCCCAACTGGCGGCCTACCACCTGGACCTTGTGCTGGCCGATGAACCCGCGCCCAGCTCGCTCAACATCAAAGCGTTCAATCACCTGCTGGGCGAGTGTGGTCTGACCTTCTGCGCGGCGCCGAAACTGGCGGCCAGATTGAAATGCAAATTTCCCAAATCGCTGAACGACGCGCCGGCCCTGCTGCCCGCCACCAACACCGTTCTGCGCAGTTCGCTGGAAAAATGGTTCATGGCCGAAGGCATTCGCCCGCGAGTGATGGTCGAGTGCGAAGACGCCGCGCTCATGAAAACGATGGCGACGGATGGCCTCGGCTTCATTGCCGTGCCGACCCTTGTGAGCAACGAGACGGTCACCCGCTACGGCATTCGCATTCTCGGGCGCACGGAGGATTGCCGCCAGCAGTTCTATGCCATCAGCGCCGAGCGCAAGGCGAGCCATCCGGCTGTGCTGGCCATTACGTCCTGCCGGCTGGGGTGTCTTTGCGGAAGTCCATCGCCAACGGCCAGGTCGCCATCGCCGAGAATGGCCTCTCCCAATTCCGCGCCGCACTGACCGCTCGCGCCCGAACGCTGGTCTCCATTCTCGATGTGTCGCAGCAAAAGGCCGACGCCGCACACGTGACCGCCGAGCGGTTTCTGGCGTTGCATGACATTGCCGAGCAACGCGACACGGCGGGCGTCACGCCGCTGCTGGAGAAGCATATTCTCGAAGCCAACAGCATCATTTACCGCCGCCGCAAGTCCGAGGCGCTCAAGCTCTCGCAGCAGGCGTTGTTGGAGTTAAACCAGCTTCGGTTTTGTGCCCATGGCGATTGCGGCCGGAGCCGGCCCCGAAGTTCGAAAACCGTTGGCAACGGTGGTCATCGGCGGCATTCTGTCATCCACCTTTCTCACACTGATCCTGCTGCCGGCGCTTTATCAGCGGTTTGAGAAGTCGAATGCATCTTGACGAAAAAAAGCTTGCGTTTTTTTTGTTCGCTTATTATTTAAGACGCTCCTAAATTCATTGAATCATGATACAGGTTGATAATTTGGTGAAACGCTATGCCGGTTTCACGGCGATCCACGGGCTGACCTTTTCAGTGCAGAAAGGCGAGATCGTCGGCTTCCTGGGGCCGAATGGCGCGGGGAAGAGCACGACGATGCGAATTCTGTCGTGTTTCATGCCGGCGACTTCCGGAACGGCCATCGTCGCCGGGTTCAACACCTACGACCAGTCACTGGAGGTCCGCCAAAGGATCGGGTACATGCCGGAAAACGTCCCGCTCTATCCGGAGATGCGCGTTCATGAATATCTGCATTTCAGGGCGGCGCTCAAGGGGGTGCCGCGCTCCCGCCGCCGCGGGCAAGTGGAAAGGGTGAGCGAGCAATGCGGGATCACCGATGTGATGCGCAAGATCATCGGGCATCTCTCGAAGGGCTATCGGCAGCGCGTCGGGCTGGCGGATGCGCTGGTTCACGATCCGGAACTGATCATCCTGGACGAACCCACGATCGGGCTGGACCCGAATCAAATCCGACAAGTGCGCGGGCTGATCAAGGATTTGGGCAAATCGCACACGGTGCTGCTTTCGACGCACATCCTGCCGGAAGTGGAGATGACCTGCTCGCGAGTGATCATCATCAACAAGGGGAAAATCGCTGCAAGCGATACGCCGGAGAATCTCAAACGCCTGCGCATGGGGGGCGGCGAGACCGTGGTTGAGGTGAAGGCGGATGCCAAGGCCGTGGAAAATGAGTTCCGCGCGATCCCGGACGTGAGCCAGGTGGAGGCCTCGCCGTCGGACGGCGGGTTTTGCAAGGTGGCGATTCATCCCAAACGGGACGAAGACCTGCGCGAGACAGTCTATCAGATCGTCCGTCAAAAAGGATGGGGATTACGCGAGTTGACAAGACGCCGGCAGACGTTGGAAGATGTGTTCGTGCAGATCACAACCGAGGATGATTAGGAATTTGCCATGAGAAACATCTGGATTCTGTTCAAGCGGGAAATGATGTCGTACTTTTTCTCGCCAATCGCCTACATTGTGGGGGTGGCAGTGCTGCTGATCATGGGAGGCAGCTTTTACTTCATTACCTATATCCTGAGCAGGCAACCCGGCGACAACTACACCGCCAGCCAATGGTTTTTCAACGGCTTTTTTTTCTGGATCGTCATGCTGGTCGTGCCGCCGGTCATCTCGATGCGGCTTTTCGCAGACGAGCAAAAGAGCGGCACCATTGAAACGCTGATGACCGCCCCGTTGCGGGATTGGGAATATGTGCTGGCGAAGTTCTTTGGGGCGTGCGTGTTCTTCATCGTGTTGTGGTCGCCGACGTCCCTGTATGTTTTCGTGCTGCGGCATTTCTCCAGGGACACCACGCCGCTGGACCTGGGGCCGGTTGTGGGGGGATATATCGGGGTCCTTCTGGTGGCGATGCTGCTGATTTCCATCGGCTGCATGGCCTCCGCTTCAACCCGAAACCAGATCATCGCGGCCATCATCGCATTCGCGATCGGGGGCAGCCTTTTCCTGGTCGGCTTCGGCTTCTTTTACACATCGGACAAGTACAAGGAGTTCTTTGACTATATTTCCATGCTCGGCCACATGCTGGAAATGTCGCGTGGCGTTCTGGAATGGAAACGGGTGATCTTTTATCTCAGCAGCAGCTTCTTCTTCTTGTACCTGGCGCATTGCATGGTGCAATCGCGCCGGTGGAAAAACTGAACGGAACCGCGTTGCGCGGTCTTGACTGAATTTATGGAAAAGAGTTCGGCGCCCAAACGTTTCATCATTGGCGTAAACGTGATCACCCAGGTCCTCCTGGTGGCGGTGGTGATTGTGTTTCTCAACCTGTTCATCTACCGATGGCATCCGCCCAAGGCGGACCTGAGCCACAACGACTATTTCAAGCTTTCCGACAAGACGAAACAGTTGCTCAAGAGCCTGACCGCCCCGGTGGAGGTCATTGTTTTCTTCCAGCCCGATTCCGACGATCCGGTGACGCACCGCGTGTTTAACGACGTTCAATTTTTGTTGAATGAATACAAGAACGTCTCCTCGCAGATCAAGGTGCGTTACGTGGACCCGGACCGCGATCCGATCAACGCGGAGAAGCTTTCCAAGGAATACGGCGTTCGCGATCCCAACGTGGTCGTCTTCGTGTATGAGAAGCGCAACAAATTCGTGCCGGTGCCCGAGCTGGTGGAATTTGACCGCAGCGGCAATCCCTACGGTGGGGGCGGCAACCGGATCAAGGCGTTCAAAGGCGAACAGCAATTCACATCGGCCATTCAGAACGTGCTCGACGCCAAACAACCGAAAATTTACTTCCTGACGGGACACGGCGAAGGCGATCCGGAAGATTACGACCAAAAGAAAGGGTTTTCCGTCATCTCAAAATATATTCGGCGGGATAATTTGCTGGTGGAAAAGGTCAACCTTTTCGAGAAACAACAAATCCCCAAGGATTGCGATGTCCTGATTGTCTGCGGCCCAAACCGGCAGCTCAACGAACTGGAATTGAACGCGATCCAGCAGCATCTGGCGCAGAACGGGCGGGCGATGTTCCTTTTTGACGCCTTCAACGACGAGACCGGTCTGGAAAAGATATTGCATCAGCACGGAGTGAAGATCGGGAACGACATCATCCTCAGCGTGGGGGTGTATCTTGGCGGCAAGGCCATTCTTCCTGAAGCGCACGGCGTGCGGTACAATCCGCATCCGGTCACCCAGGGATTCAAGGGCGAAGGATTCATGACGTCCTTCCCGAGCGCCCGGTCGGTGGATCAGGCAACCCCGGCGGACAGTTCGAAAGGGCGGGTGACCGTTCTGGTTGAAACCAGTCCGAATGAATGGGCTGAGACGAACCTGACCAAGCTGCGCCAGGAGCAGAAGGCGGAGATTGACGACAAGGATCGCAAAGGGCCGGTTCCGGTCGCGGTTGCCCTCGAACCAAGTTCGGCGGGCGAGATGGAGCGGGAGGGCATGCGAATGGTGGTGTTCGGTTCAAGCGGGTTCATTCGCAACGGCAGCATCACGGGCGGCAATCTCGATCTGTTCATGAACGCGCTCAACTGGCTTTTGAAACGCCAGCAGTTGCTTGGGATCGCTCCGAAAACCCCCCAGGAATTTTCGCTGTCGCTCACCTCCTTTCAGCAGCGCGCCATTTTCATCACGGAGGTGATTGTGATTCCATCCTTTGCGGCCGTCATCGGCTTTCTTGTGTGGCTCAAGCGTCGAAAGTGACCTGCCCCTTCCGCTGGGCGCCGCGCTGCATCGCGATCCCTGCGAAGCGAACTTTACAGAAACGTCAGCCATGAAACCCAAAAACACGTTCATCCTGTTCCTCGCAACCGCCTTGATCGTGGGGGGATATTTCCTGCTCAAGAAACGGATGCCGACGACCGACGAACAGAAGGAAAAGGAGAAACGCGTCTTCGATTTCAAATCGCCGGATGTCACCGAGGTCGGCATCAAGGGGGTCGATCGCGATTTCCTCTTCGAAAAGCAAAACCAGAAGTGGATGATCAAGAGGCCGCTTCAGGTCCGGGCAAACTCATCTGAAATCGACGGCATTCTTTCCATGATTGAATTTCTGGACAGCCATCGCCGGTTGTCGCCGAAAGAGATCGCGGAGGCAAAGCTGTCGTTGTCGGATTACGGTCTGGACAAGCCCCGGCTGATCGCAACCTTCAAGACTTCCAAGGGCGCGAAGACGCTCAATGCCGGCAACGAAGCGAAACAGGGCAACCGCCTTTACGCGCAGGTCTCAGGCGATCCCAACGTTCATCTGGTGGATAAGGATGTCGCAACCCGTCTCGGCAAGAAACTCGACGATTACCGCGAACGTTCTTTGTTTGATTTCACGGCTTCTCAAATTCATCGCTTCGAAATCAAGAACGGGCCGAAACTCCTGGAGTTCTCAAAAACCAACAATCTTTGGCGGGTTATCCAGCCTTTGAATGCCCGGGCGGATACGACGAAGGTGGATGATTTCCTGAAGCAAATCAGCGGGCTGCGGGCGGAGGATTTCCTGAGCGATGACCCCGCCGCCGCCAGGGAATATGGATTGGATGAGCCGCCGCAGGAGGTGACGATGCGACTGGAACAGCAGGACGCGATTCATACGGTCCTTGTGGGACAGAAGGTCAAGAACGACGACAAGAAGGTGGCGGTAAAGGTCAAGGGACAAAATTCCATCGTCGCCGTTTCCTCGAATCATGTTGCGGATGTGGTGAAACCGTTGAACGATTTCCGCGATCATAACCTGGCAACCTACACGTCGAGCGATGTGGCAGAAATTGATTTTCGGCAAAAACAGCTTCAGATGACGCTCCAGAAGGATGGCGATGCGTGGAAAATCGTCCAACCGGAAAAGCTGGATGCGGACAAGGATCTTGTTGATGGAGTGCTTTCGAAGTTGAATTCCATGCAGATCAAGGAGTTCTCCGCCGATGTGCTGACCGATCTGGACAAGTTCGGGTTGAAGACGCCGTTTGTTGCCGTTGTTTTGCGAGGCAAACCGAGCGAATCCGACGGAGCCACCAACGCGACGCGCGCCGTTCTTCTCAATCTCGCCGTGGGCAAGGAGGAGACGTCAAAGAAGTTTGTCTATGTCAAACTGGCCGACGAGTCCTCGGTTTATGCGCTCGATTCCTCCGGCATGGCGGACATCCCGAAGGGCGTCACGGACCTGCGCTCGCGAGTTCTCTTCCAGATCAAAAAGGACGCGCTGAAATCCGTCGCCCAGAAGAAAGGCAAAACACCGGCGACCGTGGAGCGCGGAACGGATGGGAAATGGAAACTCGGCGAAGGAACGGAAGGGGTTCTGGATGAAAAGGCGCTGGAAAAGTTTCAGAATCAAATCGAGTCATTCAAGGTGGAAAAGATCATCGGGCCGGCATTGAACGCCACGCTCAAACAGTACGGCATGGAATCACCCGTCGTCACCTTGACGGCGAAGACCGAGACAGATGGGAAAGCCGTCGCCCAGGAAATCGTGGTCGGCCGCGAGACATCGCAGAAGAAATATCACGTCATCTGGAAAAATCAGCTCCTGCTGTGCGAGATCACGCGCGAGATGCACGAATCCCTGGCCGCCGATTTGCTCGCCAAGCCCGCGTCAAAATAGCGACCACCTGAAATGACTGTGCTGATTCAAGGCCATTCGCAGACGGGCTGTTTCTGAGCAGCATGGAACTGAATAACGCCATCGCACTCGTCACCGGCGCCGGCCGCGGAATCGGCGCCGCGACGGCCATCGCCCTCGCGCGCGAGGGGGCGGCCGTGGGTGTTAACTATCAATCGAATGCCGACACGGCGCGCAAGGTTGTTGATCAAATCAGGTCGAATGGCGGACGCGCAATCTCGCTCAAGGCCGATGTTTCCGATGGGGAACAGGCGCGCGCGATGGTCGGCCGCCTCGTGTCGGCGTTTGGTCCGATTGACATCCTTGTCAATAACGCCGGAGGCGCGATGCCGGGCACGATTGATCAGATCACCGAAGAATCCTGGAGGCGGGGACTGGCCGTGCATCTGGATGGAGCGTTTCATTGCGTGCGCGCCGTCGTCGAAGGCATGAAGCAGCGCCGACGCGGGGTGATCATCAACCTTTCCAGCATTGCGGCCTTGCGCGGCTGTCCGGGCAATTTTGCGTATCAGACTGCGAAGGCGGCGATTCAGGGCTTCACCCGCGGTCTTGCGCGCGATCTCGCGGAGTTCAACATCCGCGTCAATTGCGTCAGTCCGGGTCTCATCGACACCGATTTTCACGCTGCGCTTTCTCCCGAAAAAAAACAGATGTTCTGCGATCAACGTGTGCCGCTTCATCGCTTCGGAACGCCGGAAGAAATCGCCAGGGCCATTCTCTTGTTGATTCACAACGATTACATCACCGGCGAAAACGTGACGATTGACGGCGGCCTCACCATGCGGATTGCGTAAAAGTCAATATCGAGACCACCTCCACTGTCTGACTTGCAGTTATTTTTAAACAGGCTTGCCTTCATCAGGGGATCAACGGTATGTTTGTCAGCGGAGTGAACGCTGACCAGGTGATCGCAGAGAAGGAGAAAGTCCATGTGGGGATCAGAACCGGCAACCGATAAGCAGAAGGCCACGCTGGAAAAACTCGGCATCCCGTTCAAAGCGGGATTGACGAAGCTCGAGGCCACCGTCTTGATTGACGATGCGCTCAAGAAAGGGCCGGCGCCCGGCGCCCTGGGCGCCCCCAAGAAGGAGCCGGAGCCGGGAAAGACACAGAAATCGCCGTCCGCCGAAACCGAGGGAAAGGCGGGCGCGCCGTCGCCGGGATTGATCCCGGCAGAAGAACAACCGCTTGAACTCAAAGAGGAAGAAGAACCGGCCGAGGAACCGAAAAAGAAGATCGGCGTCGGCATGATCCTTGGCGTTTTGATCGGCCTTGGCGCGTTGATTGGGCTGGTCAAGTTTGGCATGGACGTGATGTCGCCCGCTCCTGCTCCCGACACCGGCGCATCCCCCGCAGCCGGGGGCGCGCCAACCAATCGAACAACCCGGACCACATTCAAAAAACCGGGCGCCGTCACAAGCGGCGGTCCTCGCGTGGTCCCGATGACGCCGACCGCGACCTCGACGGCGCCGCCGATACTGAAGTTCACCGAGGAACGTTATGCAAACGGCAAGTTAAAAGAGCACGGCTTTGAAAAGCAACTGACGGACGGGCAATGGGTTCGGACGGGCGTCTGGACCAATTACTGGGCCAACGGCAACATCAATACTTACGGGGAATACCGTGACGGCCAAAAAACGGGCGTCTGGCCTTTCTGGATCGAAGACGGACGACAGAGCTTGTCCAACACGTTTGACAATGCCACGGCCCCTTGAAAACGGCGCAACTGCAACCTGCGCCGGCATCCGACCCGTCTTTTTTACGTCGCGTTTTTGCTAATTCCAGTTTGCGTTCAAGATGAGATTATCAACTCTCTCAGCAGATGTTGGCTTGGGAAATGTGGCACAGGCGCCCTCGCCTGTGTCCAAGGGGATGCGCAGCCGGGGGCGGTTGTGCCACATGTTTTCATCAGTCTAATCTTGAAAGCTACTTAGAATAACCTGTCATGGTTTCTGCATTTGCACCGGGCCGGGTGGAGTTGATCGGCAATCACACCGATTATAACGAGGGTTATGTGATGGCGTTTGCGGCGAACATGGGCGTCACGATTCAAGGGGAGGCGCGGTCCGACGAAACCGTCAAGCTTCGCAGCAAGGAATTCGGCGAGGACGCCTTCGCGATTTCAAGCCTCAACAAGAATGTGCACACGCCCTGGGCTGATTACACGAAGGGCGTGTTGATCGAATTGCAGAAAGCGGGCGCGCCGCTCAGCGGTTTTGAGGCCGAGATCACCAGCACCCTGCCGGCGGGTTCCGGCATGAGTTCAAGCGCGGCAATCGAAGTGGCCACCGCCTTGTTGGTTCAGAAACTCTTCAATTTCCAGTTCGGCGACATGGAAGATCCCGTCACCCGGATGACCCTCGCGGCGATCTGCCGGAATGCGGAAAACGAATTCGTGGGCGTCAAGTGCGGCATTCTCGATCAAGCCACCTCGCTCATGGGAAAAAAGGATCACGCGGTTTTTCTGGATTGTCGCGAGCAATCGGTGGAAGCCATCCCGCTGCATCCCGATTTGTGCTTTGTGATCTGCGATACCGGGGTCAAACACATGCTGCTCTCCTCGAAATACAATGCGCGCCGCACCGAGTGCGAGGAGGCCGTTCGCGTGCTTCAGATGAACAAGATCGAGGTCAAGGCGTTGCGGGATATTTCATCCCAAAAAATCCAGGAATATTCCGGTCTTTTCATGGATCGCGTCTTTCGCCGCGCGATGCATGTCACCAGCGAAAACGAACGCGTCCTGGCTGCGCGCGAGGCGCTGCTGCGAAACGAGATCGAGACGCTGGGCCGTCTGATGTGCGAATCGCACGAAAGCTCGCGCGAGGCATTCGAGAACAGCACCCAGTACCTGGACATGCTTGTCGAGATTGCGCGCAGCCTTCCCGCTTGCATCGGAGCGCGGTTGACGGGCGGCGGGTTCGGAGGCGCCACGCTCAGCATGGTCTATCGCCACGACGCCGAGACGTTTATGGCGGAGTTGACGCGCCAGTATCGCGAAAAAAGCGGCAAGGAACCGCTGGCATGGATCGTGGAGGCATCGGACGGCGCGGCGTAAGTTTTTCGGACTACGCTTAAAAACCTAACTGACGTCCCATAAGTTTGAAA
>JACQHZ010000171.1 GCA_016198745.1 Verrucomicrobiota bacterium
AATGGAAACGTTACGGGGCAGGGCTACGGTTACGTATCTATCGATGTGCGCGACAGCAACAATTGCTCTGCTTCACATGGCGTCAAGGTGTCGAAGGTCAAGGTGACCAGTGCCTCAGGTAATGCTGTTCTTGTCAATGGAACACTTCAACTCTCCGCTCAAGACGGTTACGGTCCCTACACATGGGCGTCCAATAGCTCGCATGCCTCTGTGGATCTCAACGGCAACGGCGCGGTCACCGGCGAGAGCCATAGCACAGGCTGGGAGGATGTCACCATCACCGCCACGGATAGTTTTGGATGCAAGGGCACTTTCAAGCTCACCGTGCTGGAAGTGCTGCCGGATGAATACTCATTTACCGGCCAATCGCACACCCGGGTGGTTCGAGATAACGGCACCTTCGCGCAGGAAGGCCAAGCCTATCCACAACCTGACTGGCCCGGCCACCAAAACAATCCAAATCCGACGTGCTATAATAAGGCCAGCAGACCTGCCCTCACCGACGTTAGACTGAAAATCACGCCGAATATTGGCTCAAATACGGTGGCGGTTGCGCTCAAGATCGAGGCGGCGCTTTTGGGCGGTGTCGGCGGCATGGGTGACTACAACTGGACCGGCAACATTACAGGGGCGAGTTTCACCGTTCCAGTATCCTTGCTGCAATCGGGCGCTTTGCCGGATTCTGTTGGCAATGGCACCTTTCTTTTCAACTGGTCGTTGTCGCTCAACGGCGGTGCCGGCTTCACTCCCATTGGGCATACCGAGAATCCGTTGTTTATTGTCTATGACACCCCTGTTGGCGCGCCTACCAACACGCGCCTTGGCTATTGGTGTACGAGGCCGAACGTAAAAGGTGCGGCAATCGCTGCTGCTGTGATTGCCGGTGTCGGCCCAAATGCGACAGCTGAAGCACGGTTCGATCTTCAATACAAATGGCCAAACGAATGGAAGGTTTTGGATGGGCATCCTGCGGATTGCGGAACACTGGCAAGGTTGATGCGATCTTCGTTAAACCTGCTCGGAGTGCTCGGATCACAGGTCCGGTATGTTTATCCGAGACATTCAACATGGACGGGCCTTTGGTTAACAAGCGGATCACAAACGCTCAGCGAGGAAAATCCGATAACTCACAAGCGACTTTTCTTTTGGAGTGGTGGAGAGGAAGACGCGGACAATGTGAAGGATGCTGTTTCATCAATGGCCAATGGTGGATGGGAGGAGCTGGAACCTTTCGGGATAGTGCCTACTGGGTTTTGCTTTTCTGGGCGGGAAATCCCCAGAAACCTGGCAATGATCCTCATCAGTACTGGGCAAATGATCAGCCAACGATGGTGACTTACCCTGGCAATGTGATCCAGAACCCTCCTCCTCCTCAGAATCCACCAGAAAATGAATGACGGAGATACCATCATGAAACGGACAATCTTGCTTCTTCACCATCTACTTCTTTTAGCGCTTTGCAAAGACGTTTCGGCACAAATGATTGACCCAACTGAAAAAGAGGCGCCAATCCCCAAAAGCCTGGTTGCGGCTTGCAAGGCATGCGCCGAGGATATCTTGCAGGACTTAAAGAAGATTAAGGACAAGTATCCCCAGTTCAAGGAAATTGAGAGGGTGAAAGTTTCGGAACCTGAGCAGCAACATGTTCTGATCCGAATGGGTTACACACATGATATCACGCGTGTCGAGTGGAAAGAAGAGGATATTAGAGACTTCCCTCCCAACGAGGGACCATCCACTACACAAAAGATAGTTAATGGCCCGGCCGCGATCCGAATGAGGCTCGCCTTCTTCATAAAAGAGATGGCTGGAATGGAGAGTACCAAGGAGTTTCCATTAGACGAAGTTTTCAAGGACCTGAAATGTTGTATCGGAATAAGACCTGGTAAATTGCAATCAGAACCGGTTGGGAAGGAGATTGTTGACATCGTTGAAAAACGAGTCAATGAGCTGCGGGCAAAATTCAAGTCCAAGCCGTGATGCGGTGATTGCATGACAACCGTGATCGCTTCGTCGTCCATTATTTGCGATCCAGCGCCTGCCGAAGGATTTCCACCAGGTTCGTGTAATGTCGTTGCGTTGCAAAATCCAATGCCGTCCATCGAATGCGGTTTGTCATGGTTACATCCGCTCCATGTGCGATCAGGATTTTTGCGATTTCCTCCCCGTTGACAATGGTCGCGAGCATCAGCGGAGTCCAGCCATTCTGGCTTTTCGCGTTGACTTCAGCGCCTTTGGCAATCAGGATCTCGACCAGTTCCTTTTTGTGGCCCGCCGGCGCGCTCATCAGCGCCATCCATCCTTCTTTGGTGCGCGCGTTCACGTCAGCGTTATGGTCCAACAGAATTTGCGCAATCTCCGTATGGCCGCTGTGCGCAGCCCACATCAGGGGCGTCATGCCTTCCTGGTCTGGTTCGTCGGGCTTCGTGCCTTCGGACAAGAGCAACTTGACTCGCGCCAGGTTGCCGGCCTTGGCTGCGCCTGTCAGCGACAGGTCCGGGGGCGGCGGGATGACGCGCACCGCGCCGGCGTCTGTCAAAATCTGAACGAGATTGGTGTAGTTGCGTTCCAGCGCGTAATTCAACGCGGTTTTCTGGTATGAATTGGTCGCGTTCACCCACGCGCCCCGCTTCAACAACAGCGTGGCGGTCTCGGTTCGGCCATCTCTCACTGCCAAGATGAAGGGCGTCGAGCCGTCGCTATGAACGGCGTTGACGTCCGCCCCGCTTGCCAAGAGCGTTTCGACCAGGTTGCTCCGCCCCGTCACCGCCGCGCCCATCAGGGCGGTCCAGCCGTCTTTGTTCTGCGCATTGACATTGGCGCGTTTTTCGAGGAGCAACTGGGCGATTTCGGGATACCCGCGTTCCGCCGCCCACATCAGGGCGGTTTTGGTGCGATCATCCCGGACATCCACCTCCGCCCCTTTTTCAAGAAGCGATTTGACGGTTGCGGCCTTGCCGTTCTTGGCCGCTGTGATCAACGTTTCGTCGGCGCCCGATGCGCTTGCGGCAACCGCGATCAGGATGCAAATCCAAACGGCAGGAAGGAAATGGCGCGGCGGCATCATGACCATGTTTCTTACGCCATTGCGTTGCGCATTGCAACATAAACATCTGCGAAATCCGCGAAATCTGCGGATGCGGTTCTCTTTGTTTGCTTTGTTGCCTTCTGTTCAAAACCCAACGGAAGGGCGAGACTTTGTCGAGATTCGGCCTTTTGGTTTCGGTTGCACCGGGTTAGATTGAAGACCATTGAAATGACGGCCGACACGGAATGAACACGAACCATCTTCTTTTACAAACAGCGGCACTGTTCCTGGGCGGTTGCAGTGTGGCTTTCGGGCAACTGCGTTGGGAAACGCGTCAGTTGGATTTGCATCCCGGTCTTGAGGAGAAAAAGGTGGTGGCGCGGTTTGCTTTCACCAACGCGGGGAATGACACTGTTGGGATTGACGCGGTGGAGACCTCGTGCGGTTGCATGACGGCTGGTTTGGAGAAACGCCTCTATCGTTCCGGCGAGAAAGGGGAGATCACGGCGACATTCATGGTCGGACAACGGACCGGGTTGCAGCAAAAAACGATCACGGTGCACACCGACGAGCATGCGCAACCGGTGACCACGCTGCTGTTGCGCGTGTTCCTTCCCGAAGTTCTGAAGATCGAGCCGGTGTTGGTTTCGTGGGAAACCGGCGAAGCGTTGTCACCGAAGACCATCATGGTGCGGGTGACGCACGAGTCGCCGGTTCACATTTTGGAAGCAACCTCCGAAAGTCCGACATTTGTTTCGCAACTCAAAATGGTTCAACCTGGCAAGGAATATCGCATTATGATCACGCCGTCGGACACGCGGGAATCGGCGTTTACGATGATCCGGATCAAAACCGATTTACCGGAAAGGGCCGAACGCCATTTTTGTGTTTATGCGCGTATCGAGTCGCATTAACAAGGAGTTGCTGAATTCCAATCTCCTGGAGTTCGGCCAGGCGATGGAGAGCAAGGTCGCCGGCAAATAACCCCCGAATTCCGAGCACAGTAATTGGAGTAACACTCCGGATGGCTGGAATGCCTTGCGATTCTCGCCCTGATCCGAGTGTTCATGTCGGATTCATGAAACGATCGTTCCATCATTCCGGTGAATATCTCGGACGCCACGTGATCAATGGGGTTTATGGCGAATGCAATTTACCGGGACTTTGAGACGATCGTTCCATGAATCCGGTAAATCAGAGCGGCAACATGCGGGCTTGTCGCGCGCTTCCGCTCAGGGCATGATTCGCGTATGACCCAATCCAGCGACAAGGTATCCTTCGATTCCATCGAATCGGTGGTGGACGATGTCCGCCAGGGGAAGATGGTCATTGTGACGGATGACGCCAACCGCGAAAACGAAGGCGACCTGGTGATGGCCGCGGAAAAGGTGACTGCGGAAGCCATCAATTTCATGACCCTGCATGGCCGCGGCCTCATCTGCGTGCCGACCACCGGCTCGCGATTGCGCGAACTCGGCATCACGCGAATGGTTGCCGAGAATCGCGAGTCGCAGAAAACCGATTTCATGGTTTCCGTGGACGCGCGCGAAGGCATCACCACCGGGATCAGCGCGCATGATCGCGCGCGAACCATCTGGGTGATCGCGGAACGCAACTCAACCGCGAACGACCTGGTTCAGCCGGGGCACGTCTTTCCGCTTCAGGCAAAATCCGGCGGTGTGCTCCGCCGCGCCGGCCACACCGAGGCCGCCGTGGACCTGGCCCACCTGGCCGGACTGTCGGCGGTGGGCGTCATCTGCGAAATCCTCAATCCGGACGGCGCCATGGCGCGCCTGCCGCAACTGACGAAATTCCGACGCAAACACGGGTTGAAGATGTGCAGCATCCGGGATTTGATCGCCTACCGGTGTGTCCGCGAAAAACTGGTGGAACGATTGGAGACAACCGACCTGCCCACGCCCTACGGCAGGTTTCAACTGCATTGCTACGGTTCGCTGGTGGATAACCGCCAGCACTTTGCCCTTGTGCTGGGAAAACCAGACTTGAAACGCCCCGTGCTGGTGCGGGTGCAGGCCGAATGCGTGGCGTCCGACGTCTTCCACTCGGACCTTTTTTGCAAACGCGATCTGCTGGCCGATTCTTTTCGCGCCATTGCGCGGGAGGGGAGCGGAATTCTGCTGTACATGCGGCATGACGGATGGGGTCCCGCGATGACGGATTCCACCGGACGAAAACGCGCCCCGCACCTGCGCGAGTACGGCCTGGGCGCGCAAATCCTGGCCGATCTCGGCGTCAAACAAATCCGGTTGCTCACCAACAAGCCGAAAAAAGTGGTGGGATTGGAAGGCTACGGCCTCAAGCTTGTGGAACGATTGCCTTTGTAAATTGAAGAAGGTGGCATCCATGCTCATCAAACGCCGGACCAAAACACAAGCGCGCGCCCCCAACGACCTGCGCATTGCGATTGTGGCAGCTCGTTTCAATGCGTCCCTGACGGATGCGCTGCTCGGTTCCGCCCTGGAGACATTGTCGCAGGCGGGAGTGACCCGGATCAACACGGTGCGCGTGCCCGGTTCATACGAAATCCCGGTGGTCGTCATGCGCCTGGCCCGGTCCCGAAGGTATCACGCCATCATCGCTCTCGGAGTGATCCTGCAAGGCAGGACCTCTCACGCGGAACATATCGCCGTCGCCTGCGCCATCCACCTCCAGCGCATCGCAATCGAGACCGGTGTGCCGGTGATCCATCAGGTTCTCACTCCGCGCAATGTTCGCGATGCCCGGGCGCGCGTCCGCCTTCGCGGCGTCGAGGCCGCGCAAGCCGCTCTCGAAATGTCGCGTCTCATGCGCGCGCTGGACTGCTAACCTTTGGAGTCTTGTTTTCCCGCCAAGGTTTCTCTGATGTTGTAGCTGCGCTTCTACCTGCCTGTCGGCAGACAGGTGAAGCGCATCCCTTCCACGGCTATATGATTGGTTGCGGCTGCGCCACGCTGGGGTGAACCGTCATGACGGAGGTCCCCGTCGCGAGATCTTCATTTCCGAGCCGCCGCGGAACGATGGACGGATGGAAGCGTGGCGCGCAACGCATTTTTCTCCGCATCGGACAAGCGCGGGTCTCTGTCAATCAACGCGCGGTGGGCCTCCACGATCGAGGGATCGCGCGTGTGGCGGTATCCCATCGCGAGCAAAGAGCGGGCTGCTTCAAAAGCGTTCTGTTGCGCCAGGATATTCGCCCAAAGAACATAAGCCAGGGCGTCCCCCCGAAGCGCCGCCCAGGAAAGATATTTCATGGCAGGCGCCGCCTGCCCCGTCTCGGCAAGCGCCGCGCCCAGATTGGTGAGCCGTTCATTTGTGATTGCGTCCTGGATTGCGTGAAAATAATGACGCCGCGCCTGAGCGGCGTCGCCCTTCAAAAGGAGGAGGTTTCCCAGCGCAAAATGGGTTTCGCCGGAACCGGGATTCAGTTCCAGGGAATGCCGCAGGGCATGGATGGCATCGTCGCGCCGGCCACAGAGCGACAGGGCAAGCCCATGATTATGCCAGGCAAGATCCCAACGCGGATGCAGACGAACTGCCTCGCGCGACATCACTTGCGCCAGATGATGGTCGCCGCCGTGGATGAGGGCGGTGGTGTCGTTGTTGAGAGCGGTCGGATCGTTCGGGATTTCCCGGAGGACGTTTTCCCAGAGGGTCCCGCCGTTCTTCCAGACAGGGAGTTGATCTCTGGTCCTCAAGGCCAGGGCGCCGAGGATGGCCATGCACCCGGTGATTGCGACGAACCGCATGATGCCGCTTGATCCTGCGCGGATGGCCGCCCACAATCCGGCGCCCGCCAGCAGCGCGAAAGGGATCGTTGAAAGATAGGTGTACCGATCTGCTGTCATCTGGATGCCCGCCTGCAAAAGACCCGTCAGCGGCAGGATCATGATCCCGAAACTCCACCATGCCGCCGTGATGGCGGGCCGGCGTCGGACCATCCAGATGGAATAAAACGAAATGAGACAACCCCATGCGACACTCAGTGCAACCGCGGAATCCAACCACGAAACAACGCGCGGCGGAGCGCCGTAGAGAGGCGAGAGCGGCCAGGGCAGGCCGGTCTTTTGGACATAAGCGACGATGACGCCAAAGGCGTTCACAATGCGGATGTCCCAGGGATACCGCTGCAAACTGATCATTGCGCCATGCCGCGTTTGACCCCAGATGGCGATCAGCCCCACGACCAGCGAGATCAGTAGGAATGGCGCCTTTTCCAGGACGCAGCGGCCGAGAACGCGCAGGTCATGCCGCGCCAGGGAGAACCGTCGAAGCGGATAAAAATCCAACAGCAACCAGACCAGCGGCAGCGTCACCCCCGTCGCCTTGGAAAACAAGGCGACGGCAAACAAAACCCAGGCGCA
>JACQHZ010000189.1 GCA_016198745.1 Verrucomicrobiota bacterium
CCAACAACATCACACTGGACGCGGCCAACAACTTCGGCGGCGCGGTGTCGGTTGTGTCGGGCAACAACGTGACCCTGAACGACACCGGCGCGATTGATATGGGCGCTTCAACGGTGAGCGGCAATTTAGTGATTACGGCGGCGGGCGCCGTCACTGATTCCGGTGCGCTGGCGATTACCGGGACGACTTCGTTGACGGCGGGCGCGGCCAACAACATCACACTGGACGCGGCCAACAACTTTGTCGGCGCGGTGTCGGTTGTGTCGGGCAACAACGTGACCCTGAACGACACCGGCGCGATTGATCTGGGCGCTTCAACGGTGAGCGGCAATCTGACGATTACGGCGGCGGGCGCCGTCACTGATTCCGGCGCGCGGGCGATCACCGGGACGACGTCGTTGACGGCCGGCGCGGCCAACAACATCACGCTGGACGCGGCCAACAACTTTGGCGGGGCGGTGACGGTGGTATCGGCCAACAACGTGACCCTGAACGACACCGGCGCGATTGATCTGGGCGCTTCGACGGTGAGCGGCAATTTGGCGATCACGGCGGCGGGCGCCGTTACGGACAGCGGGGCGCTGGCAATTACGGGAACCACCAGCTTGACAGCCGGCGCCGCCAACAATGTCACGCTGGATGCGGCCAACAATTTCGGCGGGGCTGTGTCGGTGGTCTCGGCCAACAACGTGACGATCAATGACACGAGCGCAGTGGATCTGGGGGCAGCGACGGTGAGTGGGACACTGAGTGTGACGGCCAACGGTGCAATAACGGATAGCGGCAACTTATCGGTCGCGGGAGCGACCACATTGGCGGCGGGCGCCGCCAATAACATCACGTTGGACGCTGCGAACAATTTTGGCACCGTTTCGGTGACTTCGGGCAATAACGTGACGCTCAATGACACGGGTGCGCTCGACCTTGGCGCTTCGACAGTCAGCGGGGCGTTGAGTGTGACGGCCAATGGCGCGATTACGGATAGCGGCAACCTCTCGGTCTCGGGAGCGACCACGCTGGCGGCGGGTGTCGCCAATAACATCACGTTGGACGCTGCGGCCAACGATTTTGCCCTCGTTGCGGTAGCAAGCGGCAACAACGTAACACTGGTGGATGCCAACGCCATTGACCTGGGCGCATCCACGGTGAGCGGGAATCTTTCGGTGACGGCGACGGCCGGGAATATCACCGATTCGGGGGCAATCTCGGTGACTGGGAACTCGACCTTCACGGCGAATGCGGCGGGCGCTTCTATCACATTGGACAACGGCAACACGTTCACGGGGACGGTGGCATTTGCCGGGGCCGGTGGTTTGGCGAATGTAACGCTGGCAGATTCAACTGCGCTGGATCTTGGCGCACTGACGTTGACCGGCAACCTCAACGTGACAGCGGCTGGGATCACCGACAGCGGGGCGCAGCGCATCAGCGGAACAACAACCCTGGCGGCGGGTGTCGCCAATAACATCACGTTGGACGCGGCGGCCAACGATTTTGCCGCCGTTGCGGTGGCAAGCGGCAATAATGTGACGCTGGTGGATGCCAACGCGATGGACCTGGGCGCATCCACGATCAGCGGGACGTTGAGCGTGACCGGCAACGGCGCGATCACCGACAGCGGTAATTTGGCGGTGACCGGGACAACGACCTTGGCGGTGGGCGCCGCCAATAACATCATCCTGAATTCGGCTGGCAACAATTTTGCGACCGTGGCGGTCGCAAACGGCAAGGCGGTGACACTGGTGGATGTGAACGCGATCACCCTCGGAAACATCTATGGAAGCGGCAATCTCGGTGTCACTGCCGGCGGCAATCTGACTCTCACCGGCACAATTGACGTTGGCTTGAATGATATTACTCTGGCCACAACGGGTGGAAACATCACGGGCAGCGCCGGCATCCTGAAGGTCGGCGGCAAGCTTGCCGCGAGCGCCACCGGGGCCATCACCCTCGACAATGAGGCCAACGAAATCGCGACGCTCGGGAACGTGACCCGCGGCGGTGCTTTCACGCTCAAGGACCGGGCCGGCGGGTTGCTCGTTGCCGGCGCAGTCGGCGCGCATGGCAGCGATGCGCTGATCATCACCAGCGGCGGTCCATTCCTTCTGAATGCGGGATCGTCGGTTGCAGCTTCCGGCGCTGGCAACGTGACGCTCGTGACGGATGCCGATTTTCTGAACTTTGCCGGCGGGACGGCCTTGGCGGTGGGGACCGGGAGATGGTTGGCCTACAGCAAATCGCCTATGACCATTCAAAAAGGCGGTCTATCCGGTTCGGAGGATTTCTTGAAAAGTTATCCTGATGCGCCGCGTTTTGCAGGCAACGGGTTCGTCTATCGGGAAAGTTTTGCAATGGAGATGGGGAGTTTGTCGTTCCCGGTTGATGTCATCGATGGCGTTCCGTTGCTTTCAGGCGGAGTGGCGGTGCTCCTCGTCGGGGATCGTCAAACCCTGGTCATCAATACTCAGCCCAGTCTGTTCGGCGTGGAGAGCCAGCTTCAGGGCACTCTCGATAATCCGACCAGCGCGGACCCCGTCCTGATGAACGAAGGAACTTTGACTTTGAGCGCAACCTTGCTCGCGGTGAATACGCCGCCGCCGAACGCGGCGCCGGTTGGCGGGGTCCGGGACGGAACGGTGATGGCGGTTGCGGGAACGCGTTTCATGGAGGCCAGCTTGCTGCAGGAGGGCGGGTTTCACGTGATCTACCGCGAGATGTTCGATGCCAACGAACGCCCGGATGCGCTGGACCATACTCTGGTTCGCTCCTCGTCCTATCGGAACTTCTCCGAGAATGAGAAGGCCAACCTCCAGTACCTCGATGCCGATGGCAAGCCGGTGGCCGGATCAACACCGGAGCAATGAAAACCATTCAGCCTGAACAACCTGAGAAATGAACCTTGCTCATAAAGAAGCGTGGAGCGCGGTCCTGGCGTTCCTGATTCTGGCCGGCGGCGTGAGCGCCGCCGACCGGTACGGACAGACCGCGCCCAAGGAGATGAAACCGGAAAAGACCGGGAAAATCATCGGTGAACAACCCTTGCAAGAAGGCACCGGCGATGATCGCGTCGTGATTCCGAAACTCGACGGGATTCGGTTCGTTTCCAGCCCCGAGGCCGTCATCAAGGCGGGCGCCAAGGGCCAGGGGATTGACGCCAGGGAGGTTCCCATGCTTGCTAATCCTGCGTTTGAAGATCGTCTCAAGCCGTATCTTGACCATCCCATGACGATGAAAATGCTCGATGCGATCACGCGCAAGACGGTCCTCTTTTTCCGCGAACATGATCGGCCCGTGGTGGATGTGGCGGTTCCCGAACAAGCTGTTGAAACAGGCGTGGTTCAGATTCTCGTTCTTGAAGGAAAACTCGGCGATGTGAAAGTCGAGGGGAACCGCTGGTTTGGCGACGCTGCGTTTCTGGATGAAATCCGACTTGCAAAAGGGGACCCGATTTCAAGGAGCGCGGTCATGTCTGACATGAATTGGATCAACGAGAACTCGTTTCGCACCGCCGATCTCGTCTATAGTCGCGGTGAAAAGCTGGGCGACACCGATCTCACCCTTCGTGTTCAGGATCGTTTTCCGGTGCGTTTTTACGCGGGTTACGAGGACACCGGCACCGATGCCACGGGTGACGAACGCTGGTACACCGGTTTCAACTGGGGCGATGCCTTCGGTTTGGGGCATCAGATGAGTTACCAATTCACCGGCAGCAGCGATGCGTTCAAGGGGCCATCCCCCGTTGCCGGGCTGAATCGGGAAAAGGAACCGATGTTGGTTTCGCATTCCGGCAGTTACCGGATGCTGCTGCCGTGGCGTCATCAATGGCTTTGGTTCGGCAACTATTCCGAGAGCGACTCGGACCTGGGCAACAATGCTTTTTCGTTGCTTGGCAAAAGCTGGCAGGTGGGCACGCGATACCTCGTGCCGCTCCCAACTTTCGGCGCCTACTCGCACCATGTCTCTTCCGGTTTTGATTTCAAGCAGAGCAACAACAACCTCGATTTTGGCGGGGTGAACGTCTTCAACCGCGTGGCGGACGTGGATGAGTTCATGATCGGTTACAATCCCGGTTACCGGGATGACTGGGGCGGCACTTCTCTGGGCGTGGAGGGCTATTGGAGTCCGGGCTACCTGACCGAGCACAACAATGACTTGTCGTATCGGGCTGCGCGCGCCATGTCGCGCGCGAGTTATTCGTATGCCAAATTCTCGCTTCAGCGCACGACAAGCCTGCCGGCCGATTTCACATGGGCTGTCATCGGGGAAGCGCAGATTTCGGATTCCAACCTTCTGGGGAGCGAGCAGTTTGGACTGGGCGGTTATTCAACCATTCGTGGTTATGAAGAACGCGAGGCCAACGGCGACAATGCCTGGCGTGTCACCAACGAGTTAAGGCTGCCGCCGATCAGCTTTGGCGAGGTTCTGGGAGTGAAAGGGATCGGCGATCGGTTTCAGTTTTTTGGTTTCTGGGATTACGGGGTTGCCGAGAACCACAGTCTGCTTGCCGGAGAGGATCCTCACGTGATTCTTTCATCGGCGGGACCGGGCATTCGTTACGTGATCAATCCGTATTTGTCGGTGCGTTTTGATTACGGATTTCAGTTGGTGGATTCCGGCCAATCCGACGGCCGCCGCAATTCGCGCGGGCATCTCGGCGTGACGATCAGCTATTGATTCAGCGGGAAAAGAAGGGAAGGGGCAAATTGGCGCGACGACGAAACATTCGTTTGGACGTGGATCGGTTCGCATGAAGACTACAACTGATTTCAACTGTGAATCTTGTTTTCCCGGCAAGAATTCTTGGCCGCAAAAGATCGCAAAGACCGCAAAGGCGTCTCATTCTTTGCGATCTTTGCGTTCTTTCGCGGCTATATTGTTTGGTTGCGGTTCTGCCGCGCTGCGTTGGGGCTTGATTTGATCTGAAATTTGCGCGATTCATGGGGCTGATGCGAAAAGGGTTGTCCTGTTTGTTTCCTTCTCCGTTTTGGCCGGAACTCGCGCTGGGCGCGACGGTCTGGATGGCCGCGATTTTGCCCGCGCACGGGCGCGTCTTCACCACCAGGCCGGCCGGGACCGCCAGCCTTGAGCATCCGGAATCTTTCGGCGCCCGCGAAATTTATTCGGGCCGGTTCCGAATCAACGGACGGACGGCGGAGATGCGAATCCTGGCGGGGTCAGTTTCCGTGGCCGACACGTTTCGCATGCTCGGCGCAACCGGAAAAGAGGGCGAGCGGGAGTCCCGTCATCGCGCTTTGCAGGGCGCGGTGGTGGGAGCGGTGGGCCGCGGCGACTCCGAACAGCGATTCCTGATTTCCTCCGCGGGGTCCGAGAACTCATGCATGGTGTTTGTGCTCAAGGGCAGTTCGGGGCTCTTCGCCGATGCCCGTTCGCGCGAGGTCCCGTGGCCGAAATCGCTTCCGGTCCTGGATCCCATGCAACGGCCGCAACTGGTGATCGAGCATGCGGACGCAGAATTCGTCTTCGCGCACATCCTTCTGCCCAACACCCAGGCGAACCGCGCGTTCCAGTCATGCCGGGACAAGATGGCGGATGACGGTTGGGATGTGGAACCGCTGACCGGAGAGACCGTGACGGAAATGGCAGATTCTGGATTTGCAGTTTTGCATAAAAAGGGTAAGACATGCTGGTTGGAGGCAATGCCCGGACCAACTGCAAACCAAACACTGGTCACTTTGCTTTGCAAAACGCCGTAGCATCCCGCAATCCTGCGCCTGATTTCCCCCATGAAAGAAAAACTCATCCTTGTGATCGCCATCGTTTGCGGAGTGGCCGCCATGCTCCTCATGCAACTCCACATCAACAACGTGCGCAGTCGGCTGGCCAAACAATACGAGATGGTCTATGTGGTCGCCGCTGCGAAGGAGCTTGCGATCGGCACCGAGATCAAACCCGGCGACCTCGGCAAGAGGGAGGTCAGCAAAAAATCCATCAGCAGCCGCAATATCACGCCGGAACAGATGGAAATGGTCATGGGCCGGAAGCTCAAAAACACGGTCAGCATCAAGGCTCCACTCCTATGGTCCGACATTGTGGGGGACGAACAAAAGGGCGGCAACCTGGCGGCCATGGTCAACGAAAATGAACGGGCGGTTTCGATTCCCGTGGATATGACCTCCTCGGTCACCGGTCTCATCGAGCCGAACGATCATGTGGACATCCTGGGAACATTC
The DNA here is from genome assembly GCA_016198745.1 of Verrucomicrobiota bacterium. Taxonomy (GTDB): domain Bacteria; phylum Verrucomicrobiota; class Verrucomicrobiia; order JABWAM01; family JABWAM01; genus JACQHZ01. The sequence goes on from JACQHZ010000189.1 coordinate 6,192, forward strand.
ACGTTTCCAACCTCAAGAGGCGATCCGCAACTGGACACCGTCACGCTCACCATCCTGCAAAATGTCACGATCCTGGCAACCGGAAAGGACACCGCGCGGACGCTCATGGATGTCGCCATGCGGGGAGGGGGCCAGCGCCGCGCTGTTTCTTATTCAACGGTGACGTTGCTGGTGACGCCCAAGGAGGCGGAGATGCTTGTCTTCGCAATGCAAAAAGGGCGGCTGACGCTGACCTTGCGGAATCCCTCGGACGTGAGTTCGGCGCGGGACCTCACCAACATCAACTTCAACTATCTGGAGAAGAAGGTCGGAGAATTCAACGATTCGCGGCAGCAGCGTTTGAAGACCGGCCCTTCGCCCTGACCCGGATTGCCGCCGGCGAAATATAATGACGATGATTTGTCATAAGCGCACCTGCGGGCGGCCGCATGAAATTGAGCGCACGAGAGGACCCAGCGCGGCAGAGCCGCAAACAATGAGATGGGGAAGTTAACCACAGAGGACACGGAGGGAAGAATGGCAAAACGAGGATTGCGAAATACGCGCCGGCCGTTTGACCACCCATGTGGGCGGGGTGGTAGATGGGCAGCGCGTATTCCGCAAGTTCTGCTCTTTCGATTTCTCCGTGTTCTCTGTACTACTACCGTTCGCAATCTGGTTTTCCGGAGAAGATTTCTCTGTTGTTGCCGCTGCGCTTATATGAAGCGCAGGTCCGTTTGCAGACGGCGCTTCGTCCCGCAGCGGCGGGACGCCGCTGCATCCC
>JACQHZ010000185.1 GCA_016198745.1 Verrucomicrobiota bacterium
CACCTTCGTCGCCATCGCTTATCTTGTGGAGGTGTACGGCGGCAGCGCGGCAGCAATTCGCAACCCCATTCAGGGCACCCTGCATCTGCTGTTTTTTTCCCGGATCCTTGCGGGGCCGATCGTGCGTCCATGCGACGTTGCGAATGATCTCGCCCGGCGCACGCTCGAGCGGAAGCAGTTTGCGGCGGCGGTGCGGCGGTTCATCATCGGGCTCGGCAAGAAGGTGTTGATTGCCGGCGCCGTTGCCGACGTGGCTGACCGCATTTTTGCCATTCCGGCCGTCGAACTGCGGCCGGCGGTGGCCTGGCTGGGAATCGTTTGTTACACCGCGCAGATCTACTTCGATTTCTGCGGTTACACCGACATGGCGATTGCGCTCGGAAACATGTTCGGCTTCCGTTTTCCCGAAAACTTCAATTACCCCTACGTTGCCACCACCGTGCGGGAGTTCTGGCGACGGTGGCATATCACGTTGTCTTCCTGGTTGCGCGACTACCTGTACTTCCCGCTGGGAGGCAACCGTTGCGCGCCGTGGCGCGGCTACCTCAACCTCGGCATCGTGTTTCTGTTGTGCGGACTGTGGCACGGCGCTCGGTGGACATTCATCGTGTGGGGTCTGTTTCAAGGAGTGTTTCTGATCATCGAGCGGCTGGGTTGGGAGGAACTGCAGGGTAGTCTCTGGCGACCACTGCGCCATGGGTATTTCCTGCTGGTGCTGATGGTCAGTTGGGTGTTCTTCCGGTCCGAAACATTGGCGCAGGCATTCGGCTACCTCTGGGCCCTCGCCGGGCTTTCCTCGCCAACCGGCGTGCAGGATGACGTGGTTGCGTATCTGAACCCACAGGTCGCCATCGCGCTCATCGCGGCCGTCGTCGGCTCCATCCCGACCGTCCCTGCCCTGCGGCGGTGGTGGACCACGCGTGCGGACCAGATGTCACCACCGTGCGTCACGCATGGAATCTGCGAGGCAGGAACGCTGGTTTTTTTGGCGCTGGTCCTGGCAGCCTCGATTTTTGTGGTCGCGGCAAGCACCTACACGCCGTTCATCTACACCCAGTTCTGAAAATGACGACCGAACCGAACAAGTTACGATCTGGTCTGATGGATTTGCTGCTGATCGCGATCTTCATGGTCGTACTGTGGTTGCCGTTGGCGAAATTGATGCTCGCTTCGTCATCCGCCGGCATCGCGGAAGGCGAGAAGCGGAAGTTGACTCCGCTGCCTCCCGCCCCGGCGTCGTGGAATTCGCTTTGGCAATATCCAGACAGATTCTCGGCATACTACCGCGACAATTTCGGCTTCCGGTCCGCGTTCATCCGCGCCCACGCGCTGGTGAAGCACGGTTTGTTTCATCTCTCCCCGAGCCGTTGCGTGCTCGTCGGCCGCCAAGGATGGCTTTACTACGCCGACGATTACAGCCTGGAGGACTACCGCTCGCTGAAGCCGTTCACGCAACCGGAGTTGGCGCGATGGAAAAGCGTGTTCGAAGAACGCCAGGCATGGCTGGCCAAACGCGGCATCCGGTTTCTCATCGTGCTGACCTGCGACAAGGCACTCATCTATCCGGAGTTCCTTCCCGTGGGCATCAAACGGCGCGACGGGTCTTTCCGCATCGAGGAACTGGCCGACTACCTGACCAGGAACACCAACATTCCGTTCGTGGTCCTCAAATCGGACTTGGAGAGAACCAAGCGGGACGGACGCATTTATCATCGCACGGACAGCCATTGGAACGACGCCGGGGCCTATGTTGGCTATCGCGAAATCATCAGCAAACTTGGGCAATGGTTCCCCCAACTGCGGCCCCGGCGGTTGGGAGATTTTACCCTTCGTGAAATCGAAAGCCCAGGCTGGGACCTGGCCGTGATGATGGGCCTCGAGGACATCGTCCACGAACAAAACTGCCAACTCGTTCCGCGCGTTCCGCAGCGGTTCCGCGTCACCGAGGTGGATCAGCCGCCTCGCCTTGACCCGAAGTGGAACTGCGGACGGATTGTCACGGAGGTTGAGGACGACCGGCTGCCGCGGGCCGTCATTCTGCGCGATTCGTTTGGATCAGCGCTCGTTCCATTTCTCGCCGAACATTTCCGCCGCTGCGAGTTTCTATGGCAGTACGAGTTCGAGGCAAAGCACATCCGCAACCCCAAACCCGACGTGGTGATTCTCATGATGACCAGCCGTCGGCTGCAGTGGTACGTCCCGTCGAACCCCGAGCTGCCGTGAACGGGAAAATCGCGGTGCACGCAATTGAAGATGGTGTCATCAGCGGCGAACACGACAAACCGGCTGCCGAACGGGAAACGCTGCTGGAAAAGGCGCTGGCTTCAAATTCGCGCCCCACTCTTTTCCTTGAAATACAACTTGATGGCCTCTGCCACAAACGTGATGTCGTCGTCCTTGAGGTATTGATGGACCCCAAAATGAAGGCCGGTGTTCCCGACGCGTTCCGCGATGGGAAAGCTTCCTTTCGGGATGCGCATGAACTCAAAGGCGCGATGTTGCGTGGGGAGGCTTCCAAAAAGCGTCTTGCATTGAATGCCCCGGTCTTCGAGGAATTGGTATAATTCCGCGATGGGCCGGTTTGGATCGCGCATGACAATCGGATAGGCGTGAGGACAGATCACTTCACCGGGGCCGTCCCGATATAGGATCAGCCGATCTTCCAACGGCACCAGAAGCTCGTGCAACCGCGCCAGATACCGGCGTCGCGTGTTGAAGGTCCAATCAAACATCTCCAAACCTTCAAGACCAACGGCGGCCTCCAGGTCGTTCATTTTGGAATTGAACCCCACGCGGTCAAAATGAAAATAGAGTTGGCCGCCGCGCCGTCCGTGGCTGCGGATGGAGCGGCACAAGGCCTCCCATTCAGGATCGTTGGCGCTGATCATGCCGCCTTCGCCGCTGCAGATCATGTGCGCGGCATAAAAGCTGAACAACCCCATCGCGCCGAATGAGCCGACGACCTTGCCTTTGAGCGTGGCGCCGTGCGCCTCGCAACAATCCTCGATCACCGTCAGATGATGGCGGCGGGCGATTTTCATGATGGGATCCATCTTGCACGGACGGCCCATGGTGTGAACCACCTGGATCGCGCGAGTCTTCGGGCCGATGGCCTCCTCGATTTTCGATGGATCGAGGTTCAGCGTTTCCAGTTCCACATCCACAAACTTCGGGTTGAGGCCGCCCGCGAGAATGCAGTTGGCGGTCGACACAAAGGCCAGCGCGGGAGTGATCACCTCGTCGCCCCGTTGTGCGCCTGCCCCGGCGACGCCTTCTGGCGCGCCCTTTTCCAGCAATGCGGCGCAGGCTACGATGCCGGCGTCGGTGCCGGAACTGGTCGCCACGCTCGCCCGGTATCCGAATTTCCGCGCAAAACCCTCCTCGAATTTCCGGACATTCGCTCCTTCCGAAACCCAGTTTCGCCGCAGGGCCTCTTCCAGGTGTCGCCGCGCGGTCTTGCCGATTTCAATGTGCCCGAAACCGATCCGATACTTCGACGACGCAACTCGCGTTTGGGCTTGCGTTTGGGTCGGCGGATGACGGGTTGATTCGCGCTTTCGCGTTCGCGAAGCGGGACGTTGCGATTTCTTTGAGGATTTGCGGGAGATCATGGCTGAGGATGGTTGGGAATGGAACAGTTCGACAGCTTCGAGAAAAGCATATCCAAAGGGCCAAACTGACGATCAAAAAGGGAGTAGCAATCCGGGATGCCAATATCCATCAAATTCCCACCGGACCAAAACACGCGAACCCAACGCGTCCAGCGGTCAGGCGTTGGGCGAAAGGTTGGTGGAGACGTCGGTGCGATACGCCGAAACGGCGGGGCCAATCCCCGCAAGGACGCCCACCAGCAGGACTCCGAAAACAACGAACACCTCGAAGAAATGGAAGGTCGAACCGGCGATCGCAAAACCAATCGCCGCCCGCACCGCGGGCGCCGCGACCTGGATCGCCCCGTGGCCGAGGGCCACTCCCATCACGCCGCCGATCCCCGCGATCAACGCCGCCTCCCCCACCACGATGGCGACAATGGCCCGGCGCCGCGCGCCCAGGGCGCGCATCACCGCAATGTCGCGACGCCGTTCGTTCATCGAATTGAACATCGCGAGACCAGCGCCGATTCCGGAAACGACCACAATCAATACCGCTTGTGCGAGAAGAATCCGGTCCACGTTTCCGACAATGGCCAGGAGCTTGCGGATTTCCTCGGCCGGAATGGCCGCCTGAGCATTCTCCGCCTCATTGATCTGCTTGCGCAATCCGAACACCGCGAACGGCGTCCGCAATTTCAATGCCAGCGCCGAAATTTGTCCCGCCTCCGGCGCCGCCCCTTTCTTTTCGCCGCCACCGCTTGAATCGGCTTTGCCGGCCAACGGTTTCGATTCCTCAATCACGTGTCCCTCGATATGATAAAAACTGTCGAGATTGATGTAGATCGCCCGGTCCGCCGGCGTGCCCGTCGGCTTGAGAATGCCCACCACCATCCAGGGCGATTCCTCATGTTTGCCGCTCTCCACGGACTCCTGAATCCCGTGGGCCGCCACAAAGGGTTGGCCCGTTTTCAATCCGGTCTCCTCGGCCGCCGCCGATCCAAGAACTGCTTCATAATGGATGACGCGATGGCGCTCTTTTTCGCCGTGGCCCGCGCGTGCGGCGTCGTGGGAAGATGACGCGGGTCCCTTTCGGCCGCGTTCCACTGCCGCGCGCATCGCCTCGCGCAATTCCGCATCGTCGAACCGGAAAATGCGGCCGTTCGCCAGCTCGAACGGCTGATTTGGACGCGGCTCGAAGTTTTTCAGGAAGGCATCGGTGGTGCCGACCACGCGGAAACCCTGGAAGCTGTCGCCCACGGAAAAAGGAACCGCGAACTTCACGCGCGAATCCTTCGCCAGCTTTTCGTAAAGCGAAAAGGGAATGTTGCCGGGCGAAGTGTCCAGGTGATAGACCACGTTCAACACCAATTGCAACGGGCTGCCCTTGGCGCCAATCACCAGGTCGAACCCCGAATAGCCAACGCGCAGGCGTTCCTGCGAAACCAGCTTGATCGTCAGGATCGCAATGATCAACGCCACCCCCACCGCCACGCTCAAACTGGTGAGCGCGGTGGAAAGCAGGCGCTGGCGCGCATTGTTCAGAATGATCCGGGCAAGCGTCATACGATGCGATTCAGCTCCTTCAAGTCCACCACCTTCACAAAACGCGACATCACGGCGGGATCATGGGTCACCAGCAGCAAGGCCGCCCGCAACTCCAACCCCAGCCGCGCCATCAGGTCGAGCACCTCGCCGCTGTTTTTCTCGTCGAGACTGCCCGTAGGCTCGTCGGCAAGGATCAGCTTGGGACGGTTGATCAGCGCACGCGCGATGGCCACGCGCTGCTGCTCGCCGGAGGAGAGCGTTCGCGGGCGGTGATGCGCGCGTTCCGTCAATCCGACCTTTTGCAGCAATTCAAGCGCCCGACGCCGCACGCTGGAAGTCTCTTCATCCGGATCGCCCGCGAAGACCGATCCCAGAATCACATTCTCCAACGCCGTGAAGCCGGCCAATAAATTGAACGTTTGAAACACAAACCCGATCGCCTGTCCCCGCAGGATGTCGCGCGCGGCCTCTCCCAGAGAACCCAGGTCCTTTCCGTCGAGCTTCACCGTTCCTGCGCTCGGCGTCTTGATCCCTGAAATGACATTCAAGAGCGTGGTCTTGCCGGAACCGCTTCGTCCCCGGATGCACACTTGCGCCCCCCCTTCCAACCTGAACCCGGGAATGTGCAACACCGTGAATCGCGATCCGTCGGGGCGCGCGTACTCCACCTTCAAATTCTGAATTTCCAACAGGCTCACACAAGGTATCAAACGCGGCAAGCCCCGCCTCTGCAAGCGTTTTCGACGCCCGCCGTTCTCATCTTGGTGTCAAAGACCCAGCTTGGCGTCTTCATGCGGCGCATCGCCAGGTCCGACAACGACGCGCCGCCGCAATCTCAGCGTCAATCTCCGACATGGTGAGACGATCCAGTCCGCGGCGAGCCGCCTCCCGGTGCATTTGGCTCACCGCCCGCTGCGCCCGCGCCTGAATCTGGCATTGAATGTCCTCCACCAGCGTTTCATCCGCCGTGGGGAGCAGCAGACCGCGTGGTTTGCCGTCCTTGGTGATGACCACACTCCCCTCCTTCTCCAGCAACCCCCACACCTGACCGGGGCGTGCCGCCAATTGACGCGATGCAATCATCTTCATGCCCAACAGACAGCCTATAAATCGTTGTGCGTCAAATCCTGTATTTCCGGGACGCCACTTGCCCCGTCGGTGACGCGGCTGGCGCCGTTGAAAAAAAATCAAAAAAAAGAGTTGACGTTTATTACTTTGTGTTGCAAAGTGAAATCATGAATCCGAACTGGGCTGAAGAAAACCTGCAGGTCATTCGAACCCTCATGGAGCGGTCCGCCGTTTACCGCCACGCCCTTGCCCCCATCATGCTCATGGCCGGTTCAATTGGCATCGGTTCCGCTGTCGTCAGCGCATCCGTTGACTTCAGTTCCAGCGCAAGCTTCGTTGGCTACTGGATGTGCGTCGCCATTGTGGTCGTCGGTTTGGCATTCCTTCAGGTGCGGCGTCAGGCGCTTAAGGATCACGAGGCTTTGTGGTCCATCCCCACGCGGCGCGTTGTCGAAGCATTGACGCCGTGCTTTTCCACCGGAATGTTTCTTGGAGCATTGTTCATTTATTACGACCAATGGCTTTTAACCGTTCTGACGTTGTCGTGGGTCATGATTTACGGTTGCGCGATTCACACGGCCGGTTTTTTCATGCAGCGTGGCATCAAGTGGTTGGGATGGTTTTTTGTTTTTGGAGGGGCTGCGTTTTCCAGTTTTTTCGTTCTCACTGGTTTTCTGAATCTCCCTTTGACCCTCCAAATGGAGATTGACGATCTTTTCCCTCATTTTGTGATGGGCTTTTTCTTCGGCGGCCTGCATTTGGCGTATGGAGTGTATCTTTACTTCACCGAACAGAAAACGAATGAGACGTGAACCCGGAAACATTTCAAAACCTCGATCGCGTCATCCACGAAAAAGGACGGATGGCCATCATGTCGCTTCTGGCGGCAACGCCGGAGCTTTCCTTCACCGAAATCCGCAACGCGCTCTCGATGACCGACGGCAACCTGAGTGTCCACATTCGCACCCTTCAGGAGGCCGGCTATGTGGGCGTAACCAAAACCTTCCAAAATCGCAAGCCGCTCACCACCTGCGCCCTCACCCACGCGGGCAGGAAGGCGTTTGAGACGTACATCAACCTGCTCGCCCAGATCGTCCGCCAAAACCGCGTCGCCTGATCGCCATTCCAATCGCCGCAGCCCCTTGTCATCATCTTTGCAATATAAAGAACTTTGTTTAAGGAGTATCATCATGAAAATCATCCGCGCCAGACATCTGGGAATGTGCTTCGGCGTGCGCGACGCCATCGCGCTTGCGCTCCGCCAATCCGCCCGCGAACCGGTCACCATCCTCGGCGAGCTGGTTCACAACGAAACCGTCAATGCCGACCTCCGAAAACGAGGCGTTGAGATTCAAACCCGCCTCGAAGCGGTCGCCACACTGAGCGTCATGATCACCGCCCACGGCGCATCCGAGCGAACCCGCCGTTGGGTGAAGGAACGCGGTTTTCAGGTGACGGAGGCCACGTGCCCGCTCGTTCAATTCGCGCACGACGCGATCCGGCAGCTTGTGCGGGACGGTTTTCACCCCGTGATCATCGGCAAACGCGATCATGTCGAGGTCCGGGGAATGACCGACGACCTGGCGGAATACGATGTTGTGCTGGACGCTGACGACGTGCTGTCCCTGGCCAGGCGTCCGCGCTACGGCATCGCCGCGCAGACGACGCAGCCGATGGAGCGCGTGGAACAGCTGGTGAAAATGATCCGGCAACGATTTCCGCAATCCGAGGTGCGGTTCACGGACACGGTTTGTCAATCAACCAAACTGCGCCAGATCGCGGCCATCGAACTGGCTCGACAATGCGATGTGGTGGTGGTGATTGGCGGCGCACGCAGCAACAACACGCGCGAACTGGCCGAGACCTGCGGGCGGTTTTGTGATCGGACATTTCACGTTCAAAGCGCCGCGGACTTGAATCCGGCCTGGCTTCATCACGCCGAGACGGTGGGCATCACCGCCGGCACTTCCACGCCGGACCATGTCATTGATGAGGTGGAACAATGCCTTGTCGAATGGACGCAAAAGGTGCAGGTATATGAAGCGGCTGTATGATCGACACCCTCAAAGGTTTCAGACGGCGACTTGCGCTCCTCTGCCGGGGAAATGCCGAGGAAATGGCAGCTTGGCTCGCGGAACGAGATTCCGGGTGGTTGTCCTGCTGTTGCGTCATCATCCTGATCGGTTGCGGTCTCTATGGCGCGACACTCGGCCTCTGGCGCGACCCGATGCAATCGTTTTACACGGCAATCAAATTTCCGCTGCTCATTTTTCTGACCCTGCTGGCAAATGGCGCGCTCAACGGTATGCTGGCTCAGGCGCTTGGAATGGGGCTTTCGTTCCGACAGACAACTCTCGCCATCCTGATGAATTTCACCATCTTTGCGATGGTTTTGGGATCGTTGACGCCTGTTGCGCTTTTCATCGTTTGGAACACGCCGCCCCTGGCGTCTTCAAGTTCGCTGGGAGCGCATCATTTCACGAAACTCGCGCACGTGTTTGCCATTGCTTATGCGGGAGTCATGGCGAATTTGCGGCTTTATCAGTTTTTGACCAAACTCAGCGGAAATCGAGATCGCTCGCGCAAGACACTGTTCGTGTGGCTCGCCGGAAACCTTTTCCTGGGAAGCCAGGTATCATGGATTCTGCGGCCGTTCATCGGCTCGCCTTATCTGGAGGTGCAGTTTTTGCGTCCGAATGCTTTCGACGGAAATTTCTATGAAAATATTTTTCAAACCATCAAGCAATTGCTCTCGTGACCCGTTTTTGCAGGGGCGTGCGAGTCGAAAACCATCGGCGCCGCGATTCCATTCGAAGTTGGACGCCCCTGTCGCAGTTGCCGAGAAACACAAGCGAACCCATCAAACAAGAGGACACTTATGAACGAACAAGGACCAAAAGACCCGGGCAAGAATCCCGTGGATTCATCTGGAATTCCGCCACGGCTTCCATCAGAGACGCCGCCGCCGTTGACGTCGGACGATTACAAGCTGATGGAAGACGGTGTCACTCTGCTTCCGGCCTTGGAATCGTTGCTCAAGCACCCGAAGCGTGTGATCTTTCAACTCAACCGTAGCGGACCAAGGCCGCTGGTTGTTTCACTCCTTGGCATCGTGCTGCTCTGCACCCTGGTGTATGGCATTGTCGTGGGCACGTTTTCAGGCGGGCAGCAGTTGTGGGCGGCCGCGCTGAAGGTGGCCGGTGGGACGCTGCTCAGCGCATTCATCTGTCTTCCGAGCCTGTACATCTTCGCCTGTTTGAACGATCTGGACGTGAAACCCTCGGCGGTCTGCGGCCTTTTCTTCGCCGCCATCGCCCTGAGTTCCGTCCTGTTGATCGGTTTTGCGCCGGTGGCGTGGATTTTCTCGCAATCCACCCATTCCGTTGCGTTCATGGGCGCGCTGCACCTGGTCTTCTGGATCATCGGGACTTATTTCGGTTTGGCCTTCCTTTACAAAGGGCTGGCCTGGTTCAAGACCGGCTTGCCCGGCGCCACCGCCAACCTTGAACACTTGCGGATGTGGGGATTCATCTTTATCCTGGTGTGCCTGCAAATGACCACCACCCTGCGGCCCATCGTGGGAACAGCGGAGCATTTCATGCCTGCGGAGAAAAAGTTTTTCCTCGCCCATTGGGCCGATTGTTTGAAATAAACTCACGTCCTCCCGTCAACACCGTCTATAACCTGTCCACTCAGGCCAACCCTCCGAACCCTCACACATAATTTCTTCAATGAACGCCTCTCAACCGCCCCCGCTTCTTCCGCCGTCGGTTTCAAATCGAAATGCCACCATCGTGAAAATGATCGGGCATCCAACATCCGCGTCCGTCGCCGTGAACTCCTGAACCGCATATCACACAGCGCGGCGTAGCCGCAACCAATGATGTAGCGGCGTCCCGCCGCGGCGGGACGAAGCGCCGGGGGGGGGATGCGCTTCAGAGAATCGCATCTACAAAAACAGAGAAATCTTCTCCGGAAAACAAGATTGCGAACGTTAATAGTACAGAAGGACATCCTGTCTCGTGGCGCCTGTCTCGGCAGGGCGGCGCTGGCGGTTTTTTGTGTGCTCATTTCCATGCCATGGGAAGGGTTTCTCCGACTCGTGGCCGCGGAGTCCGTTTCCGCTCCGCCCGCGACGGCGAGTGCAACGAACGCCCCGACGTCCACGGCATCTGCGCCGGCCTCTCCCTTCACCAACGCGGTTCCTATCTCTGTGTTTCATGAGACGGCCATGTATGGCGTGCGCGATCCGTTTTGTCCGATTGGGTACATCCGCACCCCCCCTCTCCCTCCTGGCGTCCAGACCAACATCGTTAAAGCACCCGAGGAGGTGAAAGAGGTGGTCCCCAGACTTGTGGTCAAGGCCATTGCATTTGGCATTGCCCTGCTGGACGGCGGAAAAAACCTCAAGGTGGGCGCCGTGTCCAAGTACACGGGGCCGGATGGGACGGTGGATTACAAAGTCCTCAGCATCAGCGAGGATACCGTGACGATTTTCTGCAACAAAAAACAATATCAATTCAAAGTGGGGGGAACGGGCGACATCAAAGATCTCATTGAAAAACCGGAGTCTGACCAGAAGGACCCCGCCGAACAGCTTCAGCAGTTTAACGAAAAGGAATGACCGATGAAAACGCAAAACGTAACGACTCAGGTTGTCAGGTTCACGGTTCAACGGTTCAAGGGTTGGAA
>JACQHZ010000190.1 GCA_016198745.1 Verrucomicrobiota bacterium
ACTTTCCCTGATTCTCCACCACAAAGCACGATCTCACGCCAGCGATGGGCATAGCTCCGCCTGATTCGTTGTGTTTCTCTCCGAGTGGTGGGGCTTTTCAGGCCGCCAGTTTCATTTCTCGCTTCTTTTCCTCTGCCGTCGGCAAACGGGCCAGCACCCACAGATACCCCTTCTGCCGCCGACCGGGCGTGATAATCGGCCAGACTCATTCGAACAAAAAGGTTTTCCAGCCCGCTGCTTCGCAAAATTTCATCGATCCGCTTGAGCAACTCCTCGAAGCGACGATAATCCATCCCGCCACGGCGGGACCATGAACCGTCGGAAGCGCCGGACGAAACTCGGATTGAAAAGGCAGGAGGTCGACCTGCCTGCCTGGGTGCCTGCCTGTGCCGACCCGACAGACAGGCGGGCAGGTCAAGGGGTTGTTTTTCATGGTCGGGCGTTTTGCGAAGGACGAATGGCCAGTTGAAAATGCGTTTGGTTTTTAAGCAGCGTCATGTTGAGAAGGGTGATTTCATCCACCAGACGGGTCAGCTTTTGGTAGTTGGCGCAATAGCGTTGCGCCAGTGCGACACGCTGTTTTCCCAGGTAGATGAGGCGGGTTTTCCCATCCTTGTTGAGTGAGAAGTAGGGTTGTTTGTTGTGAGTTCCGATCACCACCACGCTCCCGCGCATGATGGATCCAATTTTCCCCAGTTGTTGTGTCCGTTTCTGGATTTTACGTTGAAGGTTTTGAATTTGCTTTGGATTTCGGTTGCAAATTCATTCCACTCATCCTTTTTTTCAAGGCAGAAAAATCTGGTCTCGCCCCGCTCCAGATCGATGGTGACCCGGTCGGTCTGCTTGCCGTACATCTTTTTCTCGAAAGGCTCGATCCAGTTCACCGGCTCCTTGACCGTCAGCGCGAGTCCCTTTTCTTCTGACGGCGCGTGCACGCAAAGAAAATGCGCGTTGGCCCAACTCAGGACGCCGGGTTTGGAGGTGTAACTATGCGCGCCGCTCTCCTTGACCATCATGGCCAGGGCTTCGAGCGGCAGATCGGGCAGCGCGGAATAGAAAACCTGGTGATTGGCCGCTTTGAGAAACGCGAGAGCTGTCTTGTCTTTTTGTTCCTCCTTCTCGAATCGCAACCGGCCCAGGGCCGTCCAGCCGTTGGCTTTGGCGGCGTCCAGGTAAAACACCGGCCCAATTTCCTGATGGTAATTATTGATCTGTTCCGGCCCCCACCAGGGCAGGACGTCGAATGACCGGCTCTTGCAGTCCTTGAAGGAAGGCTGCTCGGCGTCGAGGTTCAAACCGAGGAGATGCTGTTCCGCCAGCAGGTTGACGCCCTTTATTCCGGTTACTTGTTCGATTCCCTCCAGCGACCGTTCGGACTTGGCGCCTTCGTTGCCCTGGTAACCCGGCGCGAAGAAAAAGGCGAGGGTCCGTCCATCCTGTTTGAGGTGCGTGTCGATCAGGGCGCGTTCCTCTTTGGTGAGTTGATAGGAATTGACGAAAAGCATGAGCTTATACCGCTTGTGCCAGCCTTTTTCGATGAGCTTGGGCAGGTCGGTCTGCGCGTACAGATCGAAGGGCGGTCCGAGCTTGAACAACCTTGGAATCAGAAAATTCACCACGGCGCTGCCCACCGTGTTGGCCGGCGAATAGGCGTCGGTGTAATAGGGTTGTTCCACATTGAAAATGACCGCGCATTCGGCGGGAGGACCGTCGTAGGGCAGCGTCAAGTAGCGCTCATAGACGCGCTTCATGACCTGGACGTCGGCCAGCAGCCGCGAATCGGAAAACCACGAGGCCCCATGCGATCCCACCAAGCCGTTGAACTCCAGCCACCACCAACCCTGGTCCTTGGTGATCGCGTAGCCGAATTCCTTGCGGAACACGTTGAGCGTTTCCTTGACGCTGAACGTCTTGGGATCGATCGGGCTGAGGTAGGTCCGGGAATCGAACTCGTTCATCCAGATTTTATCGTGCAACCGCAATGAATCCACCGTGCTCATCGGCATGACCGGGTCGCCCGCGCGCCGCAGGTGGTAATAGTGCGGACTTTGAAGAAAATCCATGTGCGGGCTCTCGTGAACCATGCGGATGGCGGTGTGGCCGCTGTGCTGCGCGCCGGAAGGCGGCGAGTTGCTCAAGCCGGGCAGGTTGTAGCCAATGTAGCCGCCCACCAACAGCCGGCCGCCGCTGGCTTCCTTGATGACCCGGCCGGCCTCGATGAACAGTTCGGTATTGGCTTCATTCTGGTGCTGCGCAAAGTCGTGATAGAAATTGCCCTCCTCCACGCGGTCGCGGAACATGAACCGTCCCTTGGGCCGCTTGCGCCACATCAGGCGTTCGGTGACCTGCCGGTTCAGCAGTTTGTTGTAGTCCGCTACATCTTCAAAATCGAACTTGTCCATCTTCCAGGCCTTGGCGAGTTCCTCTTTCGTCTTGTACCTGGCGATGAGCCAGTCGCGGAAATTGCGCCGCGCCGCCACGCCGACGTCGCCCCACACCCAGGTCATGCGATCCGGAATGACCCAGTTGCCGTCGTCATCCTGCGAAACATTGACGTCCACCCCGTGATAGTTCTCACCGGCGCGGCCATGAGCGAGTGCCATGCCGAGGATGCTGTGGGCATAGGGCCGGGCTTCCAGGGTTTTCACCAGTTCCAGCATTGCTGTCCGCAACTTGCGCAGATAGGCGGTTGAATTGGGCGTCTCGTGCATGAAACCGTTGAATTTGTTGCGCGGGTCCAGCGAAATGACCCGGTCGTTATTGGGCATCATGATGAGTTCCTCCGGATGATCCAGAATCCAGTCATTGGGCGCGTCGAGGTCCACCATGAGCAGGAATTGCGCATCGGGGTTCATGGCGTGGATCGCTTCCACCTGGATGTCGAGCATTCGCATGACGCGCGTGCGCTGGGACTGTTCGTTGCCTTCGCCGGCAATGATGGAGAGCACCGGCGCCGGGCCGATGCGGAAAATCTTCACGCCGCTCGTCAGCCACGTCTGATAACGGTCGGGCGTTTGCAACGAAGAGGTGAAAATCATCGGGGCCACGGGCTGGCCATCAATGGCGAGGCGACCGCCCTTGATGATTTTCGCGTCGGGAAAGCCCTTTTTTTCATACTGGACGGGCGGCGTCCCGACGCTGATTCGCAACCAGCCGGGCTGTTCGCCCGGCGTGATTTCGCCCACCGGCCCCGGTTGCAACGCCAACTGGCCGGTCGCGTTGCAAAGCCGCAGGCTCAAAGGCAGGCGACCGGGCGTGCCATCCGACCACACGCCCGTCAAGGTGAGCGGCTTCTCTCCCGTGAACCCCTTGGGCAGCGCGTCGGCGGGCCGGATGAAACCTTCGCCCAAACTGAAATCCATATAGATGGGCCAGACCGGTCCCGCGTCGCCGTATTTGACAATCAAACCATAATCATCCTTGAGCGGCTGATCGGCCTTCACGGTCACGTTCAGCGTGAACCGGTCTCCGGGCAGGGGAATTTTGGGTTCCACAGTGACCGACGTCACCTGGACGGCGCCGCCGAAATATGGGGGCGTGTATTCCACGATCATTAAGCCTTCCGGGTCGCCATTGGCTGCAGCCACCGGGTTGGCCTTGGCCCAGTGATTGAATGGCGCCGTCGAGGTGTTCCACCCCGGCTCGTCACACACGCTGGCGCGGAAGGTGTCGCTTTCCGTGAAGATCGATTCCAATGCGCCATCCGTTTTCTCCAACCAGAGTTCCGCCAGAACGCCATACGGCCCCCACCCCTCCAGGTCTTCACCCAGGATGGCGAGAAGATTCTTGCCTTTATTGAAGAGCTTCACATCGATTTCCTCGCGGGACAGTTCGGGACGCAGGCCACGGCCGGGATAGCCCGTGCGCGCGATTTCCTTTCCATTCAGGAAGACCTGGCCGCGGTCGTAAGCCGCGAAAAGCAGCCGCGCCGACTTGATTTGCGCCGGGTCCGCCACTTTGAAAGTCCGCCGAAAATAGCGCTTCGTCACACCGAAATTGGGGATAGTGGGATGGAGTTCACCCCAGAGCCACAGGCCCTTCCACTTGGGGCTGACGGTCGCGCCGGCCTCCGGACGCGCGCCCCAGACGGCCAACTCGCGCACCGCGAAAAGCTCGTCCGCTTTGCGGCTCTTGAGCTTCAAGCGCAACTCCTTCACGTTCGCCAACGGCTCTTTGGGCGTGATGACGGCCTTGTCGCCCCGCCATGGAATGGCGGTCTCGAATCCGTGGATCGTCTTCCATTTGCCATCCACGTGAGCCTCCAACAGCAGCGCCCCAGGCTTCACCGTGGCACACCCCGCTTGCACAGGCGTCTCGGGTTCGAAAAAATCCTTGGGCGGCGTGCAGGCGATGGCCAGCGGCGCAAAATCAAGCTCGACGCGTTTCACCGTCACCGTCAGGTTGCGCCATTGCAACCGGGCCCAGTGTTCCCGCAGGTCGCGGCCCGTGCACCACGCGGTATCGCTTTTCCCGTCGGCAAACATGCCGGCCAGGTAATTGTACGTTCCATCAATCGAATCGCTGGCGGTGGGGATCGCCTTGTTCTCCATCAGGCTGAGATTGACATCCTTCGCCGGCTCCGCGGCTAAAGTTGCCGCCAGGGAAAAAACCGGAAAAAAACACGCCAATCGGAATTTAGCATTCATTGTCGCACAGGATTCGGGCTGTTAATTACATTTTGTGTATCGTCAGCCCATGCCCTTCGCGGAAAGCAATCTGCGAACGCTTCCCTTTGATGCAACAATGAAACGAGATATCGCCAATCCCGCTTTCCTTCACCGGCCGCGTTTGCAAACCAGGACTTTCCAGCCGCGAGGAATGATAGATGCCGATCCGGTCCAGGACCAAAAGCAAGGGAACGGAAATAGTCCCTACGCCGCCAACGTTGGGATTTTCCTCCGGCAGGTAGCCGTGGGTGGCGTCAAAGCACTCGGGGAAATCGTCGTGCACGTACCATGCCTTGAAGCACATGTTGTAGAGATCGGTTGAAATCCGATCTGCTTCCTGGTGAAGCCCGTACATGCGCAGCCCCTGGAGGACCAGCCAGTTGAAAAATGGCCAGACGCGCAGCCGCCGCTCATCGCACCCCGCGCCGCTAACGGTTTCAATGATGCCCCGGAATCGCCCGTAGATCGCCGGATCGGTCAATACGCCCGTCATCCGTTTGGCCCGCTCCGGATCAGGCACGCCGCAGCACAATGGAATCAGATTGTGAAGTCGGTAGAAGTATCGGCTTTTCAGAAAACAGTCCGGCGAAGCGGTCTGAAAGATGGCGCCTTTCGCCGCGTCATAATTGAAGTAGAAACCCCGTTGCTCGTCCCACATGCGGGCGTTGATTTTCCTGCGGATGTTTTCCGCCTGCGCAAGATCCCGCGCATCACTCCGGCCCAGTTCCTTCGCCATCCTGGCCTTGAGCATTTTGAACAGGTAAAGGCTGCTGTTCAATCCAGCGGAAAAGACATTGATGTCTTCGCCCGGTGCGCCCCAGTCATAATCCGGCGAACCAAATGAGCCGCTATAGAGGCCGACTTCCTTGATGAAGCGGTACTTTTCCCAGTAGGCCGCATGTTGTTCGATGACTTCGTAGATCGCGGCCAGCCACTCCCGGTCCCGGCAGCGGTCGTAGAGCGCCCAGACCGGCAGCATGTACTGGCAGTCGTCCGAACGGGCCGCGCATTTCCCGTTGGGGAAGGCGCCATTATGGTCGGTGCCGTAACGCAACATGGTCAGCATGAGTTCCCTGGCCAGTTCGCTGTCAAAGTAACTCATCGCCATCGTGTTCCGGAAGGCATCATGCAGAAAGTAGCAGGCGTAATGGCTCGTCGCCGCTTCCATGACCCTGCCTTCAAACGGCCGTCCGTTGAAAACGCCCTTGACCTTCGTCGGCCAGATGGATTCCAGCAGCGCCCGATACTGGCTTTCGATAAATCCCTGGATTTCCGGACGGGCGGCCTTGAATTCCAGACGGCCGGTGTCGGAGTCAAATTCCGGATGCTCAAACCGATCCCGCGCCAAATCCGCCGCCGTGAGCGGCTTGACCGCCGGCAGCGGGGCGCTCTTTTCGTAGTCAAATTCGCAGGCCTCTTCCAGGGGATAAGCCTTTTGATGAATCATCGCGGCCGCCAGGCGCTTGAATTCAGATCGAAATCGTCGGTTGATTTCCGGATCGAGCAGAATCTCATCGGGATTGTCGGAATCTTCACACGGACACACGGCAATCGGGCGATTGAAAGCGATGACGACCGACGGTTTGTCCAGGGACATGAAAGTCCGGCGCATTTCTTCGTTCAACCCCAGGATGGCGAAAAACTCGCCGCGATTCATGCGAAAGGCAAAAAACTTTTCATAGTCTTCCACCACCACCCGGCGGTTCCCGATTTTTATTTCCCGTCGAATCTGATTTCCCCGTTCCTTGATCTGCTTTTTATCCAGCCCGCTGGCCTTCAAGAGACGCGCGATCATCAAGCGGCCGTACTGGTGGGGATGGATGCAGGTGAAAACGTTGCTCCGCTTCCGCACCTCAAACGCGCCGGTATGGCTTAGCAGCGCAACGCCGTAGAGGCCGGCCGCCCGGTCATCAACCACGCGGCCTTGGTTGTCGATCAACAGTTCGCCGCAATCGAGGGCAATTCCCGTGTCGTACTCGCGCCCGGGCCCGCGCAAGGCCTTCCAGTTCAGCGCAATCGGGATGGCCCACTGGTTCGCGGAGACCCGCTTGCAGGTTCCAAAAATGTCGTGGGAAGCATTGCCGATTTTCCGCATGAAATACTCCACGGCAATGGCCTTCGGATCGCTTTCCCGTTTCCTTGGCCGGTCAGGGTTTACGCCCTTGAGATCGACCAGCGCATAAGCCTTGTCAAAGCACCGGATCGCTTCGTGCTCCCGACCGAGACGCTGATAGATAATGCCCATCCAGAGATGATGATTCGGATTTCGAGGCTCCGC
>JACQHZ010000191.1 GCA_016198745.1 Verrucomicrobiota bacterium
ACCCTGAACCCTTGAACCGTGAACCTGAGTACAGTGTTCCAAGACTCCATTGTTCCACACGGTTGAATCGTGAATCGTTCGCCACCTCGAACCCGTCCTTTGGCGGATGAATTGTCCATGATGAAATACTGATAACTGATCACTGATAACTGATAACTGATCACTGGTTACTGATCACGGTTTGCCGCTTCTTGCGGAAAGACTTTCGCGTTCCATGAGTCGAACCGGAAAAACCTGGAGACGCCCGCGGCTGCCGGGGCGCCTGCCCAGGATGTCGAGCAGGAGCTGGGCCGCCGCCAGCCCCATCTTGAAACGCGGCTTGGCCAGCGTGGCGATGCTCGGATGAAAATGCCGGCTGATGGCCGAGTCGTCGAAACCGATGACCGACACGTCTCGCGGAACATGGACGCCATGCTCCTGAACCGCCCGAATCAGGCGGCTGGCAATCAGATCGTTTTGCGCGAAAAAAAGTGTCGGCCAATTGCGTTTGCCGCGCCACGGTCCCAGCGCGCGGACCAGCGTTTGCCAGATCAGATCGGGATCGGCCTGGTTGGGACCGCCTGCCTGGCTGCGGGCAGGCGCGCGCACCGTCTGCCGCGGTTTGCAGCCCGGTGGCGTCAATGCCCCGCCGGCGACGCACTCGCGAAGTCGTTGCGCGAAGTTGTTGTCGTCGAGGCCGAAGAAGGCGATGCGCCAATGGCCCAGTTCCCGCGCGCAACCCCATGCCTCGCGATATCCCTGAACATGATCCGCCGTCACGCTCGCCACGCCGCGCGCGCTCAGATCTTCGCCGAGCATCACCATGGGCACGCCTTTCCGGATCAGATATTCCGTGGCGTCGGGGGCGAGCAGCAAGTTGATGAAACCCCGGCTCTGTCCTGTTTCAACCAGGGTCTTGACGAGATCCACGTCAGGTTGATCGGGTTGAAGATAAGCAATCTCGAAGCGGTGTTTCCATGCGTTGAAACCTTCCATCAGGCCGTTCAGATAATCCGTGAAAAGCAGATTGGGTTCTTCGGGCGCGGCTTCCATCCTGCGAACCACCATGCAGATGGGAGGCTCGGCGGGACGCGGGCGATGCGACGCCGCGGTTGAGTCTGACATCCATCCCTTCCCGGGAGGGCCGACGATGGTTCCCAGCGAACGCCGGCGATGGACGAGGCCCTCTTGCGCCAGGAGATCAAAGGCGCGGTTGACCGTCTGCGCGGCCAGGCCGAGCGAACGACCGAGACGGAGGCAGGTCGGCAACTGACTTCCGCGCGGGATCGTTCCCTCACGGATTTGCCGGCGATAATAACGGGCGATTTGAATCAGGAGCGGCTCGCCGCTGCGGAAATCCAGCCTGGGCAGCCCCGCCTCGTTTTCAATTGTTGAATTCATGATGCCCCCGCCAAATCGTTTATCCTCTTAACTACTTATCTTCCATCCGCCTGAATCGCGCAAGAAAAATCCGGGAGGTTTTCAGATTCGCGTTCATGGCTTTTCATTCGTGGTTGAGAACCGCCTATGAATCATGTCGGCCAATTTCTCGGCCAGGAGAAAGCGGAACGCAGAATTTTCCAACCACGAATGGACACGAAGCGACGCGAATCCTGATGTTCACAGCGCGGTGCATCGGTCCTTTCGACATGAGAATCGCTGAACTTGCGCTTGGCGGTCGCGCATCCGTCGTTCTACACTGCCTTCATGAAAGTCCACATCGCCTACGGCAAGACGGGGCTTGATGTCGAGTTGCCTGACGGTCGCGTCACCGTGATCCGGCCCACGCGCGTCGAAGGGCTTCTCGACGAGCGTTCCGCGTTTCTGCATGCGCTGGCAAATCCAACCGCGTTGCCGCCACTGGCGAAGATGGTGCGTCCAGGCGACGCGATCTGCATCGTCCACTCGGACATCACCCGAGCCACGCCGAACGAGCGGATCATCCCGTGGCTGCTGGAGGCATTGGAGCGCGCGGGCTCGAAGCGCGAAAACATCACCCTGCTCAATGGCCTCGGCACGCATCGCCCGCAGTCGTCCGAGGAACTCGGAAAAATGCTTACCCCGCAGGTGGCGGCCAATTACCGTTGTCTCAACCACGACTCGCGGAATCCTTCCGCGCTGACGAAAGTCGGCGTCACCCGCCGCGGTCACGAGGTTTGGATCAATCGCCGGTTCGTCGAGGCCGACCTCCAAATTGTCACCGGTTTCATCGAACCGCATTTCTTCGCGGGCTTCAGCGGCGGACCGAAGGGGGTCATGCCCGGCCTCGCCGGTGAGGAAACCGTCATGCGCAACCACGACGCGCAGATGATCGGCCATCCGAATGCCACGTGGGGCGTCACGTTCGGCAATCCGCTCTGGGAAGAGATGCTGAAGTGCGCGCGCATGGCGGCAGGGCGGCTGTTCCTCATCAACGTCACGCTGAATGACACCCGCCAGATCACGCGTGTCTTTGCGGGCGATCTCTTCGAGGCGCATCGCGCGGGATGCGCGTTCGTCAAAGAAACCGCCATGCAACCCGTGCGCGCGGAATTCGACATCGTCGTGACCACCAACAGCGGCTATCCGCTCGACCTCAATCTCTATCAATCGGTCAAGGGCATGTCCGCCGCGGCGCGGATTGTGAAGAAGGGCGGCGCGATCATCGTCGCCGCCGAGTGCGGGGACCCGATGGGACGCAGCGGGCCGTACTTCGACCTGCTCGCCCGGGGGAAATCCGCGGACGAACTGCTCGACCTCATCTGCGCGCCGGGATTCTCGTTTCCCGAACAGTGGCAGGCGCAAATCCAGGCGTTGATTCAGAAGAAGGCAGCCGTGTTTGTGCATTCATCGCTGCCCGCCGAATTCGTGCGCAACGCCCATCTGATCCCGTGTTCCGACATCGCCGCAACCGTGAATGATCTCATGTCGCGTTGTGGCGACAACGCGCGCATCGCTGTACTGCCCGAGGGACCAATGACAATTCCGTATCTGGCAAATTAACCGTGCGGATGAAGGCGCAGCATGCTTCTGGATATCCAGGAAACCCGCTTGTCCATGCGCAGCTTCATCACCGCCAAAGCGGGACAGGCTGAAGCCGACAACAGCCAGTCCGCAAACACGGACGAAAAAGGGAAAGGCGAGTGATCAGAGGACGGACGCAAAAGACCAAGCACTGGAGGTTGTCAAATCCCCATTTCGTTGTCTCCTTTTCCCGAGCCGTTCAGCGTTGTCGAGAAAGATTTTCAAAATGACGTCGAACTCTTTCTTCAATTAGATCGTCGCTCAGTGGACGATTTCGAAAGATAAGTCCAAAACTGGAATGCCAAGCTACTATTGGAACGGCGATCAACGCCCATTTAAATGTACACTGGTATTCACCCGTGCCAATCATCTTCATCCTACCGACGTCAACCTGGTCTTCGTAAAATTCTTTTATATCGCCAGCGAATCTATCCGAAAATTCAGCTTGGCTTTCTGGAACGGCCCGATAGCCATATTGATTTGCTGCCCGACACAATTCCCGGTGAAGTCTGACAAAATCAGCCACAGTCTTTTTCCAGGGTGCTCTGATGGAAACCCTTTGTGGCCGCCAGAAAAAGATATTGGGAACATGTCGGTTGCTTGTCTCAATGGAAGCTTGGGGACTGAGTCGTGTTGAGATTACGATCATCCGATTCGTCACAACAAATGTTGAAACAGCGGCGACAATAATGCAGGTCTGACAGTCGACCGACAGATAAGCATCCAATTGAGTCGTGACCCCACGCGTACTCGAAAATTCGTACTCGCCCAGTTTCCGAAAGCCCAATTGGTGAATCTCAGCATCCCAAACCGAGGGTCTGGAAAGGGGGCGTGTTCTCAAGATTGGCACGCTAAACTTTCGCCTTGACTCCCACACAACGGTGAAAGCCAGTGGGAATATGATTAAAATAATTATTGCGAAATCCATGGCTAAATTAGTCATTCCCAAAACGCTCCCGATCAAGGCGATGTCTTTTTGTCAAAAGGAGAAATTTCATCGCATAAAGATGCCCATTGGCTGCCGCCATGCCATCTCCCCCATTCAGACAACCGTCGTTGGCAAGCGGTTACTCGATGACAACATGGAGGCCAATGGGGCCTTCGGTCCGAATCAGCCGCGTGTTGTTTTTCATAAAATCGATGAATCGCCGTCGCGCGTCAAGCGAATCCCAATCCATGTAGCGGAATCGCGCGTCCAGCGAGTTGGTCCGGCCCATGTTCACGCAAATCAAACCGATGCCCGCCGTTTTCAAGCGTCGCGCGAGATCGGAGGGAGAAGAACTGGCTTTCGCCTCTTCCACGATCCATTTCCGATTGAACGGACCGCTGATGCGGACCGGGTTCCGGAAGAAATAAACGCCGTCCTCGCCCAGGAGCAGGATTTTTGAGCCGGCGTATTCACCGCGCGAAATCCAGTCGGCCAGGCGATAAAGGCCGCTTTGGCGATGCAGGTACTCGTGGCGCGTCATTCCCTCCAGCAGGAAATGATACGGATCCGAAAAACCCGCCAGGGCGGTCAGGGTTTGCCAAAGATTGATTCCAACCAGGGCAATCGCCGATGCACAACAAAGCCGGCGCTGGTGACGGTTTTCCGTCGCGCGAAGTCGGTTGCTCAAACCATCCCAAGCCAAACCCACCGCGATCGCAGCGGCAGGAATATGCGGTCCCAGAAAGCGCGTGACCTGGGCGCCGATTGCCCACAAGAAGACGCCCATCAGCGTTGCCCCGGCGGCGAGTCGCACTTCACGAAACCGCGGCTGGCGCCACGCCGCCCACGCCACGATGGGCGCGGCGCACCAGAAGAGAACGCCGGCGTCGCTTTCAAAGGAATGCCCGTCCGCCACACTCAACCTCCACGGCGCAAGCAGAACGCGCATCCACGGCGTGTCAAACCATGCCCCTGTCCCGGAACCGTAATAGGTCATTTCGCGCGCATAATGGCTGGCAACCCATCGCGCGTTGTCGTCACACCACGGAAGCCAGGGGCTTAGGGCGGGATAAAGCGGGTCTCCGGTCCAGATCAGGTTGCGCGCCAGCCATGGCGCATAGCCGAGAAACGTCCCCGCCAGAAAAACGAGGACGACTCGCAAAATCGCAACGCGCGAGCCCTTTGGCGCGGCACAGCCTTGCATCCAGGCAACCGACATGATGGCGGCGATCACTGCCATCAGCGCCGGGTATTTTGTCCCGACAGCCAGCCCGCCGAAAATCCCCGCCAGGAGCCATCTTGAGATTTGAGATTTGACCTGTCTGCCTGGCGGCGGGCAGGGATTTGACCCGCCTGCCTGGTTGCGGGCAGGAATTTGAGATTCGGAAATCACGAGCCACATCAATGCCGCGAAAAAAGTGACGCCCAAATCGTTGTTGCCAAGCCCGGCAACGCCCAGCAGAAAAGGCGTCGAGATCAGAGTCACCGCCGCCACACCCGTCGCCCCGCCGCCGGCAGCCAGCCCCGCCACGGCTGCAGTCAGCGGCAGGGTCATCCAGTTGAAAACCTGGGCGCAGCCGTCACCGGCCAGGATCAATTGAGGCAGATAAATCATCTGCCAGTTCGAGGAGACGTTCGCCTCCGCAAAATCGGGCAGCGGCGCGATCCGCCCCATCTGCTCGAACAGACGCGTCAGGCCGAAATGATACCGCAATGTGTCCGGATACAAAGTCGGCGTCAACGCCGCCGGCAATTGAAGAAGCGCCATTCCAAGAACGGCGAGCGTGAAAAAAACTTCCGGGCGTTTCCAGTTGCGATTGAAGGCGCACCGGGCGATGCGCCGCGCCTCGCGCGCCATTCCAAACCATTCGGGTCCCACAAGAACAACCAGAACGAGAAGAGTGACCAACAGGACCGGAACGTTCACTCCAATCTGCGTCCCCACAATGAACATGACCAGCGCCATCAAGCCCAATCCGAGACCGGCTGAGACAAGAAGACGGATGACGGCGGGTCGCAAACCGGTTTCCGCGTCATCAAAAACGCGCAGCAATTTGAACGTGCGCCATCCCAGGCCAATCGCCAGCAGCCAGAACCACGCGGCGGTCGTCAGGGAAATGGCGCCGTCCAACAGCGGGCGAAACGCCGTTGCGTTGATGCCAAAAAAGGGCGCCAGCACAATGCAAGCCCAGAGCAGGCAGAGCGGAACAACCAGGGTGAGAATCAATTTCCGTAACATCGGGATAGCCAAACAACCGCCGCCTGAAGGCGGTGGTTGTTAACCTATATCACGATTTGCCCGGACGATGCACCCGGTAAAGTTGCACCGTCGGCGCGCCGACATCGGTGGCCCACGTGTGGCCCCATAACGTGGGGAGTTGATTGGGAAAATGCTCGCGCACGCGCAACGGCACGCGCTCCAACACAGCGCCCGATTGACGGAAATACGCGAGAATCTCCTCGTTTTGATCCACATCGCCCAGTTCCATCATGCCGTAGTTGCGTTTCCACAGGTTGTGCAGCAAGACCCAGTCCGCCTCGTGATAAGAGGTGATGTAGGGCGGCAGATGAGACACCTTGTGGTAACTGCTCTGGCGCGGATCCACCAGGTACGCCGTGATGAGCCTGGTGCGGAACTGCAGGATTTCGGAATCACACAGGCTCACGATCTGTTCGCCCGGTTTCGCGCGACGATTCAGATGGTGGATCACCTCGCCCAGATGCGTCACCGGCGGCGCCGCAAGCTCGGCAGGCGCCTCGAACAGGAGCGGATTAACGCTTGCGGCCAGAATTTGTGCCGCGCGGGAATCGTCCTTCTCCGTATGCATCCGTCTCATGGCATACTTGCCGAACGCAGGCCAGATTGCGCCGAGGATCGAATGCGAGAGATGATACGGGATCGTGGTGCCGAACATCAGGCACGCAATCGCGATCGCCCAATTCCGCTTGGAAACCCATAGCTCAGCCAGAAACGCGGCCCAGACCCAGGCGAAGATCGCGAAAATAAACAGGTAAAATCGAAGCCAGGCGAACTGGTGCGCTCCCAGATAAAGAAGGACCGCCGACGCGCACACGGCAAATCGAAACAATGGCCGCAGGGATTCGTCATTGCAGGCTCGGCGTCCGCACCAGACCAGCACCGGCACTGTGGCGAGCAACGGCCAGGACATGTCGAGTTCGGAAAGCACAAATCCAAGACGCGACCAATGCGGCAACAGGGTGCTCCATCCGCCCAATGTGTCCTGAAATTCAACCACTCGCGCCCAACGGATCCAGCCGTAGGTCCCCGCCAACGCGATGGACGCAGCCAGCCAGACGCTGCGGCGGCGGATCAGAACGCGCCATCGGCCGTCCCACAACGCGCACGCTGTCAGCGAAACCGCCAGCCACAGGGCGGAGAGATAGTTCAGGTGAAATAATCCCACGACGCATAACGCGAGCAGAACAGGATTCCGGCGCTTTTCGATGCGCAAATAACAGATCAAGGCCAGCAGCGACAGGGTGATGTCCGCCGCGTAGTGATAGGCCTGGCGAATGTAGAGGAAATAACCGGCGAGGCTTGCCAGGAGAAAAGGCGCAACAACGCATGCTGCGCGGCTGAGTCGCATCCGTCGTCCCGCGAGATAAATCAGCGGCAGGTTGAATACGCCGCAAAGCGCGAATCCGAAACGCGCCCCGAAATTGGTTTCGCCAAATATCCATTGGCCGATTGCGCCGATATAAAAAGTCAGCCACGGCATTCGTCGCTGCACCAGACCGTCGGTCAGATCGTGCCCTGCTTCGAGGCTGAAGAGGTTTTGGCCGTCCCACCCCTGCGGATACCCGAATTGCAACACCCGCTTCGCGCCGAGCGCGGCAAGACCCTCATCCCCGAAAAACTCCACTGCGCCCAACCCCCAGAAAACGAAGATGGCATAGAGCAGCGTCAGAACGGCAATCGCCGCCGCGCCGGGTCTCTCGCGTCGCCGGCTTGGATTTTCAGGGGCGCCTTCGGAGTGCATCAACGGCAGCATGTCCCCGATATCCCGCCGGAAGAAAGCCGAAAAACATTACGACCGAGTCGCTTGCAAAACTCCGCCGCGACATGTAGCTGCGCTTCTGCGAAGCGCAGGCTCCCGACCTGTCCCCCCTCCGACGGGGGGATAGACGGCGCTTCACAGCGCGGCGTAGCCGCAACCAACAAACTTGTCCCCCCTCTGAGGGGGGATGTAGCGGCGTCCCGCCGCGGCGGGACAAAGCGCAGTCTGCAAAC
>JACQHZ010000192.1 GCA_016198745.1 Verrucomicrobiota bacterium
AGATGGAAACACCGGGGATCGACACGGTTAATAATTTCGTCCGCAGACTCGCGAGGTCGGCTTTGATCTCGCCCTCGGTGATCCTCACGATATCACTGGAACTCGTGTGAAGCGGAACGTGAAGTTGAGCGCCGGGGCCTGGTCCGTCATGTTTCCGTGAGGACAGATAAAAATAACGATTAGGGACCTGGGGATCATCGGCGCGGATTTTGAGGCCAACAATCCACCCTCGGAGATCCCGCACGGGAATGAACAGCCCCGGGATTCCTGAAAGGCTCCACCACTTGTTCCCATTCTTCTGTTTCTGAAAAAATCCCGGCACCAACCTGACGATCTCCTCGCCGAACTCCCTCAGGACCTCGCTGGCCAGCGCATAGCGGTTCTTGAGCGGCAGGCTACGGTAGAGAAGATGGAAGGCGAAATTCGTATCAGGGGGGAAACCGCGCGCCCAGAGATTCTCATAGTGGTGTTTTTCAAGGGTCAACAAATTCAAGAGGCTCCGATAAACACGATCCAGAATCTCAGGTGCAGCCCGTGGCGCTTCAGGGGGTAAATCCACAACCTGTGTGGTGGAGGGCATGGAAATTCCGTCAAGACGATAAAGCCAGAAGTCCCCACCCGAGCGGTCAACCTTGTGGATGCCCATGCCGTTGTCGATCCGGCGGCAGACGATCATCCGCCCATCCTGGCTGCGGCTGCACCAATCAGGATGTTTGCAGATGGGACAGGGCGCTTTCTCCGTCACATCCGACCATCCTGTGCTCACCGTGGTCCGCCTTGATCAACAAAACGAGGCGATGAACGTTCCTTGCCGACGGCAAGGCTGCATGTTACGATTGGCATGTCAATGTGGATGCGGTCCGCGTTTTCCGGTCAGGTGACGCGGGCCGCTTTGTTTTTCAGGGAATATATCAAATGACGGGAGAACTCAACTCAAGCCTAATTGCTTCCTGTGTGTTGGCTGTAGATAAAATGGTACCGCTCCGCGCCAGAGCACCGGGTCAGCGGGGTTCGTGGTTGCCCATTATTGTGTGAGCAGCATCCCCCGTTGGAAGTCGGGGAACTCCTTTTCAACAACGGCGAGAAACTTTTCGACCCCACCGGTGGGCGGGACCAGATTTTCTACGAGCTTTGAGGTGGGACGTGCCGCGTTCTCCAGATCCTCCTTTTTGGTCGGATATCCGTTTGTCGTCAACCACAGCGCCAACTCCGCGTAGGATTTGGTTTTGCCATCCAGTCCCCACAGGGATCGAACATAGGCGCGCAGGAACATTCTCCATGCGATTTTCAGGGATGCATCACGGCGTGGCCGCTTGAGGCGGGTGCCCCCGACATTGATCCTCCGGAATTCATCAAAGTTCTCCAAGTCGGGTAGGGATTTCAGCACACGTCCACCATGGGATTGGAAAGCGTCCCACTGCTCTCGGCATTTTTGAAATTCCTCCACCGATTCCCACGGCCGCGTTTCGAAAAACAGATGATCGACACCCTGCACCGGGCGCATACTCGGGTTGATTGGACGTCTCTTCCAATCGTAATCCATGTTTAGCCTGCGGATTAATTCCCGCGACACCAGGTCCCCACCCTTCTTCCATATTTCCGGAAGCGTCCGTAATAACTGCAACGTTTGCTTGGACTCGGGAGTGCGGGTTTGGAATTGTTGGACGATCCAATGATTTTGTTCGTCCTTGTCCTTCATCGGCGGCTTCAGCCCCGCCTTTGCCAGAACAGTTTTTTCACCGGGCAGCGATTGAAGCGTGGCTTGTCCTCGAGTTCTCCATCCCAGCGGCTGTGCGATCTTGTGTTTGGCCTCGATCACGGTGCTATTATTAGTAATTCGGTAGCGGGCGCGGGCAAAGAGGTCGCAGATCGGCCCCTGTGAGGCGGCCACAGCCTCCGGCTGCGTTGCTGTCGCCAGAAAACCGTCCGTGGTCGCGTTGAAGACCTCCACGTGCGCAGGTAGAAGGGCGAGGATTTCACTCAGTGCCGCGCGAACAATCGAGGTTACGTATGCGGCGAAATAGGGGTTTGAAATGCGAGAAGGAGGCAATGCTTCGGTCTCTCCCGACCGGGAGTTAAAACAACGCTTCTCACGAAGCCCCTGTGCGGTCTTCCCGTAAGTCCCGTTCCCCAACTCCTTCCAAAAAAGTTCATCCAGCGATCCCTTCTCAAAGGACTTTCGTCGGGTGGTGCACTCCACAATAAATCTCTCAAAGGGTCGCTCCTCAAACTCGCAGGGCAAGATGACCCCGTGCACAATCTGAAGGTCGGCGCCCATTTTCCTCGCGAGGTAGATCTCAGGGGAGCAACAGTAGGATTCTCCCGACAGGGTGAAGACCAGCCCGTTGGCCGTTCTCACCGGTAGACAGGGGAATCGGGTGTCGGATGGAAACCGAAATTTCACTCGCGCATATCCCATGCGCTCAGGCTGAAAATCATCGACGTCCCGGGTCTGCAACATCTCTTCCCATTGCGGCATGCTGATCAAGGCCATGGCCGTCGTATAAGCTCCGCAGAGATCGAAATCCGTCCAAGCCGATTCGCGGCCGGCCCCGAACTGGTATTGCTCGTTGCGCCCACCGTGGTAGCACTCCGTCGCCAGAGACTCGAAGGTGTTGCGGTCCGCGGTCGGAACCATCCGGGTTCTTTTAATTTTGCACCTGCGAACCTTATCCCAGACCTCCTCCTTAACCCATTCCGTGCCCAGGACATCGCAAACATCAATCCCCGCATCCTTCCATAATTTCAGGAGATAGGTGACGCCGATGCTGGAAAGCGTGGGCGGAATGTCATCAGATCCCGTTAGCTGGAAATTCAGGGTCTGCATCCGTTGACAATATTTCACACTCACCTCTGCATCGCGCAGCGCATACTCCTCGAACCGGGGGGTATCTTCTTCAAGAAGCTTGTCCATGTTCTCGATCTCGCCCTCCTTCAATTCAATCTTTTTCACACCGAGCAGGGACCCCAACTCCTTCAGGCCCTGCTTTCCCCCGGGCGCTAACAGCATCGAATCGCGCAGGGTAACCGCAACCTCATGGGCGTGCCGTTGGAGGTCCCATAAGACAACCTCAGTGGAATTGCCAATCGTCACATAGGTCCGGCGCACGGCGTCAAAATATTTCTTTAGAAAGGAAAAATCGGACAAGGCGTTGAGATCGGCAAAACTGAAGTGACCACATAGCCAGATTTTTTTTGGCCATTTTTTGAGATGCCCACCTTCAATACCGCGCCCGATGACCAGGGCAAGAAACTGGGCCAGACTCATTCGCTGCCGACCCTTGCAAAGCTTGATGCCCGACCACTCGGACGCGGGCGGTTTCAGGGCGAAAAACTGATACGACAATATCCGGTTCCCGCCCCCCTCCTGTTTCCACTCGGAGTCGAAGCCGACGAGGATGGGCGGGGGCTTTGAGCGGCTGCCGCCGTAAAACTTTTCACCGGGCACCCATAGGGCGATTTTACGGCGGTCTTGCGCCAAAGGCTGCGAAATCGCGCCAAAGGCCGCTGCGCCAAGAGCCGAAAAGTGCGAAATCTCACGAGTTTTCGCAATCACGATGCCACCTCCAGGGCGGCTTTCTCCCTCGGTAAAAGATCGGGTTCTTCGCCCGCCCTGTATCGATCGTAAGCCCGCTTCGCTGATTCGTAATCGAAGAGGGTTTCACGTCCTGGTTTTCCCGCACGGACCCTTTCGATCCACCCGGCGGCGATCATGCGCTCCACCGTCCTCGGACTTCGGAAAAGTTTGTCAAGATCGCGACGGTTGATTTGAAACGGCTCAAGCTCGTCCGCTTTCATTCGGCACCCCCGTTTCCATATTTTCTGGAGTGGGGTTTGACGGCATGACGCGCCAAAAACGCGTTGAGGTCGCGTTCGTCAATAATGGTGATGCGACCCACCCTGCTCGCCTTCAAGCCGAGATGGGCGATCCAGTGCCAAAATGTTATTCGTGAAATTCCAATTTCCTTCGCCCAGCGGGCAGCCCGAAGCCGCCGCGGGACCACTAAAGCTTCCCCGTCGCCTGCCATTCTTTCGCTCATATTTTTGAAAAATATTGCCGTGACTGCGAAGCTCACGCGACCGGTCCTGCGGCCGCAGCAAGCTGAAGACTCACGGAATCTTCACGGGACACGCAACACAACTCCCGAGGCGATCGTACCTCAAGATGACACGGGGATACGGGTAAACGACTACGGAACAGCTTAAACGAAATTCTGGTGGTGTCAAGTTGGTTCGCGCAAATTTTTCGTCGTTGGGTGGCGTTAAGGATTTTGCTCCTTCTTGTCGGTGCCGATGACCGGCAATTTGTCCATCCAAGGTCGCAGATTCTCCAGGCCCAAATGCGTGTAAACCTGTGAGATTGCTTTTGAAGAATGGCCTGCCAACGCCATTGCAACGGCTTCGCTTGCCCCGGTGGATTTGAGCAACGAGACGAAGCTGTGCCGCAGACTGTGAAAGCTCAGCGGGTTAAATTTGCGTTTATGTTTCCCCTGGCCGTTTAAATCTCCCATGGAGTTGCCAGGCCACATTCAACCAAAATCGCATGGAACTGTTTTGAGAGACTGGTTGAACCAGTCTTGCGATAAAGCTCCGCAAATTCCGGCCAGATGAAATCGTCGGTTTTCTTTGGTGTCGGTAGTTCCGCTACTGCATCAAGCAACGGCTGGACAATGGGGATCTCGGTGCGGTTTCCAGTCTTGGCTTGGAGAAAACGAATCACCCGCTTTTCCGTGTCAATTTGATTCCACCTCAAAGTGACGACGTCACCAAGCCGCTGGCCACTGTAGAGGCCGCAGATGACAAACCATTTCCAAGGAGGGGTGGCTTTGGCCAGAACGCTCTCGATTTCCTTCAGCGTAAATGCGTGGCGGGTATTTTCCTTATTTAATTTTAGGGGTTTGGCCATGATGGCCGGGTTGCGATCAAGATGCCCAGAATCATGAGCTCTCTTAAAAGGGATCCTGATTATTTTGAGGCGATTGTTGACAGTCTTGGCGCTCCGTCCCACATTTTTCGCATGAGCCAAGTAAGCTTGAATGGTATCCGCGGTGACTTCCCGTAGATCCATATCCACGCCCTGCTTTTCATCGAGGTATTGCAAGAAGTCATTAATCGTCGAACGGTAGGTTGAGTAGGTGTTGGGCCTTGCTGTTCCCTTTGTCTCTTCAAGCCATCCTTCCAGATAACCGCGTGCTTGGGGTTGTTTGGTCCCCCGGTTTGTGACACGCAAGAAATATTCCTCGGTCAGTGTCCCGAGGCGGCGGGCACGTTCGAGTTCGAGGAATTCCTTGAGTCCCTTCTCCGCCTCTCTCCTGATTGTGGTTTTGAGCGACTTTTGCAACCGCCGTCCCCGGATAGAATATCCGATATACCAGGATGGTTTACCAGTTTTTTGAAAAATGAAGGCCATTGCTTATCCTGTGTGAACAAGGCCAAACTATCACAAATGAGGCAAAACGCAAGCAAATACCGTTTCTCTTTTGCTTGTCTTTTTGCTATCGAGTCATTTTTTAGAGGTGGTGCCAGGGGGGAGAATCGAACTCCCGACCAAGGGCTTATGAGTCCCCTGCTCTTCCGCTGAGCTACCCTGGCGTCAAAACCGGTTGCAAATCATAAGTGGTTTTCCCGCCACAAATCAAGCCTACGACAAGTGCGGCAGGATGCACGTCTTGACCACCTTCTTCGACCGGAGCATTTCGTGGAGGAGCGCCGGCAGTTCTTCCAGCGGTTTCTCGTCGGATATGAATTGTCTTGGTTGAACCACTCCCTTCGCGATCGCATCCAGCGCGATACGGACCGAGGATGGTTTGTGATGAAAAGAAGACTTGAGCGTGATCTCGTCGTAATGCATCCGGTGGGTATCGAGCGTCACCCTTGATCCCGCGGGACAACCGCCGAAGAGATTCACCACCCCGCCTTTGCGCACGAGGTGGATCGCCTGTTGAAAGGCCGATTCCGACGGCACCGCCAGGATGGCGGCATCGGCCCCCCGTCCATCGGTCGCACATCGAAGATGGGACTCGAACAAGGCGGTGAGGGGGTCTTCCACGAGAACCGCTCCCAATCTTCGAGCCAGTCTGAGCCGGCGATGAATCAGATCAATACCCACCGCCCGCGCGACGCGCGCCTTGACAATCTGCGTGAACATCAGCCCGATCGGCCCCTGACCAAAAACCAGCACCCAATCCTCTGGCCGCAACCCCAAGCGATCCACCGCCTTGAGACACGTGTTGACCGGCTCGATGAAACTGGCTTCTTCGAGCAACACGCCGCGCGGAACCCGGACCATGCCGTGTTTGACGATCCAAGGCAACACGCAGACGTATTGCGCAAAACCTCCCCCAGCCGGCTCGAAACCGGCCGTGGTTCCCGTGCGTTTGTAAACGGCGCATTGCGCGTAATCGCGCCGTTTGCAGTAAAAACAGAGACCGCAGGGGATGTGATGAAACACCGCCACCCGATCGCCGATTCTCCAGCCGCGCACCCCTCGACCCAAAGCGGCGATCACGCCGGCGGTTTCGTGCCCGAAAATCCGGGGCGGCGGGAGCAATCCGAATTCCACCTTCTTCAAATCCGTCGCGCACACTCCGCAGGTATCCACCCGCACCAGGACTTCGCCGTCCCGGATTCGAGGCATGGAGACGGATTCCACGCGAACCTTTTGCTTCCCGCGAAATACGGCCGCGAGCATTCGTGTTGAGATCGAATGTTGCATATGCTTCTTGTCATCCCCCGGCGCGCCAAGGTCAAACGCTTTTGTGCCGTTTCCCGCAAAATTGGTTTTACTGGCGCCCTCAAACTTGCCACGAAGATCACATGCGCATCCTCATGGTCAGCACCACGGCCATCGGCGACACCGTCATGGCCACGCCTTTCATCCGGGCGGTGCGCCAACGTTACCCGGAGGCGCGCATCACCGTCTTTGCCCATCGCAGGCGCATGGCCGTTCTGGAGCACAATCCGCATTTCAACGTGCTCCTGCCATATTTCGGCAAGGGCCGCCGGCTGCCCCGCACGCTCTGGGCGCTGCGCCGGGAAGGATTCGATCTCGCCATCGTCCTGCACGCCAACGATCCGGATATTGTCCCGCTGGTTCGCTGGAGCGGGGCGCCGCAACGGGTCGGATGGGCGGAGAGCAAGTGGGCGGGGTTGTTCACGCACACCATCCGCCGCACCCAACTTCCCGAACACTTCATGCTCCACAAGAAAAGGTTGCTCGAATCCGTCGGGATTACGGTGGACGATCTGCATACGGAGCTTTTTCTGCAACCAGCTGACGAAACGGCATTTCAACAGCGGCTGCTTCCCTGGCTTCAAAAGACGCCGGCCGCCGGCAGGTATGTCGTGATGCACCCCTTCGGCGCCAACTCCGCAAAGTGGTGGCTGCTGGACGGCTTTTTCGACGTGGCGCAACACATTCTTGAGAAATACGGTTGGCCGGCCGTTTTCATCGGCGACGATGCTTCCCTCGCCACGGTGAAACGCCATCCCCGGTTCGATTCAACCCGGCATTTCGCGGCGATCGGGTGCGGGATTCGCGAAAGCGCATTCATCATTCACAAGGCGCGGCGGATGCTCACCACGGACTCCGGCCCCATGCATCTGGCCTTCGCTGTGCGCTGCCCCGCGCTCTGTCTATTCGGTCCCACTCAACCCGCCATTCACGGCCCCTGCTTCGATCTGGACCTGCATTGTGTCCTCCATCGCGATCCGCTTGCATCGCTCCCGGTTGCCGACGTCGTCCGGACCTGGGATCAGTTTGGCCTCGATCATTGACATCTCAACCTGCCACCCAGAAGTCCTCGATCAACAATGCGTCAATGCGTTTTTCGCGAAGGGCTTGTACCGCTTCCTCCGGACGGCAAACAATGGGTTCCTCGTGGACGTTGAACGATGTGTTCACCACCACCGGCAGGCCGGTCAACGTTTCGTATGCCTTGAGAATATCGTGGAAACGCAGATGTTTGTCGCGTAAAACCGCCTGCGGCCGGGCGGTGCCATCCACGTGGACCACCGCCGGGATGCGCGCCCGCCATGGCGCCTTCACGGTATAGGTCACCGTCATGAATTCCGCGGTGTGCGCGCCTTTGCGGAAATGCTCAAAAATTTCCTCACAACGTTCCATGAGCACGCTTGGCGCAAAAGGCATGAACTCGGATCGGCTCAACCGCCGGTTGAGTTCATCGTTGATCTTCGCATCCACCGGCGCTGCCAGGATGCTGCGATTGCCAAGGGCGCGCGGTCCGAACTCCATCCGTCCCTGGAACAGACCGAGCACGCCTCCATCGGCGATGAAGCGGGCCGCGCGCGCCGCGCGCTCCTTCCCAGGCAGGCGTTCAAACCGGAACCCGCTTTCCCGCAGAACGGTTTCGATTTCCTCATTGGCGAAGGCGGGTCCCCAATAGACATGCGGTAATTTGAAATTTGAAATTCCGGTCCCGGCCTGGCGGCGGTGAGATTTGGAATCACCGGAAGCGATCTGACCGGCGGCGACCGCCAGACCGGCATCGCTCATGGCGGGAAAAACGAAAACCTCGTCCACTTCCGGCAACTCCATCAGCCGTTGATTCAGCTTAACGTTTCCAAAAACGCCCCCCGCCAGCGCGAGTTTGCGCAATTTCGTCTGCTGGAGCGCCCACTGGACGTGTCCCACGACGGTCTCCTCCAGAATCCGCTGGGCGGAACCGGCCACCTCCTCCCGGGATACTCCCTTCATGGCTTGGTG
This sequence comes from Verrucomicrobiota bacterium, assembly GCA_016198745.1. Lineage (GTDB taxonomy): Bacteria > Verrucomicrobiota > Verrucomicrobiia > JABWAM01 > JABWAM01 > JACQHZ01. Next base: position 8,726 of record JACQHZ010000192.1, read on the forward strand.
AAGCGCCGCCTTGCGCGCCTCGCTGATGTTGTCGCATCGTGTCTGCGTCTGGTCGCAGACAAAATGCGTGCAATCGCGGGAAAGCGACAACACGCGGCGGAACGGTTCATCCAGTCGCGTTTCTTTGCTCCAGGCGGCGAGGCCGGTGACCTTGCCCTCGTGCCGCGGCGAAATGAAACCCAGACCTTCCGTCACGCTTCCATAAAACGAACCGGGCGAGCCGTTCAGATCGGTGAGGTGAATTCGCCGCAGGCATCCATCCTTCCAGATGCTCGTGGTGTGGCTGAGCGGGATCAAGTTCTGCAGAAAAACCGATTCGAGCGTGTGCGTTTCCGTTTCGTCCTGAACGCAACATGCGCCGACACAATCAACCGTCACCGCCAGCGCCTCGTCGAATCCGCTGAAACGGGCCGCCGAGTGCGCGTGGGCGTGATGATGATCCACAAACCGCACCTCCGCCTTCTCGAAACCGTCGGCGCGAAACCGTTCCCGGTCAAACAAATCCGCCAGGATCAACCGGCGACGGCGCGCCTCGCGGATGAAATCCGTCATGGTAATCGTCACCTCCTCCGGTTTTCCAATAACGCGACGGCGCAAGCGATGCCACCGCTCCGAGCATTCCCGCAACCAGGATGTCTTCCGGAAATAGACCGCCGGAAACTTGTTCAGCGCCGCGCAGAAAACCGCAACGTCCTTTCGCCGGATGCCGGCGATTCTCAGACATTCGTCAAGCGCGCGCCACGGATAGCCCCATTGCCCCTTGATCCGCGAAAGTCGTTCCTCGGAAATCGCCGCGACGATGTCGCCATCCCGCGCCAGGGCGGCCGAGGCGTCGTGTTCCATGGATAATCCGAGGGTCCACATTGTGATGAAAAAATTCCTGCGCGATGTGCACGCAGTAGGTAGGCGTCCGAGTCTCGAAGATCGAGCAAAAATGAGGCACGGTTCAAAGTTCACGGTTCAGGGGTTCTTCCCGCCAAGGCGGGAGATTGAAGGTGAAAGCCGCCTGCCTGTGCGTGGTCGCACGCAGACAGGCTAACCTGCATATTTCACACTCGAACGAAAATTGTAGGGCAACCCCGAATGCGTTCGGGGTTGCCAGGGTTCGTAATGACGGCAGGCGCCTGCCTGTGCGGGACACGCAGACAGGGGGCCGCCTTACAACACTCTGGAATGCGTTTCTCCCTGAGCGTGAAAAATCCGGGCTAA
>JACQHZ010000197.1 GCA_016198745.1 Verrucomicrobiota bacterium
AGGCCATGTCCTCCCAGAAGAGCGCGAAATCATATTTCACGCCCTGCAAGGCCCTGTTCAGGTAGGCCAGCCTGAGTTCGGTCATGTCTTCCGCCGCCTGTTCGATAAAAGCGCGGTTGTCGTACAAAGCGAGACTGACGCCCTCGATCCCCATCCAGTTTCTGAGCCAGCCATAAATGCTGCCGGCGTGAATTCCCAACGGGAAATCCCGATCCGCATAGACTTGCTTCAGATCCTCCCAGTTGGCGGGGAAGCGATCCGGCGCATCCGGATTCAGTTGACGTCTGAACTCATTCCACTGCCCGGCGCCTTTCAACGAATACTCCAGATATTGCGGCATGGCGGGGAGGACGACATCCTTGATCTTCTTCTTGATGACGCCATCGCCGTCGCGATAGATCTCGTAGTCTTCGGTCTTTTCCAATGTCTGATATTCAAAGCCCGGACACAACCCCGGGTTGGGAGGCGCGATTTCAAAGCGATCGTAACCGCTGTAGCGGTCCCAGGTGACGCCAGCCGGCAGCCCCTGTTCGCGCCAACGCAGGATCGTTTCCTCGTAAGGCGACATTTCCCAGTGAAACAGCCGGTCACGGTCTCCGTAGTGCGTCGTTGCCCAATATCTCTCCTGCGAATTCATTTTTTGTCATTGACACATTCAGCGATTCAATATACTTATAGACGTGTACATCAGTTCGCTGAAAATTGTCAAGATGAATGCTGCAAGAATTCATAAGCAGGTCATAGGGAAATACGGACAAGTGATGCTTGACATTGTGCAGCGTATTGAACGCGGCGAATGGAAGGGAGGCGACATCATTCCTTCGGTGACTTGTTTGGCAGATCAGTATTCGTTTAACCGCCTGACCATCCTCAAGGCGCTGAATCATCTCGCCCACGAGGGTTATTTGAGCGTTGAACAAGGCCGCGGCACGTTCGTCAAGGCATCGCGTTCAAAAACGTGCATTGGGATGTTGTTTGCCACCGATGTCTTCCACGAGCCGAGCACCCGCATCGCTTCACTCTGGAGCAAGGCCGCGCAAGAGTTCTTTCACGGGCGCGACGAGGAATTGAAATTCTATGTGGACCATTCGCATCTCTTCGCCAAGGACATCCCGAATCACGATTTGTTCAACGATGTGGAAAGGGGAAATGTGCGCGGATTGATCACGGTGGAGAGCAACGCCCTGGACGTTCTGGCGCGTTCTTCCTTTTGGAAAAATCATCGTGTGCCGCTGGTCGCCATTACCATGAGCCGCGCGGTTCCGCACACTGTAAGGATGGACCGCCGCGCGATGACCGAAATGGGATTGGAATTCATCCAGCAACGCGGTGGCCACCGCGTGGGTGTCATCGGTTTCTCCAAACCTTCATTCGATCAAGAACACGCGCATTTTCTGGCTCAGGCCGCGGCGTGCAACCTGCAAACCCGGCTGGAATGGACGCCGCCACATGCCGCATACAATGAGGAGGAAGGCTATCGGAACATGCTGAAACTATGGGAATGCCCGGAGAAACCCGATGCGCTCTTGATCACCGATGACATCATGGGCAAAGGGGTGGTCCAGGCCCTGTTGCAATTGAACGTTCAGGTTCCGCGGCAGTTACTGATCGTTTGCCACGCCAACAAGACATCCGGCATCTTCTATCCCATCCCGCTGCCGAAGATTGAATTCAACCCTGCGGACTTCATCGCACGCGCGGGCGCGATGCTGTTTGAGCTGATGGAAAATCCATTTCTTCCAGCGCGTGCGATCGACATCCCTCCCACGTTGCAAACGGCGGACGCCGTCTGATGCGCGGATAAAGGAAGCGACAGTGAACAGTGATCAGTCATCAGTCATCAGTAATCACCCTTCCCCACCCCAGGAGGGTGGCAGGCAAGGTGATTTTTCCCTTAATCGGCATTCCCCCATGAACGATTCACAAGCAAGGCAAATGGGTGGAACACTGGAGTATTGGAACACTGTAAACCTGAGCAGTTACGAAGGACGGCGCAACCATCGTTCTCCGTCGCGCCATGATTCCGTCATTCCATCAATCCATCATTCCACTGCTCCATCGCTCCATGCTTTCACCATCATTGAGCTCTTGGTGGTGGTGGCGATCATTTCGATTCTGGCGGCGATGCTGATGCCGGCGATCAAGAACGCGCAGGAAACCGCCAAGAGCGCAGGGTGCGTCAACAACCTTCGTCAGATGAGCATCGCCGTTGTCAGTTATGCCGACGATCATGATGGCTGGACGCCTCTTCCGGGTTGGGGATCAGGGACTCCGCCCTCCGGCACAATCGCTTTTGATTGGAACTGGTATTGTCTGATCACGCCCTATCTCACCTCAGAACCGTTCACTCCGGGAGGCGGGGCTTATACTCGGTTCAGGGAAATATTTCTCAAGGACGGTAGGATTACCGGCGTCTTCCGTTGTCCCTCCCGGAAAAGCAGCGAGATCAATCAAACGTTTTCAGACGGTTATCACGACATCAATGGCGTCGCTTGGGATGATATCAACTACGTTGCGAATGGCGGCTGGGGTGGAATTGAACCGCCGACGTATGGTTTTCGTTACCAGATATCACAGTACAAGTATCCGGCGGAATTGATCTGGCTTCTTGACGGCCAACGCGACATCGTTTTTCCATGGAATCCGCCCAGCCCGAATTATACTTACATCGCGCGACATCATCAAGGGGTCAATATTCTCTATGCCGACGGTCATGTTGGCTTTCGCAAGGGACCGTTGCCGGCCGAACCCGCCGATGATGGCCACCTCTGGCACGCCAACCCGTGGGACTGAAGGCATGAGCATCGCTTATCCCTGTGTTGCATGAAAAAACCCTTTTCTCAAGCGGGTTGGATTGTTGCGCTGACGATCGTCCTGCTGCCGCTTGACGCCGCCGAACCCGCGGCCGACACAGTCACCGTTCAACTCAAGTCGCGACAAAGTCCGGTCTATGAAGGAAAAAAACGCCTCTGGCAAACGCTGGTCATGACCAACCGATTGACAGAGTATGATCTGAATATCGCATCCGACCTGGACGAGAACGGCGACACGGTGAACACAACTCTGGGCATCGCCAATCCCAACCAGTCCCTCTGGTGGACCGGCTTCATGAACTTGAAAATCGACGGCGTTTCCGTGGAGCAATCGCCGTGCGCGGTTTCCATTCTCGATCAGGGACAACAGGGTTGTCTCGAGCTTCTTTACAAACGTCCGGAAGGCGATGTCCGCTGCCGCCTCCTGCTGCGCCCGGACGATGAGATGCTGTACGTCGAATGGGCCTGCGACGGACCAAGCACGGGCGAGAAACATCTTGAAATTGTCTGCGCGCCCGCCGTCGCGAATTCGATTCCCGGCCAGACCGCCAAGGAGCTTGGCACCCGCCGCGCCGTGAGAACGATCGCGCAAACCATTGAAGAAGGAAATGAAACCGCTTCGGTCAATTCCGAAAAAGAAAACTGGGCGTTGTTTCTCGACCAGGTGTGGGACATGGCTGACGAGACCAAGCGCACCGCGCCGCTTCGAAGCGGCGTCACCGGCCCGGCCGGAGTGGTTTTTCAACCGTTGCCTAAAATGGAGGTTCGCTATGAACTGGACCAATTTTTTGTCCGGGCGCACGTCACTTATCCGTCGGAAGTGAACATCGTCCGGTTGGCGGTATGCGAGTTCCGCCGGCTTGGAAACGAAAAGGCGTTTCAAACCTTGAAAGAGACGGCGCCGGCTGCGCTGGAGCGAATGAAACAATGGGTCGCTGTTCCTCGTGAATTGGCCGGGGTAACGGTCGAAACCGTGCGCCGCCAGGCGGATTCGCTCCTCAAACAAACGACCAACCCCCAAACCGCACCGTCAACCGCCAACCTTCAATCGCGTCTCCAACGGTTTGTCGAGACCGGCGCGAAATGGGACAAGGAACGGCGCATCAAGCCGGTGGCGGCGGATCGCGCGTTTCAGAGCGCGTATGAAGAACTTTGCAATGAACTCGAACGCTTTCACCGATCCACACGCAAAGACGGAAAGATACTCGTTCTCAAAGGATTGTACAACCTTCTCTATCAGTTGGATGAAACGCAAAAGAAATATCCCGGCCTCATGCGCGAAGTGAAGAACGTCTATGTCCGGAAAGACTTTAATTACGGTTTTTACGCGGATGATTTTCCTTCTACAACCGGCGAAATCCTGCAGTTCGACGCAATCATTCTTGCCAACGCCGACATCGAATCCGTGCGCGAAGAAGGCGTCCGGTTGCTTTGCAATTACGTCAAGAATGGCGGCGGCCTGGTGGTCCTGGGCGGGTACCACAGTTATGGGCTCAGCGCGATTTATGACACGCCGCTCGGCGCCATGTTGCCCGTGAAAAGCGCCGCATTCGATTTGCAGCCGTTTGGCGCGGCGGAAACCAACTCCACGTCCAGGTTTATGTCGTCAGGCGCGCCGCTGCAGGCGGCGCCCGCAAACACCTTGTTCACCGCCAATCTGAAATGGGATTTGAAACCGCGTTGTTACTGGCAACATCGCGTCAAACCTGCTTCAGACGCGCAGGTCCACGTCACTGCCGGCGCAGAGCCATTTCTGGTCAGCAGCCAGGCCGGCAAAGGGCGGATTGCGGCTGTTACCGGAACCGTTCTGGGCTCGCCGCCGGACGGGTCCCTGCCCTTTTGGGAATGGGAATCCTGGCCGGAGTTATTGGCCCGGATCATTGCCTGGGCGGCGGACAAACCCTTGAAATGAATCTGCATTATGACAAATCATCCTTGGAAAATTCTGCTGGCAACCTGGTTCCTTGGCGGAATGGCGGTTCAGCTTCAAGCGGACATCAAGGTCCGGGTTTGGCCCGACAAAACGGTCTATGATGACGGCGAAGCCTGCGCCATCAAGGTCTATGTGACCAACACGACGGCGAGTTTGCGCAAGGTGAAGCTAAAAGCGCACGTGGAGTATGAGATCGACACGCAAGTGTTCCTCCCTGAGAAAGAACTCGCCATTGCGGGCGGCAAAGAGGAAATGACGCCGCTTTCGTGGCAACCGCCAAAATCCGTGCTCGGCTGCGGCCTCGTGGCCCAGGTGTTTGACGGCGCAACCTTGCTCGCCCAGGGCGCGGAATACTTCAACGTGATTGACCGCAAGAACATCGCGCGCGTCGGCATCGCCGGCCAAACGCGCATCAGCCAGAGTGAAGACGAGACGCAACACGCCTTCAACCGTTTCTTCGTGGAGGAGGGTTTGCGCAAAGGTTACATCAACATCGCCGAGCTGGGTGCTTACCGAGATGCGTTTGCGGAGTTAACACCCAATGAGGACGATCTGAAAAACGACTTTCTTGGCAGTGTTCCGTACGGAGTCAAGTGCACCAAGCAGCAGATTCAACTGATGAAGGAAAACGGCATCGGCCTCACGCTCTACGCCACTGCCTACACGAACTTCCCCCCCGGGTTTGAGTTGGCGCGGCAGCGGCCGGACCTGGTGATGCGCTATGAACGCGGACAAGCGTCCGCCAGCGTTTTCGAAGTCAAGGAACTGGAGAACCCGCAGAATTTCACGATGCAACATTACAAACAGGTGTTTTGCAGTTGGTTGCCGGACCAAACCAGCCGCGAGGCGCTGGACATTGCCATCCGCGAGCTCAAAAAGGCGCGGTCCTTCTGGGGCATTGACGGCGTGCGCTGGGACGGCCACTATTCACCCAGGCTTTACTCCTGTTATCCGGGGCACACTTTTTTCAATTACAAAGGCGAACCGGCGCCGCCCTTGAGCGATTCCGACCGGCTTACCGCTCAGAGCATGCGTTATGTCAAGGATGCCATCTGGAAAGAGTATCCGGACTATCTTTTCATGGCCAATTACATCTGGCCGGTGGAAATACCGCCCGACCAACGCAGCGAAGAACACGCGGTGATGCTCGAAAAGGGCGGCTCGGCCTGCAACGAGGAAGTCAAATCCTGTTCCACACGGGGACATCCCTACAATCGCTGGGCGGATATGTCGCGTCTGTTGGTGTTCCAATATGACAAAGCGCGGGAATACGGCGGTTATGCTTACGCCTATGCGGAGTTCCCGTTCCCCAACAATGTTTCACTCACGTTTTCCCGATTGCAGTATCCGCTGTTCTACGCCGCGCGCAATCGGCCGTGGTTCGCCGCCGCGCTTTACAATCATTTTCTGCACGGTCCGGATCGCGTGGACCAGAAGTGCCTGCCCTTTTCCGACGCGATCCGGCCGATCACGCGCTTTGCCACCCGTTACTCCGCCGTCTTATTCGGTTATGAAATAGACCGGATCAAGAACCCCGATGCGTTGCTTACGATGACAAGCCCGCAACCGGTTTGGTGGAAGGACTATGTCCATGTCCGGCCGCTTGGCAGCGGCGCGAAACAAGTGACGGTTGACCTGCTCAATCCACCCACCCAAGAGTTTGCGCGCGCCTTTGCGGATGAGACGGACGCGCCGCCGCCGCAAAAAAATGTCGCCCTGACGCTGAAACTCAAGCCGGGCGAAACCGTCACTTCTGCCTGGTATTTGAGCTTCGAGATTGACGGGATGCGGCAGAAACTCGATCTGCAAGCAGACGGAAAACCCGGCAAAGAAGTGACGATTTACAATCCCATGACCGGCCAATCCACCAAGGCCGCCGCGCAACCGGCTGCGGGAACGGCGAAGGTCATCGTGCCCGAACTGGGTTATTGGGGAATCGTGGTCTTCAACCTCAGAACCCGCTGAAACCAAGAACGCACGATGCTGCTCTCACGAATCCATTCACTGGCGGTTGCGTGTGCGCTTGTCGCCGTCGGGCTGTTACGCGCCGAGGGTGTGCGCGAGGTGAAAGAGGGCGGCCAGACCTACCTCGACCTGGACAACGGCCTGGTCGCTCTGCGCATCGCGCCGGAACGCGGCGCCCGCATCGTCCGGTTCACGCCCAAATTCAGCGGCAAGAACTGGGTTCATCCGGAACCAACGTTTGGAATGGCGCTGGACCACTTTGCAGGCCAGGGACATCCCGGCGAACTGGACAAAGTGACCTATCAATACAAGCTCCTGCAGGAGCGGGCGGCAACGGTGGTCGAACTGCGGGCAAGAACCGCGCAAGGAACCCGGGCGGTACCCGCCGGCATTGATCTGTGCAAACGAATCGTCCTGACGCCGGCATCGGCCGGCGTGACGTTGACCTATACGTTGACCAACACCACCAGCAATGCCTTCCGCGTTGCGTTCATGCCGAAATTCGATCTGTACGTGTCCGGTGATCGTGCGGAAAACTATTACTACCGGCCCTCTGCCAAAGGACTTGATATCGCATGGCCGGGCGGCGATGGACAACCCGATCATGGCGATGTTTTTGTGAAGAATCCAATCTGCGGCTGGACGGCGGCGTTGAATCGGAAGACCCGCGAAGGATTGGCGTTCATCATGAATTACAATGATCTGCAGTGGCTTTACAATTGTCTGCCGTGCAATACCGTCGAGTGGTTGTGCGATCCGGTCAGTCTTCAGCCTGCCGCAAGCTGGCGCACCGAAGTCAACCTGGTTCCTTTCCAGGGATTGACGAATATCACGTTCGCTTCCCGCAACTTTGTCGCCGACACCGAAATCGCCGCAACGGACGGGCGCATCACGGTTCGTCATCATTTGTGCGCGCCGCAAGGCGAACTGCGCGATGTGAGAATCCAGACGCGCCTGAAGCAGATCGCCACGCTCAAGGAGTATGTTTTCCCCGATATCGCCTTGAAACTCATCGGCGCCGACCTCACGACGGCGACCACTGAGCAAACCATCCCTGAAGATTCAGGGTTGACCGCCGCCATCACCGTGTCCGGAAACAGAGGCGAACAGGCGTTTACCGAAGAGTATGACTGCTACCATCGCGGCGTCAAGGGCGGCGGCTTTGATCTGCTGACATCCGCCGAACGCGGTTACACCAGGACGCCGCCCCGCAAGATGAAACAGTTCTCGGCGCCAGCCGGCTTGACCTTCCATCCCGCCGACCCGCCCGAGCTTTTTGAAATGCGCGGTCTCTACGGGCATCTCTATCGCACGCAAGAAGCCGCGGAAAAATCCGGAATGAAAATTGGCGCAATTGCCTATGCGCGTTGCTCGTGGGATGGCCACAGCCTGGATTCTTTTCCATTCGATTTCAAGGAGGCGTTCAAGTTCAGCGCGATCATCGTCAATAACATCGACAGCACGGCGCTCGATGACGAAATGCAGCATATATTGAAACACTACGTGAAAGCCGGCGGCGGGTTGCTGTTTCTCGGAGGTTATTACTCCTTTGGAGTCGGCGGATGGGATGCCCTCGCCAACATGAAGGAACTTTTCCCGGTCCGCATCCAAGGACCGTTTGATCTCAAACCGACGCCGGCAACCGGCTTGATCCATGGCGCCGGTCCGTTGTTTCGCAAAGAGGATTTTCCGCCCTCAGCCCAGGTCCGCTGGTTCCATGCGGTTGAACCCGGCCCCGGCGCCGAGGTGGCCGCGAAAATGGATCAGATGCCATTCATCGTCACCGGTCATTACGGCAAAGGACGCGTCGCGGCGCTTTGCGGCACGGTGCTTGGGATGCCAGACCAAGGGCGCCAGCTTTTTTTCCAGACACCCGAATGGCCGGCTGCCTTCGGCAAGCTGCTCCGCTGGCTGGCCCGGAGCGATGCGCCATAAGTAACCCCATTGAAATTCCAAACCATGAAACCGGAACAAAAGATCGCAGTCCATCGAAACTACCTGACGCTCGACGACAAACCGTTTTTTGCGTTCGGCGGCGATTTCAATTACGCGCGCACGCCCGCGCGCCACTGGCGCGACCGCCTCCTGAAAATGAAAGCCGCCGGCATGAACTCGGTGACGTTTTACATCACCTGGGCCAATCACGAACCGCAACCGGAACATTACGAGTGGTCGGGCGACAAGGACGTCGGCGCATTCCTGGACCTCATTCACGCCGAAGGCATGTATGCCATCGCGCGGCTCGGCCCGTTTGTGCATGGCGAGTCGCGCAACGGCGGTCTGCCCGAATGGCTCATGCAACAACTCGGTCCGACCCGAGTCCGGAGCAACGATCCTGAATACCTCGCCCATACGCGGCGGTGGTACGAGGAAATGCTGAAGATCATCGTCCCTCGCCAGATCACGCGTGGCGGACCGATCTTCATGATCCAGCTTGAAAACGAACTCGGTTCGGCCGGCAGCAAGGGCGACGACATCCCGCGCGGTTCGGGTGACCCCGAAGAAAACGCCCGTCACGTGTTGCATTACTACGAGATCGTCCGACAACACGGCGTGGACTTGCCGATTGTGGACATCAACCATTGGCCGGGCAAAGAGGAAAAGATTCAGAACCTGGTGGACACCGCCGGCGGCTACCCGTCGGCGTGTTTCGCTTGTGAAGGCGAAATCTGGCCGATCAATCAGGAGCCATGGGCCAAGCACGTCCGTCCGTGCGTCACGATTGAAACGGGAGCGAGCATGTTCGTTCGGTTCTTCGATTTGCCCCCATACCAAAACACGTCGTCCTACCAGGGACCGATCCTCGCCTCCAGCCATCTCGAATCGCTCAGTTGCGGGCACATCGCTGAGGGCGTGAGCGGCATCCACTACTACATGGTCGTTGACGGCCAGCATCCCGACGACGGCAACGAACGCATGTTGCCCGCGCGCGACGTGAACTTTCAGAGCCCGATCACGGTCGTCGGCGCGTTGCGCGAGAGCTACCGCGCCTGCAAACGCCTCGGCTGGATGTTGCGCAGTTTTGAGCAGGAAATCCTCAAGAGCGAACCCAATTCCCAGTGGGCGACCGCAACGAGCTACGGCAAGCCGCATCCGGGCGCGGCGCGCGGCGGGGATTTATTTGAGAGCTACCATCGCGCTGAACCGGCCGTTGATCCCAGCTTGGCGCATGTCCGCAAAGTGGAGGCGGCGGGTCGTTGCACGCGCGGCTTGAACCTGAGCGAGACCAACTTCCTGATCCTGCGCAACGCGCACATTCATGGCAGCAGTTGGTTGCGCGACATCCGCATCGAAACCAGCCCGCGCGGCATTCCGTGCGAGACGTTCCGCGAATATCCCGTGCGCATCCAGCTTTCGCTGCCGCCGCAGCGCAGCAAAATTCTGCCGTTCTACGTTCGCATCCAACCGCGCACGTTTCTCGAATACTCAACCGCCGAGCTGCTCGACCGGCGCGCGTTTGGCGCGAACGCCAGCCAGCTCATCCTGCATGCCGACGCCAACGAAACGGTCGAGACGGCGGTGGTCGCTGAGCGTTCCTGTCCCGTTCGCGTCCGCGGCGAATGCGTCCCGCTCTGGGAAACGCCGAACACCGTCACGCTCATCGCCCGGCCCGGCGCGACCATGCAGATCAACGTCCTGGAACTCGAACGCCGCGTGCGGATCATCCATCTCGAACGAGAACTGGCGGGCGACGCCTGGGAACTGGAGTCGCCCGACGGCAAATTGGTCGCGTTGTCCAACCTCTGCATTCTCGATTCCACCTGCGAAGGCAGCCCCTCTACGGCGGGACGCGCGCTCGTCCAGACCCAGGGAGAAGATTTCCACCTGTGGCTGCTGACACCGCGCCCGCCGGAAATCAGCGGTCCGGGGCTGAGCATCGAGGCAACCTACGACGCCGAATTTGGCCTTTACGAAGCATTCGGCCGAATCCAGTTTCCCGCGAAAACGTTGTCCTGGACAAAACGCCGCAAAGGCCGCCTGCTGCACTGGGAAACGCGCATTTCGCCGGCCTTCCTCGACGGCGCGCGCGACGTGGCGCTGCGGTTGCAATACCAGGGCGCATGCGCGCGCGCTTACCTCGATGGTCGGTTGATCAGCGACCATTACTTCGGTCGTTTCCTGACGTGGGAAATCGGCCTGCGCGACTGGGTGCGCGCCGACGGCGCGTTGCGCCTGGAATTCGAGGACACGCGCGAAGTCGATCTGAAGATCGTGCCGATCATCGAATCCGATTGGCAGATCGCGTGGAACAAAAATGATCCGAAATTCGAGCGGCACACATGACCGTTGGACGGCGCGCGCTGAATGGTGAAATTCATTTTGACGCAACGACCACGCTCACGTTGTCCAGGCGATCAACTCGGGCGCGGAAACAACTTTCTCCTGTTCACCGCTGCGCACCAGCTTCTGGCCGCGCCACGGCTCAATTCCCCCCTCGAAATCGTCGTTGAGAACGAGGTTGTCGTCCTCCGCGCGCAATGACATCAACAGGCCCAAGCTGATGACCGAGCTAAGCTGGATGGTTTTCATGGTGAGATTCCTTTCAGGTTGGCAACTAATTTCAATTACAAAGTTCAAATTGTTTGCCGTTGATGCGCAATCCTATTTGCCCAAACGCTCCTCATCGCCACTTCCTGCCATCGTCACGCAGCGTTTCATCGCGAGCGAACATGCTGAAACTGTGAGTAAACATCCGCAACGGCAAGACTTCGTCGATGATCTGGCGGGTGTGCGCGATCTTGCTTTGCGCCATTTCTTCCGTGAACTGGACCCCGTTCACGTAGTCGTGACCGATTCGTGGATTCCGCTGCATGCAGGCCAGTCCCTCTTCGGCATTGGCCAATTCCTCTTTCGCGATGTCACGGAGCGCGGTCAACCGCCGGCGGACCAGGCGCAGGTTCGACGCCTCGTGGAAGTATTGGTCGCGGAGGCGATGGAACCGAATCAGGTTGATGGCCGTCCGCAGCGTGCAGAGAATGCCGCGGCCCAATGCCTGGTGCTCGATCTGTTTCGCGGTCACGCAGGAATTCTTCCGGCCGGGCGAGCGGATGCGCTCCAGGAGCCGGCAGCCCCGGTCCCATCGCTGCTCCATCTGCCGCAGCGTCCGCAGGCAATTCGCCGCGCCGAACGGATGCGTCCACTGCAAATCCACGTTGAAGAGCATTCGCGTTGAGTGCAGCCAGAACTGGGGACTCAACTCGCCGGGGCGGTGGGGATCGAAGATCAGGGGATGGGTGAAGCCAATGAAGAACGACCCGCGGGCAAAGTGAGTGGTGAACCCGGAAAACGGGAACCAATCCATCGCCCGGTCAAACCAACGCCACGCCTTGAGCACGCCCGCCGCGTTGCGCGCGCCAAAGTCCCGCGCGGCCAGCCGCCGCAGGAGTTCACGGGCGGGCAGACACGGTCGCCACGACATCCAGCCGGCCAGTTCGCCCGCAATTTCCTCGGTGTAACCGGTGAACTCCCACGCGAACATCGCGCCGGAGACCCCGGATTCCAGCACGTTCGCGTACTTGCGCGCCCAGCGGGTGTTGGCGGGAATGGAAGGGACGTTGTGGATATCGCGCGGACACCCGCTCTCGAGTTTCGCCAAGACCTTGAGGCCGCGCCGCTTGGCCGCCGCGGCCTGCGACCGGAAGTCGGCGGAGGGTCCCACATTCGTAAGGCTGTAATCCGTGAATACGGCTTCGACGCCCTTCCGTTGGCAGCGGTCGCCTGTGTCGAAATTGCCCAGGAAATCGCAGTCCGCCGACAGCTTCGAGACCAGGTCCTTCGCGTTCGGCGTCTTCGTCCATGTTCCCGAGCAGTAGGGCCAGACCGCCACGCGGGCTTCGCAGCGTTCCTGTTTGACTGCATGCGCGATTCCGTTGACCAGGTAGGCCACGGTTTGTTCCGGGTCCTTTTTCCCGCAGCGCAGGCAGTCGGTCTGGTTGCGCGGACGCGCCACTGGCGCCGTGTAACAGTGCAGCAGTCCCTCGCATCCGACGATGAGGATCAGCCCGGCCAGCCTCGTCTCCCGGACCAGCCGCGCGGCCTGCTCCTCGTAGAAACGCCGCGCGAGCGGGTGGCTGCCGCAGAGAATCCGCCGGCCATGAGTGAAGAGAATCTCGCTGCCGGCCAGGTCCGGGTGATGACGGAAGACCGGATGATCCGGCGCCAACGGGTGGAGATAGAGCACCACATGCACGTCCAAGGCGCACCGCCGGCTTCGCGCCACGATGTCCCGCAGCGTTGCCAGGTTCCGCGCCGCCTTGGGGTCGTTCAGTTCGGGCAGGATTTTTGACTGACAGAGAAACCCCAAATCCAGATCGAGATGGAAACCGGTGTATCCCGCCCGCGCAATCCGAACCAGATAGTTCTCGTGGTAGGCCTCGGGATAATTCAAGTTGGACATGTTCCCTTGCTTGAACGCCAGATGGGTCAGACTCGGATCGAGCGCGAGGGCGGCGTGAATGACGCCGCAGGCCAAACGCGGCGCCCGATTCAAACGCATCAACCGCTGCAGATGATACAGACCACAGGCCGTCCCCCATTCCGAGACGCCGATAACCTCAATGCGGTCGCGCGCGATCTCGATCCGGTGATCCCGCTTGGAGACCGTCCTCACGGACGGATCGATACGGACTTGAATCCGTCCCGTTTTGTGCGTGTTCTTGGAGAATACGATCCCGAAGCTTTCCGCTAGAAATCGCGAGAAATCCCACGCCGCCACGCGAACCATCTCCGGCGCGTCTTTCTCAAGCTCCAGTCGCCAGTGACGATTTACCTCGGCTTCGCTAGCGGGACAGCGGCCCCGCTTCCAAGGGATGCGCGGGAAATGGGGGTCCGTGAGCGACCGGTAGATTCGGGGCGAGCGCGGATCACGGACCGCAAGACGACAGGCAGGCATCTTCATCGTGTCAATCGTTACCATAGCGGTCGAGCAACTCGATGATAATCTGACAACTGGACAACTGGCCCGACTCACCTGGCCTCGAACCGAATGGTGTGCTATGGGCGATAAGGTCGAGCTTGGGGCTGGTCGCCTGCTGAAACTACTCAGAGCCTGCCCTCGCAAAGCTTGCCCCCGTTTTCACGGGGGCAAGCTCTCGCGGAAGCGGGAAGCGGGGGTTCACGGTTCTCCAGCAGTTCGCCCCGACTTGTGCCCGGACTGGCGCGTCAAGGCGTCTTGCAGAAGCCGTTCAAAAGTCGCGCCGCGGTGCGGTTTCTCGTCGGGCGGACAAGTCAATTTTTCGTGCAACGCTTCCAGGAGCCTTTGCAGATCAGGACTCATGAAAGATCGCGGGCAAGACCTGTTCGCGGCGTTCCGGGTTCATCGTTCCATGCCAGAGGGCGCGACAGTCGTTCAAGTCCTGGAGGGTCATGGCCACAAGCTCAGCCGTGGCCCGGTCCGGAAAGTCGGGACTTTGTGTCGCCTGAGAAAGCCAGCGACCAACTCGCTCCAGTTCGTCCAGCAGCTTGGTGTGTTCGGCCAGGCGCTCCGACGTGGGTTGATCGACCAGGTGACGTTCTTCCCAGGCCGTGAGATGGCGGCACACGTCGTACCAATCCTCGACCTGGGCATTGAACATGAACATAAATTTGAAATGAAGCGCCCCTTTGTGATCGAAGGGCAGACACCAGCACGTTGGTATCCATGACTGCGCGGGGTGCATTCATAATGCCGTCAACATGAACCCGCCTTCGCATGGATGCAAGGCCATCGGCGATTTTGCGTTTCCTGTCGAATTTGCCCATGCTTGGCGTCGGAGACGAAACCAAGGATGACCGGGGCGGGGCGTTCGCGCCGTGTTTGGCGCTACCAGCCCCGCCCCGACGCCGCGTATTTGGCCCGCCGCGCCGCCGTGGGGCGCGGGGGCGCAGGCGTCTTGCCCTGGGCTTTCCGTTGGAACGGTGGCCGCGTCACAGGACGCGGCCAATCTCTCCGACGGAAGGAAAGCGCTCAGCGAACCCCAACTACCACACGCAACCCGTCGTTGTTGTTCCGATTCGTGGGATGGTTGTTGTTGCGATTCGCACAACGACAATTCGTGGCATTGTTATTCCACGAGCCGCCCCGCAACACACGCGCCGACCCCGATGGCGGGCAAGCCGCCTTGTCGCCGCCGTTCCGCTAGAAACGGCGGCTCTGACATTCTGCCAAAACGAGTCCTTCCCCGCCAGATTGTTCGCGCACAAATTGAAACCAGCCCAACATGGACGGCCAAACCTTCGGCATCTCGTTGTGGTCGCGCCGCACGGTCTGGCGCAATCGCAACATGCGCGCGCGGAATCGCAGCACGTTCTGCCGCAACACGCGTGTCCGTTCGGGGAAAAATCGGAATCCCAGAAACGGCATGCCATCCCGACACGCCAGCACGCGGCACTTGGTCGGATGCGCCTTCAAGCGTTCCGCGATCGGCGCGATGATGTTGCAGAAGGCGTGATGCAGAATGCGGTCGGGATACGGCGCGGCGCTGATGATGCGCTCTTTGGGATCGAAGATGCGGAACGAGCGGTAGCCGCTGGGTTGCCAACGCATTTCGAGCAGTTCCCCGCGCAATTCACGCAGCACGGATTCCCGGCGCAGTTCAAAATTCTCGGCGTAAATCCGGTAGCTAAATCCGGTAGCGTTTGCGTTGGCGGGCAAGGTGAGCCGCCCGCTCCAGATTCTCCCAAGAGCAGATGCGCGCGAATAAATCGCCAATGCGTTTCATGGTTTGGTGTTGTTTCTTGAACAGAAGCCAACGAAGGCAACAAAGATTGGAGCTTAGTCGAGATTGGCATTGGGCAGGATCAGACGGGAAATGCCCTCGGTTAGCGTCAGTTCGTGGAAGTTGGTTGGAACTTGGGGTGCATGAGGGAGTTTTCTACAGAAAGAAACGAAAAGAACGAAGGTCTTTTTCCATCGTTTCTCCGTTGCCTTCGTTAACTTCTGTTCAAATTCGGGATGGTTTTCTTGCCCGTCCAGCCGTGCCACATCCGGCCGATCTCGTCAATCTCGCCGACGGCGAAACGCAGTTGCTCCGCGCTCAACACGCCGCGCTGATGGCCGAGCCGCAGGAACACCCGCAGTTTTTCCAATTCGAGGTTCACCGTTGCGTAAAGCATCTCGCGGTCTTTGCGGTAGATGGCTTCGATGAAATACTCCAGCAACCGCAGGGCAATCGTCTCAATTTTCTGCACCAGGCCAAAGCGCATGTTTTTGGGGAACTTCGCCGTGTGGTCAAGTATCCAGCCCAACAGGTCGTAGTATTTGGTGTAGATGGGTGTAACTGCTCAGGTTGTCAGGTTCACGGTTCAACGGTTCAAGGTCTTCGATCCTGAGGATCAGACCCGAAAGGGTTGGAAGTTTACCACCCCGTGGTACGGGGCAAGCGGTTTCACGTGGAGAAAAACGTTCGACCCGCCTGCTGCTGTGCGCGCAGGCAACCGCTGAACCGTGAACCTGAGTAGTCACGGTAAATCAAGCCCTCAGCGAACCCCAACTACCAAACGCAAACCGCAGAGGTAGCTCCGACTCGCGGGACGGATGTAAGTGCGAAGCGCACAACGGCAAAGCGCGGCAGGGCTACTCCAGGAACCGCCCCGCAACACACGCCCCGACCCCGATGCTGCGCCAACAGGATCCGTTTCTGCGTTGCCCTGATAATTCGCATGCCAATCGGCGCACCATTCCCAAACATTGCCGTGCATATCGTAGAGACCCCACGCGTTCGGTTTCTTCTCGCCCACGGGATGCGTCGTGCTATTCGCGTTGTTCGAATACCACGCATACGCGCCCAGGTCCGTTTCATCGTTGCCAAAACCATACTCGCCCGTGCCGCCCGCGCGGCTGGCGTATTTCCACTGCGCTTCCGTCGGCAGAGAAAATTTTTGCGTGGCGATTTTCTCATTGAGCTTGGCGAGAAAATTCTGGCAATCGTCCCAACTCACAGAATCCACGGGCTTCTTGGGGTCTTTGAAGTTGCTGGGATTGTTGCCCATGACGGCTTGCCACTGTTCCTGCGTCATTTCGTATTTGCCGAGGTAATAGGGTTTGGTGAGGGTGACTTTGTGGGCGGTCTCGTCGCCGCCTTGGGCTGAACCCATCTGAAACGCGCCGGGGCGAATTTCAACGAACTCCATCTTCACGCCACCGCCCAGATCCACCGACAGTTGCTTTACTGTTCCGATGGCGTCCTGGAGAGTGGCTTCTTTGGTTTGCGCCTGGGTTTCGGAAAACGCGGCAAGTTGGACCATCAGGAACAGCAGGCAACCGATTCTGGCTGGAACGACCCAAGACATGTGCTTCATGATTTGTCTCCTCAGTTTTTCGCGTTGAAGTTCATAGGGCTGATCCGTCTTCTATAAACTCGGTTCGCATTGAGGTCAATGACTTCCAATCCCGATGAGCGGGACGAACCGGAATGAATTGGGACGCTTGCTCCGCCAGATCGGTTCTGTTAAGCTCCATACTACAATGTTCAGGAATCGCGCATTTTCGACAAGATTTTTTAACCACGGAGAGCACGGAGGCACGGAGATTCCTCCCTCCTTCTCCAACCAAGGAGAGTTTTTGCCACGCGTTCGCCCCAGGCGGACGCGTGGCGAAAACCTCTTGTCTGAGAGTTCGCCGATTTTTCTCCGTGCCTCCGCCTGCCTGTGTCGCGGCAGACAGGTAGTTCAATGCTTTATCTCCGAATTGGGTTGCGGCGAAGCCGCGCTGGGTAATGAATGATGGGAGATTAAATCATGGAAACAGTGTATCTGGAAACGACGTTTATCAGTTATCTGGCGTCCGAGCCGAGCCGTGATTTGATCGTGGCGGGGCATCAGCAGATCACGCGCGAGTGGTGGGCGAAGCGGCGGGCGTTCTTTGCCTGTTCGGTTTCGCAAGAGGTGCTGGATGAGGCTGGCAAAGGGGATGCGGCACAAGTGTCCCAGCGAATGACCATTGTGCGGGGATTGCCGAAACTTCCAATCAACTCGCTGGTGACAAATCTGGCCAGCGAGATTGTTCGGGCGGGCGCGCTTCCACCAAAAGCCGCCAGCGATGCTGTGCATATTGCGGTGGCGGCTGTGGCGGGGGTGGATTATCTTTTGACATGGAATTGTCGGCACATGGCCAATGGCGAGATTCTGCGGCGGATCGAAAAGATTGTCGTGGCGAGAGGCTTCAAAATGCCGTATGTTTGCACCCCTGAAGAACTGATGGGAGAAGACTTGAATGAATGACCAGAAACAATGGAAAGATCCGATTGTTGCAGAAGTCCGTCGTGTGCGCGACGAACTGGCAAAAAAATTCAACTACGATGTTCAGGCGATTTGCGAGGACCTGATGAAGCGGCAAGGCCAGACGGTGACCATTGAAGAATTACGGGCGGGGATGAGGCAGACAATGAAGTATCAAGAGGCTGCCGCCGAGCCTTCTGTGGTGCGTGAGTCTCCGCCTCCGAAGAAAGATTCGCAGTAATCTGCGAAGGCGGATAAAAAACTTGTAACTGCTCAGAATCAGGGTTTCCGTCCGCAAACAGTCGTCCACCTCGACCTCGTCGGCGATCGGTGTTGGCTCATGGAGTTATTGCCAACGTTCTTGCAGAGCATGTGGGAGAAACTATTTGCGCGTTCAACACCACCACCGGCCCCTTCACGACCGGCACGAACAACCGGGTTCCCGTTTCGTTGTGGGACATCTCAGCCGGAGTTTTCTCGGGAAAAGCCCGATAGGCGCCAGCATACTTGTCGCGCAAGAGAATCTCGACAGGATGATGGTGCGTTCAGCGGTCCGGCCCGTGGTCAGGTCCCTGGCGGCGAGCGTCCACTTGCTCCGCGGCAATTCCAGCGTGGCCGCGCCGCTGGACGATCTCCAAAGCAAACATGTGCCGCCCGATCTGCGCCAGAACCGCGTGCCGGCGCCGGGGCTGAGTTTCGACGCGCCGAACCTCGAGGTGGTTCTGAAAGATGTGCGCCGCGATTGGCTTTCACAGTTGTAAGCATCGGAGGTTCTGCGTCATCCGTTCCCGGCTGGTGAGTTGGTGTGTCACCGTAGAGGTTCCGCCTCAACGGTCAGTTCGGGTTGTGCCCCTTTGATCCGTAACCGCACGCTGTTGCCGGTGGGGATTTCCACGGTCGCCTTGATGTTTAGGAAATTCAAAGTTTTGGGATAAGAAACGTTCTTGAAATTGGCGTGGATTCTATGGATTGACCCCCTTTCCCTTTTGGCTCAGCCATCCAGTTCCACGGCGAAAACGTGGACGGCGCCCTTCCGGGCGATGCGGAAGAGGATTTTCCGCCCATCCGGCGACCAGATCGGATCCGTCTCGCGCCACTGGCCGATGGTCAAGGGGTCCGGGTCGGAATGCAAGCTGACGAGCGGCTCGAACGAACACCACCCGCTGGCGTCATCCAGATTGACCAGGTCCAGTCCTCCTTCGCGAAGACCGGATTGGGCGGCGAGTCCGGCGCCACCGTTCCGGTAGTCGGAAACGATCCGCCGGCCGTCGGGGGAAGGCGGGCAATGCCAGGGCTGCCGGACCGGATCGCGCACGAGATACTCCCGCGGCAGGTCGCGCGCGACGTCCAAGACGCCGACAAAGAAATGGCGCTGCTGGCGGCTCGCTTCGTCACCCCAAAGAAGCAATCCCCGGTACTCACCGTGGTAGGAAATTCGTTCGCCGTCCGGAAACCATCGCTCGTGCGTCACCCACACCCTGCCGGACCGCTGGTCGCGCACGGGGCGGGCGGACGTCTCGCCCGCCCGCCGCAGGAACATGCGGCCGTGCTGGTACGGTTTCGCGCCCTCGTGGCAGAACAGGATCAGGTCCGGGTCTTTCGGGTTGATCGAAATGTGATCGACCATGGCGTTCGTTTCATTCCACAGGGTTTCGATCCGGCCGTTGTTCAGGTCCACCCGGATCATTTCGGAGGTGAATCCAAACCGCGCGATCACCGGATCAACCGCCCAACCCGTCCTCGCGAGTTCCTTCCAGGCTTCCTCCGGCGCGCGATAGATGGGCATCACGTGCCATCGTCCGTCGCCCGACACGTCCGTGTCGCCGCCGGTGCGGCCCGGCAGCCGGGCAACCCGCTCGGCACGGCCGCCGCCTTCCAGGTCCACGCGCCAGAGCGCTCCGCCCTGGACAAAGGTTGCGGCGCGCGTCCCCGGGATGGCGTTGAGCGTGGGCCAGAGGATGCGGTCACCCTCGGTCTCAAGAGGATAGGGACCCGCGAGCTTCCGCAGCGTTCCGGTCGCGTACTCGCAGGCCATCAGCCACTCCCCGCCGCCATCGTCACGCACGAAAAAAAACCATTCCGAGTCCGGCGTCCAGGCGTGGCTGTTGAAGTACGGCGAGCAGTTGCAGCCCCGGTCGGTGAAACCGTGGATGGTCCGGCCGGTCGCGGGGTCGCGTAGCGTCGTCTTTTCGGAAGGATGGGTTGTGAACCGCATGGAGTTCTCGATGGGATGAGTCGTTTCTCAGGAGGGGTTACGATTCAAAGGCGTTGCCCCGGACGGCCCCTTTTCTGGCCGCGGAATGCCTCGATCACCAGATCCAGGGGTATCATAGTAACGAAAGCGCTGCTGGCCGCCCTGGTCATCGGCGTTCCATTTCGCGTGACCATCGTTGTAGAGTCGGTTCGCGCCCGGGCCAACCACCAACGCGCCGCCCCCCTTGGCCAGGATCTGTTTGACGGCATCCTCCAGCGTGGCCTGCGCCTCGGCCACGGTCTTCACCGGACCGAAATCGGCCAGACGATATTCGCCTTCCGCCCCACGGCACACGGTGAGCGCCAGCATCAGGGCGGCAACCCATGCTGTAGCCGCGATCGCTGATCGCGGGGGGATCAAGGGACGGAATTCACCCCTGGATTCTCCGCGATCGGCGATCGCGGCTACAGGGCTGCAAAAGACACGGGCCAGGAGAAGCTTTTTCATCGGATGAAAATCCAATCGATGGCGGCAGCATTGGCGGGAGGTTTTTCAAAGGAGACGACGAAACCGTGTTCGCTCTTCTTCGTAATGGCGGTGGGAGTGATCCAGTTGGGCTGAACGTACAGGGCGTATTTGGCGTCGGCATCGGGACGCTCGAACTGGACCGCCAATTCGTTGACGCCCACTTTCACCGCCACGGCGATGCCACGCAGGTTGCGCGCGGGCGTCGCCGTGCCGCTGAGACCGCCGTTGGCTTCCAACATCACGCCGTCCAGATGCGTCGGGCCGCCGCGCAACGCGAATTCAGCGGTTTTCGGGTCCACGGTCAGGGAATTGGAAAGCCGCCCTTTGGAACTCCACCAGATGGGTTGCGCGCGATCATGCGGTTGTTGAAACCAGATCGCCGCGTCGCGCACGTCGCCGCCGAAGCGGACGCCGATGGCGCTGGTGGCATGAATATCAATGACCTTGCCGAAACGCGAGCCGTTGTCTTTTAACCGTTTCGCATCCTCGTCCAGGTCGCCGGTCCCGCCGGCGACGCACAGAACCGAATCAACGCCGACGCGGCCAAAGTTCACTGCCTGGAAGGAGTTGTCCTCGATGGTGCTCGGCAGATAGTTGTGATGACGAACCCGCATCCCCGTCGGGTTCCACGGGTCCTGCCCAATGGCCTGCGCGATGGGATCGCCTTTCTCGAAATCATCATAGCACAGCCCCCCTTCATCGCCGCCGCCGGACATGACGTTACCCTGGCTCTCAATGTTGGCGCTGATGACGAAACTGTCGCCCTGGCCGTAATTCTTGCGCTTGACCGCCAACCCCATGGATTGGTTGTCGGAATTGGAATGGTCCGTCAGGCTCAGCGAGTTGACCACGTGTTTGTTGTACGCCAACGCGCCCTGGGGATGATCATGCTTGAGATCGGCGACAAAATAGTTGAGCCGCTTTTCAGCATCCCAGCCGATTGCTTTGACCACAACGCGGTCATAAGGCTCGCCGTAGCCTGGCGCGCCGCTGAGAATCAGGTGCATTCCGGTGAAAATTCCGCGAATGGTGGGGACATAGACCCGTTGCGATTCGCCCGCTTTCACCGCGCTCAAGATCGGTTGATCATAGGAGGCGGTGCCGCCCGCGATGTAGGTGTCCACCGTCTCGGTGCTGTGCACGCCCATCGCCATGTCAATCGGCTCCGTCACGAACCGCCGGGTGGAGCGGCCCGCCCAGGCGACGCCCGTGGACTGGCCGTTGGCGGGGCAGATCACGTGTTCGTAGCCGTTGCGCCGGTCGAGGAGAGTGACGTTGGGCGCGCCGACCCTGGTTGATGACGGCACAGGATTGTGCGCAACCCAATCGGGGCAAACGCCCGGCGCGATAATCAACACGCCGCCGCCTCTGGCCACGATGTCCGCCGTGGCGGCTTTCAACGTCGCTTCAACTTCGGCGGCGGTCTTGACCGGGCCATAGTCCGCCAGGTTGTATGCGCCCGTAATGGCCGTCACCACCAGGAGTTCCACCAGGGTAAATGCCCCCCATCGGCGTTCTGCACTTTCATCCAATGGATTCCGGAAGTTCATGGAATTGCCTCCGTGTGTCGGATCGAATCAAGCAACGGTGTTGCCGTTGGTGATGTCCGAGGGGTCTCCAGCGTGTGCGGGATCATGACCGATTCGCATGGTTCGCCGCGCAATTGCTGTTGAATCATGGCCATGGCGGCCTTGGCGGCGGCGGTCACGTTGAAAACCGCGAAGGTTGCCGGAAACGGACAGAGCAGGGACACTTCGGCGTTCTTGTGCAACACAAGCTTCAGATCGTCCGGAATCTTGACGCGCGCCTCAAGCGCCGCCGTGATCACGCCGCGCACCGCGGTATCCGGGAAAACCACCAACCCATCGGGATGCGACGGTTGTCGCCATAATTCATGAAACTGTTCATAACCGAATTTCTCATCCCACCGCTGCGATGATTCTTCGGTGTGCGCGATGCGCATCCACGGATTGCGGATTTCGAGTCGGTGCTGCCGGCTCAAGTCCGCGAATGCCTCCAGAAAATCGACGTCCACGTTCCGGACACCGGGGAGCGGCGAAACCACATTCGGGTTTCCCGGATAGATCAGTCCCACCGAGCGGCATCCTTGTTTCGCAATGGCGCGCAAGGCCAGGTCCACCGCCTGCCGCGTGTCGGTTGTGATCCGGTGCGGCACCCGGTCGGTGGTGAACATCACCGTGGGCACCGGCAGCCGGCTCAGCCACCGCGCGCGCCCCCAACCGGCCGAGGGCGCGATCACCGCCTGGACCTGCCGGGTTCGCGCCATGTCGGCCAGTTCATTCCAGGGCTGGCGATGCTGCCACATCGGGCGGGAATCCAGGCACACGGCGGCGCGGACATTCAGGAGTTCCAATTCCCGCTGGAGCGCCTCGTGGAGGGCCTGCAGAAAAAACGAAAAGTTCGGCGCCCAGATGTTTTGCGCGTAATAGATGCCCACCGTCGTCAAGCGGTCGTTTCGCTTGCGCTCGCGCACGAACGTGCCCTTGCGCAACTGGCGGATCAACAGGCCCTCCTTGACCAGGGGCGTCAGCGCGGCGTGAACGGTGCCCACGTCCACCCGCCACAACGCGGCCAGATCCTGGGTGGAAGGAAGCTTGGCGGCCGGCGCCAACCGGCCGGAAAGGATGGTTTCGCGAAGCCGATCACGAATGTGACGGTAGCTGACCACCGTGTGATCAACCTTGATCGAGGACAAAGGATTAAGCATCTTATTTAATTGAATATCAATCTTCTCAATGAATAGCAAGCCAAAAATACCGGCCATGTAACCACGGGCGGACGACAAATTTGTTGGGGTCTGGCAGGCAGATGGAGGGCGACGCTCCGTCGTCGCCTTTTCCCATTTCAATCTGAAATGCACTCCTTTTACCCTGTGGCGACGACGGAGCGTCGCCCTCCATCACGGAATCAACCAACTTTTTTGTCGCTCACCCTGTAACCACAGCCGCTGTCCGCAATTCAGATTTCCACTACATGGGATCGATCCGTTTGCCGGTGATCTTCAGGCGCACGCTGTCGCCGGCGGGAATTTTGGCGGAACCGGACATGCCGCCGAACACCGGTGCGTGCTCGGGCGAGCGCACGGTGGTCTCAATTTCCTGGTCGTTGGGGTTGTTCGGGATGGTCCCGCCACGGCGGGACATCCCCTATAATATATGGGCAACAATATGTATAGTTATTTAAGGGACACTACACCAGCGGATCAAGGTTTGTTGGGTGAATGAAGGGGATGTGGAACCGGTGGGGGGCCGGTCGGCCTTGACGCCGCCCTCTTCTCCGGGGGCGAGGGTAAAAACGTGATCATAGGTTTTTCACCGGCGCTCTCGCCGGCACGGAGTCGCTTGGCCTTGATGCAGTGTGGGTTTCCCCTCCCGTTCTCGCCACACGGCCGAGCGCTTGGCGAAGGGGGTATTCGGGATCGCCGCCGATTTGTGGCGCGGCTTGACAATTCTTAGAAATGACGACATATTGTCTTCATTGAGAATAATCAAGCCTCCACGCCTAAGGGAATTTTGGGCCAATCATCCGACCGCCAAACCTTCGCTGGAACGTTGGCTGGAGGCTGTAAAGAAGCTCGAATGGAAGACTTTCGCCGCGGTTCGAGAAAGCTTTCAAGGCGCGGATCAAGCCCGGGTTGCATGTGGCAAGACGGTGGTGGTTTTCAATATTTCCGGCAACCATTTCAGACTCATAACGGCGATCCATTATAATGTGAGGAAAGTACACGTGCTTCGATTTTTGACGCACGCGGAGTACAGCAAAAACTCTTGGAAAGACGATTTATGAAATCCATAAAAAAACCGCGCGCCTCTCAGGAAATTCCCAAAAAGTATGAGGAACTGGTGAAGCTTTTCATGCCGCGTCCGATCCATGACAAAGTGGAATTATCCAATGCAACCGAAATTGCCGATATGTTGGCCGGGCATGATTTGAATCCGGAACAAGAGGATTACTATGATCTCGTAACGGACCTCATCGATGGCTACGAATCAGAACATCATCCAATCCGGACGCGCAAATTTTCAGGAATTGAAATATTGCGGTACTTGTTGGACGAAAACGGCATGAACGCCACGGATCTTGCCAGACTTCTTCATTGTGACCGTACCTTGGGACCAAAAATTCTCAGTGGAGAGCGTCAATTGACCGCCAACCACATCAAGATTTTGTGCGTCCGTTTCAAAGCAAGCGCGGACCTTTTTCTTCGGTGAAGCGGGAAGTGGAAATCAGGTGCGGGGATGAGCCAGCTCCTGGTACGAGCAACTCCCCCCAAGAAAACAGGTATGGCCAACATACGGCCAAGGACACGATGGCGTGTGTTCTCAAAAGGTTTGCCGCAGCACTGAGAAGACGGTGACCGGAAGGTGTTCTGCAAGGCGGTGATGTTCATTTCAATCTCAAGGTTCGAGCTTCTTCCCGTTGATCCGCAACCGGATGCTGTCGCCGGCGGGAATTTTGGCGGAGCCGGACAGACCGCCGAACACCGGTGCGTGCTCGGGCGAGCGTACGGTGGTCTCAATTTCCTGGTCGGTGGGGTTGTGCAATTCGAGAAAGGGCTTCTGGCCCTCGGACTGGCCGTCAACGACCAGGGTGAGTTTCACATCCTTGCGGTCGCACGTGAAAACGTTTCCCGCCCAGATTTCGTTGGCGGCATCGATGGGTTCCGTGAACCAAGCCGTACCCTGCGCATCCACCGGGATGTACCGAAACCACTTGCGCGCGGTTGTGAACACCGCGGCGCAACCGTTGTTCTCCAAACCCCGCACCCGGATGGGCAGGTCCATGATGAGCTGCTGCGGTCCCAGCGTGAAGAGGGCTTCGTTCCTGGCGGCGGCGGCGGTGAAAAAGAAAACGGCGTCCCGAACCTCGCCGACTTTCATTTGCACGGGGTAGCCCGCCTGGCCGCCGCCGAGGTTCATGGCCTTGGTCGTGTGTTCCAAGAGGGCGTTGCCGGCCTCCTCGTCCGCAAAGGTGGCGACGCCGAAACGGTACTTGAGCGCGGCGCCGGCTTTCACCGTCTGGCCGTCCTTTCCGATCCCTGCGGATAATCCGCTCCAAGAGGGAAGCACGGCGTCATAAGCCAGGTCCATGTCCGCCGGGACCAGCAGGCCGTGGTAACCAACGGGCGTGGTCAGCCAGGCGGCATATCCGCCGGGCCGGATCCGTCCCTGCATGCGCAGGGGCTTCTTTTCGTCGCGGATCATGCCGACGCGGGTTGCGCCGTCCGCATCCGTGACGAGGAAGGTTGTGCCGATATTTTTGGCGAGGTCCGTCGGGCAGCGCTCCCAGATCAGGGGGATCGGAACCGCGCCCCGGAGGGTGCAGTCCTTTTTGAATCGGAATTCGCCTTCGTGCCAGATGATCGCGCCCCGGTAGTTCTGGCGGCCCTCCTGGTCGCGGCGGAAGTTCCACGTGATGTACATGTCCACGCGCTCCATCGGCGCGTAGATCGTGTGGGTGCGATCGAAGAACTCCAGGTCGCCCACATCGCGGGGAACCGTTGCCAGGGCGGGCGTGGGCCGTTTATCGTTGTCGTAGCGCTCCGCCAACTTGTTCATGCGCATGGTGGCGATCTGGAGATCGTAGCTGTTGATGCCGATGTCCATCCGGCGGCCGGGTACGGCGCCTAGCCGCGAGACATCCGGATACCATCCCTCGGTCTCCCGGAGGTTCGCCATGTCCCACAAGGACACGACCGGTGAAGGGACGCCGGTGCCGGCGCTGGCGGTGTCCCACCCGCGCAGGGAATAATCTCCCCCATTGCGAAAATCCTTGGCGGCGTTGAAGAACTCATTCCGGTCCGGATGCCAGCACATGGCCGTGGGACCGAGGATATTCAGGTTGTCGCCGCAGCGAAAGAGGCCGGACTTGTAGCAGAACACCCGGATGAGACCCGAGAACGCGCGCTTGCCAGCGGTGTCGATGACCTCCAGGACCAGGTACCGCTGTTGGTCGTGAACCAGCTCGAATTCCCGCGCCAGCGTCTGCTCCCCGCGCCCCAGGAAGCGGCGGATGGGTCCCCGATCGGCGTCGTGAACCCGGACCTCCGCGATCCCCGGGTCGGATTGCGCGGCAAAATAGAGCCGGACGCGCTGCGCGCCGCGCGTGTATTTCCAGTTGGTCTCCATTTGGTTGTTGACCGATCCCCAACTCAGGATGGACGGTCCCTGGCTCACGAATTGTCCCCCGGATTCGTTTGCGCACCGCGTGTTCAGCGCGGCCTTGGCGTCGGACAGGTTGTTGAAACCGGTGTGGCACAGTTTGGCCGCCTGGGCCACTTCGGCGGGATCGGTGATGCGCGTGAAGGACGCGACGGCCGCCCAGCGGATGTCGCGCAGGCCAAAGAGGTACTCGCGGAAGTTGTCGGCGATCAGTTTCCCATGATCGTACGCCAGCGGGAAGTAGCGATAGAACCACCAGAGGTTTTCCGGGTGCGCCCCATTTTTGCGGAGTTGCCGGTAGTCCAACAAGGCTGATCCGGGGAGTCCGCAAGCATCGGCGTATTGTCCATAGTGGTTCACCTTCTTGCCGTCCCATTGCATATAGGTGAACGTCCCCGACTTGAACGATGGGGCGGGCCAGACGACCTTTTCGCCCCAGAAGGCCCAGCGGTTGCCGATGCCGTCGGTAAACTCGAGGCCGGGGCAGGCGTAGCAATCGCCGGCCTGGGAGGCCTCGGCGCAATCCGCCTTGAGTTTCGTCAGTTTCTCCGCGGTCAATTTCTCCAACGGATCGGTAAAGACGATCACCGGCGCCCCCGCCGCTTTGGCCGCCTCGACGTACTGGGCCACCGTGCCCTTGCCGTCGCTGTAGGCGCTGTGGGCGCCCACGACGGCCCGAGTCTTTACTACCGCGGCGATCTGTTCGGGAGTCAGGGCCAACGACGGCTGGCTCCATTCAACGGTCGGCGGAAATTGAGCCGGCTGGTACGGCTCCGGACGGTAGGCGCCGAATTCCGGTTTGGCGAGGGCGGGTTCGCCGAGCCAGCGATAGGCGTTCATCAGCAGCTTCATGCTGAAGCTGGGCCGGTTGGCGGCCGCATCGCCCTGGGTCTCCACGATGGACGTCCAAAGCGGGTTGCCATAGTTCGCGCCGGTGAAAATGTCGCAAATCGGGTAGCACACGATCCGTCCTTCGCCGAATGGTCGCGCCGCCACCACGGGGGGCGCGTTCGGGCAGGCGCCTTCCTCGGCGAGGTTGATCGTGTTATCCGAGCCGGACCGATAGCTTCGGGCTTCGTTCTCCCCGCGCGCGATCACCTTCCAGTCCGGGGAATACTTCATGGCCACGAGGCCCGGCAGGGGACCGTTGGCCGCGTGCAAAGGAAGATAAAGACACGGCACGTCCTTCGTCACCGGATGCGCCTGAAGGTTGCGCGTGAACCAGAACGTGGCTTTCCCCAGGGTGGTCCCTTCAAAGGCGCGAGTCTTGTCGAAGACGCCTTCGTGCAGGATTTCCAGGCCGAAAGGCGCGAACACGAGATTCCAGTATTTCTCGTCGTCACTGCCCGGGTAACGCACGGGATGCGGCTTCAGGAGCAAGCCGCCGCCCTCCTTGACGTAACGGGCCAGGGCCTTGCCCGCCACCTCCGCCCGCTTCCGGAATTTTTC
Organism: Verrucomicrobiota bacterium; assembly: GCA_016198745.1. Lineage (GTDB taxonomy): Bacteria > Verrucomicrobiota > Verrucomicrobiia > JABWAM01 > JABWAM01 > JACQHZ01. Next base: position 28,261 of record JACQHZ010000197.1, read on the forward strand.
ATCGAGTTGAAACACTCCCTCTTCGGGGGTGCCGATTGCGATCACGTGATATTGCTTGAAGGTTTGGTACAGCTTGTCCTCGGGCCAGTCCGCGATGACCAGCCCGCTGGACTCCATCAGCGAAGCCTGGATGTTGTTCTCCGTGTAAAGCGGGATCGTACGGTCGAAGCGCATGAACTCGACGTTGTATTTGGCCGCGTCGTCCGTGGCCAGGCCGAGGACGACCTTGGGTTCCGCCGCCCACGACGGCGCGCCCGCCGCGAGCAGCAGGGCCAGAGTCAAGCAGACCCAATAAGCGGGCTTCGGTAGTGTGGTGTTGGTTAAATGAGTGGTCATAATGTGTTGAGATTTGGAGGGTGCTGCTCCGTCACCGCCACTGGGCTGCGCGGCGACGACAGAGCGTCGTCCTCCACTAATTGCCGAACCAGTACCTGTTGACAGATGCGGTGTCCGGCCACCAACTGCCTCCCTCGCCTCCTTGGCCCAAGGTATTGCAGGGAATCGGCATCTTGAGGCTTTGCACATGTCCGTCCGCGAAAGCGGCATTCAGGCGGGCGCCGGGATGTGGATATTTCGCCGCATTGGCGAACCAATCAAACTGGCCCGTTGCATACATGGTAGCATCATAGTAGCCAGCGTCTTGAACAATCATCAGAGCGCCGGGATCAACGATCGCCGAAATCCGACCAACGTTTCCGTTTGCCGGAGTCGGACAAAATACGTCGTTAAGGCCGTAACTGGTGTAAAAGCTGGGTGAGTCGAAGTTCTTGACGGCGGGACAAACCAGGATGCTCCCAACTTTGGCGACCCATGGATTGCTACCAACAAGTTGGTATTTCAGGTAGTTACCGTTATATAGTTTAACATGCCAGCCATCGACCACCTCATCATAGACGCGCGGGTACGTTCCCTCGTTGTCCGCCGCATACAGCAGCAAGGCCAGGTGGATTTGTCGCAGATTGTTCATGCACTGGATGGAACGCGCCTGGTCCCGTGCCGACTTCAGCGCGGGCGACAGCAGCGCCGCCAGGAGCGCAATGATGGCGATGACCACCAGAAGCTCTATTAAGGTGAAGGCATGGAGTGATGGAATGGTGGAACGATGGATGTACCGTCCTTCGTAACTGCTCA
>JACQHZ010000198.1 GCA_016198745.1 Verrucomicrobiota bacterium
GGTACGGACAATGAAATCGGGCGTGTAGTTGGAGAGATCGCCGTTGGCCTTGACGTAGTCGAGCTTGAAACCGATGGCGAGGTAATTCTTGGCAAACGCCTCCACGTCGGGAGCGTCATCCAGAAAGGCGGCGAAGCGGAGTCCAAAGCCGCCGGAATTGGGTTCCCCCACGACCTTGTTAAAGATGCTCTTGTCGGCGTTCAGGTGGGAATGATAATCCTATCAGCTCAGGTGTACTTGACGACCTCTTCGACGGTGGTGTCGCCGTCGAAGATGCAGCGCAGGCCGTCATCGCGGAGGGTGATCATTCCCAGTTCGATGGCTTTTTGGCGAACCACGACGGTGGGGGCGCGCTGGTTGATCAGTTCCCGGATGGGTTCGGTGATATCCAGCAGTTCGTAGATGCCTTTTCGTCCGTGGTATCCCTTGCCGTCGCACTGCGGGCAGCCGCGTCCATAGTAAAAGGTCTTGTCGCGGACCTCCTGCGGGCTTAATCCGATGGATGCAAGCGCCTCCTCGGTTGGCTCATACGGAGTGCGGCAATGTTTGCAGATGGTCCGAATCAGCCGTTGCCCCAGAACTCCCTGCATGGTGGAACTGATCAGGAACGGTTCGACCCCCATATCGATCAACCGGGTGATGGCGCCCGGCGCGTCGTTGGTGTGAAGCGTGGTGAGCACCAGGTGGCCGGTCAACGATGCCTGGATCGCGATCTGCGCGGTCTCAAGGTCGCGCGTCTCACCCACCATGATCCGGTCGGGGTCCTGCCGCAGAAACGCCCGGAGCACGCCGGCAAAGGTCAGACCGATCGCGTCGTTGATGTTCACCTGCATGATCCCTTCGATGCCGTATTCCACCGGGTCTTCGACCGTGAGGAGTTTGGCGTTGATCGTGTTGATCCGACGCAGGCAGGAGTAAAGGGTGGTCGTCTTGCCGGAACCGGTGGGACCGGTCACAATGAAGATTCCGTTGGGTTTCTCGATGGTGTGGCAAACGTAATCGTAAATCCGTTTGGGCATTCCGAGGTTGTCGAGTTCCAACGAGACGACCGAGCGATCGAGAACGCGGAGCACGACGCTTTCCCCATGTTGAGTGGGGAGCGTGGAGACGCGGAGGTCCACGGGGCGACCCGCGATGTTGAGGAGGATGCGGCCATCCTGCGGGGTGCGTCTCTCCGCAATGTTCAGGTTCGACATGACCTTGATGCGGGAGATGACCGCCAGCGCCATCTGTTTCGGCGGCGGACTCATTTCGTAAAGGGCGCCGTCCACGCGGTAACGAATCTTGAATTCGTTTTCAAACGGCTCGAAATGGATGTCGCTGGCCTGATCCTTGATCGCCTGGTAGAGCACCAGGTTGACGAATTTGATGATCGGCTGCGAACTGGCCTCGGCCGCAATGTCAATTGCGCTCGGCGAGGTGCTGTCGCTGAGTCTTTCAGTGACGGCATCGGCTTGAAGATCCTGGCCAAGGCTGGCGAGCATTTCCGCAACCGATGCGCTTTCGTCGCCGTAATGTTCCTCGACAAATTTGTCGATCTTGTCCGGGTCCGCCACCAGGACTTCGACGTCCTTGTTCAAGATGAAGCTGATCTCCTGGGTGGCGCTGCTGTTGTAGGGATCACGGATCGCCACCTTGAGGAGATTCCCGAAGATTGCGACCGGCACGATGCCGTACAAACGCGCTGAACTCGATGGAATCTGTTTGATGAGGTCTTCCGGGATTTCGTCCGGATTGAGATCCACAAAATCGGTGCCCAAATCGTCGGCAATGGCCTGCATGAGCCGGCCGCGCTCCACAAAACCGAGGTCGATGACACTGTCGGCGATCGATTTGCCGGTTCTGCCGTTTTCCTCTTCGACCTCGGACAGTTGTTCCGGCGTGATCATTTTGCGCTCACGCAGGAAGTGAAGGATGATGGCTGAGTGTTCTTCAAACATGGCAGTGAACGGAATGATTCCGGAAGCATCCGCGCGGCGTCAACCCGCATTTTTCATCTCCCGAATGAAAAATGCGCCCAAAGGGCCGCTCTTTCCGAGAGAAAGAGCGGGATTGTCCAGCACTTTGAACGCCGCGACAGTCTGTTGCCGCGCTTGCTGTCCTATGGGCATCGGTCAAAGATATGCAACTCATTGGAAATTAAAGTGCTGCGTGGCTCCCGCCACGCGACTATTTCATCCCGCTACGGCGGGATGAAATATTCGGGTCAACCTTTCTTGCGCGCGAGACCTTCATCCTGGAGTTTTTGCATCACGGCGTTCGGGTCTTGCGCTTTGGTGATGAGTTCGCCGTAGGGGATGAGGCCGCGCTCGTAAAGCGCCATCAGGTGCGAATCGAGAGTGTTCATGCCGAATTTGGCGCCGGTCTGGATGTCCGATGTGATCCGGAACGTCTTGTTGTCACGGATCAAGGCCGCAATGGACGGCGTCGCGATCATGATCTCGAAGGCGGCGATCCGCCCCTTGCCGTCCGCGCGCGGCAAGAGAAGCTGCGAGATCACGGCCTGCATGGTGCCGGCGAGCTGGGTGCGGATTTGTTCCTGTTGATTGGCGGGAAATTGATCCACGATTCGATCCACGGTTCGCGCGGCGCCGGTGGTGTGGAGGGTGCCGAAAACGAGGTGCCCGGTTTCGGCCGCAGAGATGGCGGCCTCCGTCGTCTCCAAATCGCGCATTTCCCCCACGAGAATGATGTCGGGATCCTGCCGCAACGCGCGCCGCAGGGCTTCGGAAAACGAAGGGACATCCACCCCGATCTCGCGTTGAACAACGACGCTCTTCTTATGGTTGTGGAAGTACTCGATCGGGTCCTCAACCGTGATGATGTGAACGTCGCGCTCCTCGTTGATGACGTTCATCATGCTGGCGAGCGTGGTGCTCTTGCCGGAGCCGGTGGGGCCGGTGACCAGGATGAGGCCGCGCGGTTTGTAAAGAAGCTCCTTGATGACCGGCGGCAACCCGATCTGTTCGAGGGTGAGAAGGGTTTTTGGAATCTGGCGCAAGACCATGCCGAAGAACCCCTTCTGTCGAAAGACGCTGACACGGAACCGGGCCATCTCGCCATAGGCGAAGCCAAAGTCGGCGCCGCCTTTGGAACGCACCTGCTGGATATAGTCCTCGCTCGTGATCGAGCGCATCAACGCCTCGGTGTCTTCGGGCGTGAGAGGCGGAGCGTCGATCGGGTGCATGCCTCCATGGAGGCGGAGGACCGGAGGAACGCCCACTTCGATGTGCAGATCAGATGCCCCCTCGTCAATCACGAGTTGGAGCAGGTCGGACATGGCAACAGACATAAGATCGGAGAGTTAAAGGTGAACATTCACATCGGCGAAGAGCATTTGCCCGGTGAAACGCCTGATGAATCCTGCCGTCGTCAGTCGGCGTCTCCCAAGGTGATCGACAAAACCTCTTCGGGGGTGGTCATCCCGGCGACAACCTTGCGGACGCCATCTTCCCGGAGCGTGCGCATCCCCAATTCTCTGGCGCGTTGTCGGACGACGGAGGAGGAGACCTTTTCGTTGATCATCTTTCGAACCTCGTCATCGATGACAAACATTTCAAAAATCCCCGCTCGTCCGCGATAGCCGGTCTTGTTGCACTCATTGCAGCCGGCGCCCTTGAGAAAGGTCGCCGATTTGATCATGTCCCTGGATAATTTGAGCGATTCGATCTCGGCATCGGTGGGCGTATATTCCTGCTTGCACCTCTGGCATATCTTGCGCACCAGGCGTTGGGCCATGATGGCTTGAATGGAGGAGGCCACCAGAAACGGTTTGACCCCCATATCGATGAGCCGGGTGATGGCGGTGGGAGCGTCGTTGGTGTGAAGCGTGCTGAACACCAAGTGACCGGTAAGGCTGGCATTGACGGCGATATTGGCTGTTTCCACGTCGCGAATCTCACCGATCATGATGATGTTGGGCGCCTGACGCAGCATGGCGCGGAGGGCGGCGGCGAAGGTCATTCCGATGTCTTCATTGACGGCGACCTGGTTGATGCCCGGCATCTGATATTCCACCGGGTCTTCCACCGTGATGATTTTCCGGTCGGGACGGTTGATGATGTTGAGGCACGCATAAAGCGTGGTCGTCTTGCCGGAGCCGGTGGGTCCTGTCACCAACAGGATGCCGTCGGGCAGGGCCAGCA
>JACQHZ010000005.1 GCA_016198745.1 Verrucomicrobiota bacterium
CGGCGCCGCGCCCCAGGCGGTGAGGGTGAAAATTTCCAGCGCCCGTTTTGTCTTGATGCCGAGCAAGGCGTTTCGACGTTCAAATCGGCGGCGCAAAATCCTCGACCACTCCGCCAATGATTTGCAGGATTGGAAATTGGCCGGATCAACCCACGGGAGCCATTCGTTGATTTGCGATTGATGACAGTATGTCATCTCACAGATCGTCGGGAACACATCCTCCACATCCAGGGCATAATCGAAGGTCCCGCCGGCCATGTATTTGTCATAGACATTGAGAATCACCGGCGTCTTGCAGGGGCGGGAGATGGTTTCATCGGCTGGATATTCCGGTGTGAATGCGTGGGGCACGTTGATCAGATACGCCACTTTCCGGACCGCGTCGGCGACGGCCGCGTGATCCGCATGAACGCCCGCCAGCGGATCGGCGGGAAGCGGCGGGCAGAAAAGATGGTCCGGTTCAAAATCACGGATCGCGCGCCACAGGCCGGCCAACGTCGGGGCGTCCGACTGCAAGGCGCCGTCGCGCGGGACACGGCCGTTTGGCAGACGCAGCGCGTCCCATTCGAACCCGCCGATTTTCGCCGAGGCCGCCTGTTCCCGGAGGCGGATTTTGGCGGTTTCCTTTCGCGATCGGAAATGATGTCCCGCCGCGCCATCGGTGCAGACGAGAATCCGCGCTCTCAAGGCATCGCCCAGTTTTCGTTTCCAAAGGAGGAACGTGCCCGCCGCGACAAACTCGAAATCGTCAAAGTGGGCGTGAACGGAAAGGATTTTGGTTGGCTGGTTCACTTTTCCACCGGCACGACAATCCCGCGCATGATGATGTTCTGGCAAAAAACGAACACGAGCAGAGTGGGGACGGCGGCCAGGACGAGCGACGCAAAGACGATCGGCGTGCCGTAGAACTGCTGAAGCTGGTAGATATAGACCATGAGCGTCCACATGGATTCTTTCTGGCAAACCAGCAGGGCAAACATGAACGCGCCGTAGGCGGCGGTGAAGGCCCCAAGCGCAATCACGGCCAGGATGGGCGCCGAAAGCGGAATGGTGATGGTGGTGAAAACCCGAAGCTCGCTTGCGCCGTCCAGCGTCGCCGATTCGTAAAGATCCTTGGGCAGACTGTCGAAGAAACCTTTCAACAAAAAGATCGAATAACCATTGGCCGCCGCCGGAATGATCAGCGCGGCAAATGTGTTCAACATCCCCATCTCGCGGAGCATGAGGAAGGACGGAATCTGCGTGACCTCGCCGGGAAAGGCCATCGTTGCCATCAGTAAAAAGAGCGCCTTGTACCCCCAGCGCGGCTGAAAACGGGACAGGGCGTAGGCGGCAAGCGGGTTTACAATGAGGGCGGTGAGAACGTTGAGAACGCAAAAAAGGATGGTGTTGCGAAAGGCGTTGCCCTGGCCCGAGAGATAATCCCACACAATCCGATAATTGCGGGTGATGTATTCGCGAATGATGCCCTTCTTGTTTTGCTGAAGGATGTTCCAGTCGTGAGCCAAAAGCGGCATGGTCGCATCGTCGAACGACCCATGCGCGGCCTGATGCGCCTGGTTGAGCGCCTCAAGATTGTTGTCGTATTTCTCGCGCAGAAACTGGCGCCAGCGAAAGTCCGGCGAGTCCAGCGAAACCCCGTCGGGAGATGCTCGTGTCTGAAGAAAACCTTCGAGATCGCTGAACGCTGCGATCGCGCTTTCGGCAGTCGGAAATTCGATCTCATCCCACCCAGGGATGGAACCGCCGTACACCTTGTTCAGCGCCTCGATTGTCTGATACTTGGCCTTGAGGAAATCGTGATAGGCGGGCCGGAGCGACGGGGCGAACTTGACGAACCGGACCGAAAGACTTTTCTGCACGAATTCCCACCAGTCCTTGACCTGGGCGGGATGCGCGGGCGGCGTCCGGCTCATGGTGACATCGTAAATGCTCGGATATTGCGTTCCCCATTTTGCGTTGAGTTTGGTGACGGCGTTGGTTCCCGATCCATAGATCGGTTGCAGTTGCGTGAGGATGAAATGTCCGTCCACACTCATCGGGATGAAGTATCGCAGGGACGCGGTCTGGCGCAGTTCCTGATAGACGGGGGCATAAGGTCCCTGCACCGTTTGATAGGTCCGCGTCTGCCATGCCTCGATCCGCAGGGCGGAGATGATTTCCTGGCGCGGCACCTCCGGAAACGCCTTCCACAAGCGATGCCGATATTCCAGTTCCATTTCGGGCACCGTGCGATAGCCGAAGGTATGGCCAAACTGAAGAAAATGCCGCGGCCAGGACCGGATGGTTGCCATGAAATCGTTCCAATCCCGGAGCGCCGCAGCGGCGACCGGTGCAGGCGCGGGAAGAAATTCAAAGGAATAAAGCGGCCGCGCCTGGGCATCGTGATAACGAGTGGCCGCTGTGAACATATCCAGTTGTCCATAGCGTTGCGCCTCGAATTTCCGGAACAACGTCAGGTCATTGTACAGATATTCCGGGAAAATATCGAAATGCCGGATATCAACCTCGCTCTTGACCGATCCGCTGAGCATGAGGAGGAACGGATAAACCATCCAAACGGAGCCGACGACGAGCAACACGTACATCCCCGCGACCAAAAGGCGGCCGCCGGGCGCTCGTCGTTGAATGGGGCTGAGAATGGGCATGGGGGGGCGAGGTGCGAAGTTAAAAATTAAAAGTTAGAAATTGCAGGCTATTGTTCCTGGTTTTCCACGATGTTAATTTTTAATTTCTAATTTCTAATTTTGAACTCCGCGAATCGCCTTAGCGATTCGCGGTGCGGAATTCAACCTTGTTCAGAATCTTGAGTTGATAGGCGGTAAAGGCAAGGAGCAACACCCCGAGAATCCACGCCATGGCGGTGCCATGGCCGAAGTTGAGATAAATGAAGGAACGCTGCCAGATTTCGTAACCCACCACGTGCGTGGCGAAATTCGGACCGCCCCCGGTCAACGCCAGCACCGCGTCGCCCGACTTGAAACCAAAGGTGAGAGCGCCCACCATGTTGATCACCAGCAACGGCTTCAGATACGGGAGCACGATGTAACGCAATTTTCCGGAAAAGGACGCCCCGTCAATATCCGACGCCTCGTAAAGTTCTTCCGGAATTCCCTTGAGCGCGGCCAGGTAGATGATGCAACCGGGGCCGAGGTTCGCCCACGCCATCGGAAAGACCACGCAGATCATTGCCATCTTCGGATTTTGCAGCCAGGCTTGCGGCGGGATGCCGAACACCGCGAGGATTCGATTCAAAATGCCGTCCGGCGATTGGTCATAAATGGCGTTCCACATGAACAGAATGACGACGCCCGTGACAACCGCGGGAAGATAAAAAAGAACGCGGAACAGGATTTTCCCGATGGGAATTTCCTGGAGCATGACCGCCAGAAACACCGGCGGGAAAAAACCCATCAGCATCCAGAGCGTGCAGAAATAAAAGGCGTTCTTGAGCGACAGCCAGAAGCGTTCCTCGAAGATCACATCCGCGAAGTTGTCGATCCCGACCCAGGGCGATCCGCCGATGACGCTGTAGTTTTGGAACGCCATCAACGACCCGCGCAAGAGGGGGTAATACTGCCACATCAACACCAGCGCCAGCCCCGGCGCAATGAGGCCAAGCGCCATGCGATCCTTGTACGCCGCCCCGCCTTCCATCGAGGGCGCGCGCGTGGCGCTCATCCAGGAGAAAATCTGCCGGAGGAGAACCGTAAAACTGATCACCACGATCATGGCGGTCACCCATGCCGTCGCGTTGCGCTGCTTGCGAACGGGCGCCGGCACCAGGCCGATCATCTTTTCGTTTGTGTCCTGAACCGCCTCGGTGAGAAAATCCTGAATCTTCGTCCGCTTCTGTTCGCGGGACATGCCCTTGAAATCAAAGAAGAAAATTTCATCCAGCGGTTTGCTCAGGTAGGCATAAACGTACTGGCAGTTCTTGCCGTAAGGTTCCGGCGTGCCTTGTCCCAACGCCTCCTCAAACGCCTCCTCAAGACCGGGCGGCGAAAGCTTGGCCAGTTCCGGATAACCGCATTGACGGAGCGTCTTCGGGCTGAGCCTTCGCCAGGCGCCCTGTTCGACCATCGTTTGCGTGTGAATCCGGCGCGCCTCGGCGCTGTCAATAAATCGCATGTATTCCCATGCGGCATCGCGCACGCGCTTGTCCTTCTGGCCGGCAAAAATGCCCATCATTGTGCAGTTGACTTCCGCGCTGGACTTGCCGCCCCGCCCCTTGGGAACCGGCGCGGCGCCCATCAACTGCGGATCAATATCGCCCAGTTGCCCGCCGCCCAGGTACATGAACGTCATCGCCAGTTTACCATCCGCCCACTTCGTCCACGCATCCGAGCCGCGAAAGGCAAGCGGCCCGGTCTTGCCATTCTTGGTCACCTGTTCCTTTTGCAGATCATCCACAAACTCGAACGTATCCACTGCTTCCGGCGAATCGAAACAGGCGCGCCATTCACCGTTGGGAAGCTGCTTCACCGCCTGCGCGCCGCTGCTGCAGAGATACGAGTACATCCCCCAGGAGGCGTGGGGTCCCGTGTAAAAGGCCATCGCGTAAATGCCCTGCGATGGATCGGCGATCCGCCGCGCGTAATCATGCAGTTCATCCCACGTGCGGGGCGGTTTGTCCGGGTCAAGTCCCGCCGCCGCAAACAGGTCCCGACGATAGGACAAGACCATCGCCAGCGGTTCCCTGGACGGCATGGCCCAGTAATGCTTGCCGCCCGGTCCCTCGCGATGAACCACCGGCGCCACCGAGGGCGGCACGCGCGTTCCGAACTCCTCCGGACTCATCCGCGCAACGTATTCGTCCAGCGGCTGAAGAAACCCCTGGCTGATGTAGGTATCGGACTGCCGGAAATTCACGTAGATGATGTCGGGCGACGTGCCGCCCGCGATTGCCATGAGCGGCGCCGCGTCCATCGAATCGCCCGCAATCCGCAACGGCGTGGAACTGACCAGTTGAATGTGCGGATGCAACTCACGAAATCGCTCCAGAATCCGATAATCAGCGAGTTCCTCGGCGGACCGTCCCGTCTTGCTCGGCAGACTGAAAACCTTGACGGTGACCGTGTCCGCGGCAGGCGGGCCGGCCGCACATTGGATTGACAACCCGGCGGTCAACGCCCACGTCAACCAAAGACTCAGACGGATGCGGCGCAAGACGGCTCCTTCATTTTGAGGTGTTTGCTCGCTTCCATCACATCCTTGTCGCCGCGTCCGGAAAGATTGACAAGGATGATCTGCGTTTTTTTCATCCGGGGCGCCTGACGCCGCACGTAAGCGATCGCATGCGCGCTCTCCAGGGCGGGGATGATGCCTTCGAGTTCGCTCAACGCGCGAAAGGCATCCAGCGCTTCGCGATCGGTGGCATAGGTGTACTCGGTGCGTCCAAGGTCCCGCAACAGACTGTGTTCGGGACCAACCGCGGCGTAATCCAGCCCGGCCGACACCGAATGCGTCCTCTCAATCTGCCCGGCCCGGTTTTGCAGCACGAAGGTCCGGGTGCCCTGAAGCACTCCGACGGAGCCGCCCTTGAACCGCGCCGCGTGCTGGCCGGGACGAATGCCGCGCCCGCCCGCCTCCACGCCCACCATCCGCACTCTGGGATCGTTCAAGAACGGAAAAAAAAGTCCGATGGCATTGGAACCGCCCCCGACGCAGGCGGCGAGAAGATCGGGCAGACGTTTTTCCTTCTTCAAAATCTGCGCGCGCGCCTCGCGACCGATCACACTGTGAAAATCGCGGACCATCATCGGATAGGGATGCGACCCAAGCGCCGACCCAAGGATGTAATGCGTGGTGCGCACGTTCGTCACCCAATCGCGCATCGCCTCGCTGATCGCCTCCTTGAGCGTTTGTTGTCCGGCGGTGACGCGCCGAACCTCCGCGCCAAGCAGTTGCATCCGATAAACGTTCAGGGCCTGCCGTTCAGCGTCCACCGCGCCCATGTAAATCACGCACTCGAGGCCGAACATCGCCGCCACGGTGGCCGTGGCCACCCCATGCTGTCCGGCGCCCGTCTCGGCAATGATCCGCCGCTTCCTCATCCGACGCGCCAGCAGGACCTGGCCGATTGCATTGTTGATCTTGTGCGCGCCAGTGTGCAGCAAGTCCTCGCGCTTGAGATAAATCCGCGCCCCGCCCAACTCGCGCGTCA
>JACQHZ010000175.1 GCA_016198745.1 Verrucomicrobiota bacterium
AAGTTCGTTGGTTGCGGCTCTGCCGCGCTGTGAACAGACGTTTACCGTCGGTGGAGCGGATTGAGCGCAGGCGTGTCAGATAAGTCAAAAAAGTTCTTGCATCCCATATACTCTTGTGCTAAGAGTATTCTAATAAATGGAGTATTTCATGGCAAATTCCGTTCCAATGATTGACGCGACACTTTTCTGCGGCCGTTCGACCCGCGGCGAATGGGATTCACGGCGACAGACATTCCACATCTTGCGGAGGTCATCTCATGGATCGCGAGGAAATTGAGCGGTTGCAAAAGGATCTCGATGTGGTCCGACAGGCGTCCGGCCTGACGGATGCTCATCCGGCCGCTGACGTTCGTCTCCTCGGTCTTGCGCTGATCGTCTTCGGGGTCGCCTTCGCCCTGTTCGCATCGTGGCGGCCTGAATGGGTCCCATACGGAATTCTGGTGGTCATCGCCGTCCTTTTTGGCGGCGTGGTCTGCCTGGCAAGAGCGGGGTTTCCCAACTTTTCACGGCGCGAAATGATCGAGATGCTCACCTGGCTTTGTTCGCTCCTGGGCGTGTGTTTGATCTTCGCCATCTGGGGCGTGCTGGTGGACCTGCCATTGCGCGTCCTGTGCGGGGCGGAAATGTTCATCAGCAGCATTTTTCCGCTGCCGGTCGCCATCGCCGCCCGCGACTCCAAGGCGTGGATTTGCGGAATTCCGCTGATGGCGGCCGGACTCGCTTTGCCCTTCGTGCCTTTGCCAGTGGGAATCATGGCAGGCGCCGGGGTTGTTTTTAGCGGAATCTGCTACCACCTTGTGCACTGGAACCATTTGCAAAAAGCGGACGCCCCAAATGAAACCGATTGATTTTCACAGTTTGGACACCGCGATCCACGGTCCGATCCGTCTTGGCATCCTCACCGCCCTGCAAATCGACGGGGTGCTGGACTTCACCACCCTCAAGAAGCGGTTGAATGTGGCGGATGGGGCCCTGGGTCTGCATCTGCAAAAACTCCAGGAAGCCAATTACATCCGCGCGAACAAGACGTTCATCGGCAAGCGGCCGAACACGAGCTACCATATCACCTTTGCGGGCAGGAAATCGCTCGGAGCCTATCTGAATCAAATGCGCCAGGTGATCGACGCTGTCACGGACGCCGCCACTGAAAAGCATCTGGCCGACCGCGTCCGTGAAACCGCCCGGTCCCGACCAGGTTCCCTCGCCTTCCGTCCTGCCTGAGCGCAACCGGCGGCTTTTCATCCCTCAACTCCTCGAAAGCTCAACCTGTCAACATACTCTAACATTAAAAGTACTTTTACTTTATGAGAAAGGAAATTCCAATGAACAAAATCCATGATCTTCGGTTCGTTTGCGTCCTGTTGACGCTTGTGATTGCCTGTGGGATATGGCGCGCGACATCGCCTTCTGCTTCGGCGGCGTCGGTTCCACATGCTGCCGGCGATGTTGCGGAGACGGCGCCCGAAGGCAGTCCGCCGGCCGCCACCGCCGGAACGGCGGCAGCCGCAGACAAACCCAAGCGGGTCCTCGATGTGATCCAGGAGGGCGGCTGGATCATGATCCCGCTCCTGGTCGTCTCCGTCTGGTGCACGGCGCTGATCGTGGAGGGGTTTGTTCGTCTCCGTCCGTCCTGTTTCGCGCCGGCAGACGTCATGACGCAGATTCAGGCGGCTTTTCGCGAGGAAAACTATCAGCAGGCATGGCGTGTTTGCAAATCGAGGCCTGCCTTTCTTACCAACACACTGCGTAACGCGCTTGAATGCATTGGCGATGGGCGTCAGGCATGTGAAAACGCCCTCATGGAGCACACGCTCAGAGAGACCATGATTTACCGAACCAGGATTTCCTATCTTTCCACGATCGGGGTGATTTCGCCCATGGTGGGGCTTTTGGGGACGGTGACGGGCATGATCAAAGCCTTTCAAAGGCTGGGCATTGGCGGCATTGGCCATCCCGAGGAATTGGCGGCGGCGATTGGCGAGGTTCTGATCGCGACGGCGAGCGGTTTGTTTGTGGCGATTCCGGCGTTCCTCTTCTATTACTTTTTCCGCAACCGCCTTCAGATGTTGGTGGTCATGGTCGAAGACACGATCCGCCGTTTGATGCGCGGCGTCAAATACGAAGAACTCCTGGGCATTCAAATTGGGGAAGGGATGGAGGCGCAGCTTGCGGTCATGGACACATCCGCCCCTTCCGCCGATGCGACGGAAACGGTCCCATGCGCTGCAGCAACCGCAAGCAAAGCGGCAAGCGGATGTCCGCTCTGCGGCGCCTCCCTTTCGCCCGGAACGGCTCAATGCCCACATTGCGGCGTCGCGCTGCAATGGGGACAATAGCCGGATTCGCTTCCGTTGGCGTCATCCATGAAAACGGCAGTCGGATGACGCGGTTTGACGCGCGAATGATCTTGCGCATCCTGCCCTTTGCTTCTTATCATCTGGTCAATCCAATTCAAACGCCGATGGGTAACTACTCAGGTCATCCATTCCTTTGCTGTCATTCCCGCGAAAGCGGGAATCCAGTGGTTGCGCGGAGCCATTCCGCATGAACTGGATTCCCGCTTTCGCGGGAATGACCTGAGTAGTTAC
>JACQHZ010000006.1 GCA_016198745.1 Verrucomicrobiota bacterium
AGACGGGGTTGCTTTACTCGCATTTGAATGTCGAGACGTTGAAACCGTGGACCAATGCGCAATTGGCGGTTCTCGACGTCAAGAACCTGCACCATCCCGGTCGCGGCGATCCAGCGGCGGTTTTTGCGTACGAAGATTCGCTTATGGCCACCGGGGAATACGCCGTCAGCCAGATGGACCGGTTTCGGAGCGCTGTCCGGATATCGAACCATGGCCCGTGACTTTTCGGATTTTGAGGGGGGATTACCGATCCAAAGAACATGCGTTATCTTTGTGCAGGGCGGGGGGCGCCCAACGCTCAAAAGACCTTTTCGGTCGATCACCGGATCTACTGCGAGAGCATCTGCGAGACAAGTGTTGCCTCCTGGCTGGCCGCCTATTGGCGAATGAGGTTGTTGTCCGTCGCGCGGCGATATTCGGGAATTTCGTAATCGAGCACCGCGCGCACCTGGGCGATTTTCCAGCGCAGATGTTCCGCGTCCGTCATGTATTCCATGCTGGGTTCCCAGCCGAGCCGCGAATCCAGCTCCACCAGCGGGATCGTCTCCTCCGCGTTGCGAATTTCCCGTTCGGCCACCCGCGCCATCTGGTCCAAAAGGCGGTTGATCTTGCGCGACTTTCTTTCAATCATCAATTGCCGGTTTAGTTTCCACCATTCCTTGAGATGGATCGCCGTCGTGATGAAACGGCTCATGAACCGCGCCATGTTCAGCAACCGCGCGCCGGTGGCGCGTTTTCGCTGAGGCGTGATTTTCAGCGATTTCTCAAGGAGTTCGATCCCGCGCTCCCACTGGTCCGCCATGCGCCGCAAAGTGCGGATTTCCACGTCCACCCGGCTGGAGCCGGGCGACTGGCGCGGGTCGTCCAAGGGAGCATAGTTCGTGAGCACGATCCGCGAACCACACCAGGCATGCCAGGCGGCCGGCATTTTCAGGTCCTTGGCGCCAAACTGACGCGAAAGATTCGGCTGAAAGATCATCGGATAGGACGGCCCCACCCGGAAAGGACCGTATTGATCTTCGTTGGTGGGAATGTAATCGCGGATGGCTTCGCTCCAGGTCTGCCAAGCCTTCTGAACCAGAGGCGCCGCCATTTCGCCGTAATCCCGTCGCGCGATGGCGGCCGCCATTTTTCCGGCGTCCATGTGCGGGTTCCAGAACGCCCATTTGGCCAGTTCGCTTACAACGGAGGGCCACCAGCCATAGTGATGGGATTCCATCAGTCCGCTGAGTCCCCACTGCCGATGCGCCTTGAGTAAACCGGTGTGACGTCGCGCCCATTGGAATGGCACCGGCACGTATGGGATCACGCCAAAATCCCAGGTCATCCCGCCCGTGTTGCTCATCGTGTACAGACGAAGCCCGCGTTTTTTGGCCAGACGGGCTTCGGTTTCGAAATACCGGCCAGGACCTTCAAAAGCAATGGTGTAATCCACGCAGACGTGCGTTACGTCCTCGCGCCGAATCGGGTCGAACATCTCGAAGGTCACCAGCAGCGTGATGTCTTTGGGAAGGTTGCGGATCAGCGCCAGGCGGTCGGCTTCCGGCGCCCAACCCCAGTTGTAGGTCCAAAACACGATCTCGGCGCGGGGGTTGTGCTTGCGAACGGCTTTCTTGACCATCTGGAGCCATTGCGGATAATCGCGGCACGGCCACCAGCCGGGCGAGGGCTTGGTGGGCGGCAGCCCGTTTTTCCATGGCGCGTCGTAAGGCCGGCCCGTCGTGTGTTCATCCTGGCTGGGGAACTCGACCGATTCGCCCACCAGCACGATGCCCTTGGCGCGGGGACACGCCTTGGAGAGCGCCCCGTAGGTGCTTTCGTAGTAGGCCTCGGCCTCCGGATCGTTCGGATGCTTGAGGCTTCTCAGGTAACTGTACAGGTACACATCCAAACCGTGGGTTGCCGCCCGATCGGCGAGGGCGTTGAAGTCCTGATACCCCATGGTGCAATGGTCCGGTCCGCGCGCGAACACGAGAATGGAATCAAATCCGTAATGGGCCATCGCGTTGAGATGCGCGTCCGGGAATTGGTCGATCCCCCAGCCGGAGTGCGTCATGCGCGGCGAGAAGACCGGCGCGCGCGTCACGTCCTGACATTTCAGGATGGGTGCCTCGCGCAAGTTCATGAGGTCTTCGAGAAAGTAGCTTCCCTGGCCGACGCCGCGTTCGTCGCAACCGCAGACCACCATGCCGCCTGCGGAACAAACGATTCGATAACTGCGGGAAACGGAAAGTCCGCGACCGAGAGCGGGCAAATTCTCTTTGGTTCCCAGAAGGATCATCCGAGACGCATTTTTGACGGCTTGAGAGAGACTGGGAACCTGCACGAGCAGGACGGACACCCGCATGCTGACCAACAGGTAATCTTGCAGGTCCCGCGCCACATTCATCACGAGCGGCGACGCCTGCTCGCTGATCGCAATGCGCCAACCCGTCTCGATGAGAACTTCCGCATGCCCCGGTTTGACCGAGGGATCCCGTCGATTCGTCGCATGGACTTGTTCCAGACGGCGACGAAATTCGAAGCATTTTTCTTTGTGAATAAACGGCATATACAAACCTGAAAGAAACTTTACCAGATATGCCGCGTTTCTCAAGGCCCACAAGCGAAGAGGGCGGAGCTGAACAAAAGTGAATGAGTCACTTTTCAGAGTGCCGCCAAGTCATCCTTGTCATTTGCTTTTCCGTTTTCCATATTTCGTAACGACTCAGGGTTCAGGGGTTTCAGTTTACGATTGGGGATATAAATAGCAGTAAAAAGTTATGTTTCATCTCAAGAAAGAACATCACCGGCTTTTGACCCAATTGGAGCGTCACGAGGGACGCATCCGGTCCTTCATCGAGGAACACCTGGTGGACGAGACGGGGTTGCTTTACTCGCATTTGAATGTCGAGACGTTGAAACCGTGGACCAATGCGCAATTGGCGGTTCTCGACGTCAAGAACCTGCACCATCCCGGTCGCGGCGATCCGGCGGCGGTTTTTGCGTACGAAGACTCGCTTATGGCCACCGGGGAATACGCCGTCAGCCAGATGTACCGGTTTCGGGTCACTGGCGATCCTTCGGCTTTGGGCGCCGCTTCCCAGGCGGTTTTTGCCATTCTGCGGGTGCTTTACGAAGGGGAACTTCACGAAGTCGGGTACCTGCCCAAACCGCATGGGGGCATGCGGCGGGCGGCTTACAGCCACGAGATCAGTCCCGACCAGCATATCAAGTCAATGGTGGCGCTCCGGGCGTTTGAAGAGTTCGCGCCGCCGTCCCTGCGGCGAACGATCGAGAAATATCTCGTGGCCATCATCAACTACTACATTGTGCGGGACTTCAAGCACCTGCGGCGCGAAAGCCTGGTGGTGACGGTCGAGAACCGGCCGCATGTTCTTTCAGTCATCCTGCCGGGTTTGGTCCTGGCCGGGCGGATCACGGGCGACAAGAAATTCCTGGAAATGCTCAAGCGGTTTGATCCGGTTCTGGATGAAATGGCGGATGGAAAACTGCTTCAATTCGATTCCAACATCTGCAGCTTGTACCTGGAAGGATTTCATCTCGCGATGAGCGAAGGGCACAAGGACCCGCGTCTCCCGGCGATCATGAAAAGACTGTGGGCAGGAAGCATCGCTCTTATGGCTGAAGACGGCTACGGCTACTGGGACGACGAGCATGACTGGAAAACCTCGCGGGTCATCCGGGTGGCGTCGTACGCGCCGATTGTGGCCCAGCACTGTCCGGATATCGAACCATGGCCCGTGGCTTTTCGGATTTTGAAGGGGATTACCGATCCAAAAAACATGCGTTATCTTTGTGCAGGGAGGGGAGCGTCCAACGCTCAAAAAACCTTTTCGGTCGATCACCGGATCTACTGCGGGAGCATCTGCGAGACAAGCGTTGCCTCCTGGCTGGCCGCCTATTGGCGAATGCGGTTTTTGTTCGGCGTGCGGCAATAATCGGGAATCTCGTAATCGAGCATCGCGGGGACCGGGGGTCCCATTCCCGGGTGGCATCCGCGTCCGTCGCGCGAAAAATCTTCCGACGAAATGTGGATGTCTTCGTAGGCGTGAATGTGAAACGGAAACGATCGCTTGACCACTTCATTTTTTCACTTGAATATCCGTGACTTAATAGTTAAGCATCAAGTCAATGAATCATCGTCGGCCAAGTTCGCCCGGTCTGCAAGGCCATAACCGCAGAAACAAATCCGCAGGAAATGGCCAGAGCCTCTTTGCCCAAATTGCGGCAAAAGCGGGAGTGACGCCTGCCGCCATCACGTTGGCCATGCAGGATTCGAAAAGCATCAGCATGAAAATGAAAGAGCGGGTTTTCTGGACCTCACGTCGGTTGGGTTACCGCCGGAGTCGGGTCAGGGAAAAACACCATCTCAATATTGCCGCTGTTCTGGGCGCCATTCACCCGCACGAAACTTTGCAGTCGAGCGCCAACACCGAGATTTGGGAGGGGCTGTCGCATTGCGCGGAAGAGAACGAGATGGCGCTGCACACGTATGTGCTTCATTCAGGTGGGACCAAGCTGAAATTTGAGGATATTCCCGTGCTTCTCCGCCGTGACCAACTCGATGGCGTGGTCATCCTGGGAGCGGTGTTTCCTTCGCTTCTTGATTTCTTGCGCAAAGCGCGCGTTCCCACCGTTGTGGGCAGCAATTATGATCTTCCCGCGCCGGTGGATCAGGTGCGCATTGACATGGTTGAAGGCGCTCGCGCACTTGCTCTTCGACTCCTGGACCATGGCCACAAGTACATCGGCTTTCTCACGGGCGGCGCGGGGCTTCTTGTGCATCAACAAATGTACCGTGGATTCGAGGATGTGATGCGCAAGCACCGAACCTTCAGCCGGGTGTTGGTCCAGTTGGTCAAAGAACCGACTCTGCATGGAATTCATCCCGCCGATGTGCTGCTGAAGCAAAAACCGAGGCCAACGGCGATTTTCACGACGCACTGGCAGGCGGGCTGTCAGGTTGCGTTTGCGGCGATCCGCGTGGGCATCGGATTTGATTCGGGATTTGAAATCGCAACGGGCGGCATGGGCGAGAGTTTGGACTTCGTCTATCCCGTTCTGCGCCTGAATACACACCCGCGCGAAGTCGGCAGAAAAGCATTCGAACGGCTGATGGAACTGCATCGAGAACCCCGACAGAAACCGAAGACGCTGACGATCCAGTGCTCGGTGGAAGCATTTCAATCCAGCTACCTGAACCCGAAATAAAACGGCGCATCATGATGTCTCACGATGGCAGACACAAACATCTCATTCACATCCGTGTCTCCATGAACGTTCGACCAATTGTTCCTGCATCCATCGCACTCGCCTTTCTCCTTCTTTCCCCGCTGGATCCTGTTTCAGCGGCCGGCGAGCTGGAAAGCATTCTCGGTTCGCCCTCAACGGAATGGCAGATTGGACGAACACGCGGGAACATCAATGATTACACGATCGTCAACGTGGACCATCGGCCGGTTCTCAGCGCCGGGAGAAACGGGATCGTTCTGACAAGCTTCGCAAAGGCGGATGTTGACCGGGAGATCGTCATTCGTTTCCGTCTTTCTCCCTCGGAAGGGAAGCCGGCGGCTCTCATCTTTCAAGGGGGACTGAAGAACCCGCCCAGCGATCCCAAAAATCTGTTTCGCCTTGGGCTCAACGCCGCTGCAGGGGTGGATTCGCAGTCTGTCACTTGCTCCGGCATCGCATCGGGCGCGTATTCGATCAAGAGTCTGCCCAAAAACCGTCTCACGTGGCCTGAATCGGTGCGACAAAAGATCGAAGGGGACTATGCCGCCACGGCCTCGCTCTCGAAACAATGGCTCACATTGCGGTGCGTGATCCAAAAGAGCGCCGCGCAAGTCTATCTCGACGATCGACTGCTGCAGGATTTGCGCGGAGGTGACATCGATCCCCAGGGCGGTTTTCGCTTGACGCTGAGCGGAGAGGCGCATCTTGCCTCGGTGCGTGTGCGCGAACTGCCGCCTGAAGATCCCCGGTATGAACCCATTCAAATTGGGGGGTATCTCAACACTTCCCGGATCAAGGGGGAGCCGATCCAGCGGGATTCCCTGCCAGCGCCCGGCAAATCGTTCGCGATGCAAGGCGTCCCTTTCATTTTCCCGTCCACGGACGATCGTGGCAACGATCACATTGCGGTCAGCCCATCATGGATGTCATTTGGTTTGCTGGAAGGAGGTTTTGATGGCGCGGTGCGCTGGACGGGCGCCCTGTCTCGGGAAACGGGAAGGATCCAGCTTCGCATCCCCAACGGACCGTACACGCGCCTTCACCTGCTCGCCGCCAGCGATGGCGAACCGGATACGGCGCCGATCTTTACCGCGCAATTTTACCGTCCCCGGGCTGGGTTCCCCATCAATTTCGAGGCGCGCGCGCCTCTCTTGACGGCGCAATCCTCGGGCGCGATCCCCGTCCGTCTCAAGAACGGCGCACAGGGGAATCTGCATCTCGTGACCATCCCCTTGGAATTCGAGAGTCTTGCCGCCCTGTCCGATCTCAATGCGCTCGAACTGGAGTTGACCAAGGAGGTCCGTGTCCATCGCGATTATCCCGATCCGATTTACTACAGCCAGCACGGCATGGGCTTGCCCAGTGGCGCGCATGTGTATGCCATCACGATGGAGCGACCGGCAGTCGAGGTGGATTTCCAACCCGACCAATACGCCCATATCTGGACCGCGCCCGAGAAGCCATCGTACACGGCGACCCTCAAGAATCGCATGCAGCAGAAACGCGAAGTGCAACTCGAATGGTCCACGGTGAGTCATGATGGTTCGGACAAGACCTCGCGGAAGCAAACGGTCGTCGTGCCCGCGGGCGGACAGGAAACGGTGAAGTTGCCGATGGAATTGCACAAGTATGGCTACCACGAGGTGCGGTTCCAGGTCCGCGATGAAAAGGGCGCGCACACGGAGAAACGCAGCCTGGCCTACCTGCATCCCGACACGCGCGAACGCGGCGGCTGGGAGGAAGGACGGGGGCCGTTGTTCGGTTTTTGGAATTGGGGCGGTGCGCATCGGACCCCCAATGGCGTGCCCAAGCTTCAAGTGATGGTGGAGGCGGGCGCGGAGTCGGTCAACAGTCCGCTGGTGGCCCCCCAGTATTCAGCCGAGGAACTGGCCTATGCCGAGGCGCATGGCATGGTGACACACTTTCTTGCCACACAACTGGGTTTGAAACGTTTTTTTATGGTTGATCCATCCAAAACCACGGCTCAGACGGAAGCTGCGTTGATCGAGAAGGTGAGCAAATCGCCGACATCCACGGTGACAAAACTCAACAAGCCTGATCTGGCCGTCTTCTGGGCCGAGCCTCAAATCGGTCCGATCTCCTACATGAGTCTCCCCGAATACTATGGCGAACCGCCGTACCAGATGATCGAAGCCGAACAAGTTCGTTACAAAAAGTATCACGACGAGTCTTTGGTCATGGCCCGGGCCATCAAGAAGACATGGCCGCAGGCAAAAATCCTCCTGCCCTGGGGATTGCCTTTGTTCCCTGTGGCCTTTCTCCGCAACAGTCCCGAATTGACCGCGCTGATGGACGGCCCGGCGCTTGATGTCGTGTTGTTCGAGCGTCTGCCCGAAATGCAGCTCCATCAAGTCACATTCTCGTCGCAGATGTGGCAGTTGAAGCAGGAATGGCCGAAGGCAGGCAAGCCGTGGCCGAACTTCATCACCATCGAAGGCCCCTGCACATCTCCTGCGGCGCCGGGCGCCCTGACGCCGGATCAAGAAGCCGACCACACGATGCGTTCTTTTCTTGTTCTCGCCGCCTATGGAACAACGCGTTTTCTTGGCTGGCCCACGCCGTTCCACTGCGCGAGTGGCTGGGGTGAAAGCCATTACGGCAGCGGCTTGATCGACCGCGCGCCCCTTCTGACGCCCAAGGTTTTCTACAGCGCGTTCGCCACATTCACGCGACAACTCAACCGGATGAACTACGTGAAGGCAATCGACACGGGCAGCGCGACGATGTTTTGCCTGCAGTTCAAACATTACAAGACCGGCGAGCTTCTGCATGTGTTCTGGACGTTGCGCGGATCGCGACCGTTGACGGTCGCGATGAGTCACGGATCACGAGTCACGAGACACGATACGTTGGTTAATGTAATCGTGCTGAAGGTGAAGGATGGAAAAGTCACATTCCCCATCAACACATCGC
>JACQHZ010000176.1 GCA_016198745.1 Verrucomicrobiota bacterium
GATTTTCAGGATTTGTAGTATAGAGGGTCACGCCATGCTCGACAATTTCGCGCGTCACACCGAATGGTTGCCGACATGCCTTTTGCCACTGGGCGGGCGTGCGCACGAAGATATCCTTGGAGAGGAGGCTCTGTGCCTTGGCGGCAGCGAGACGGGCATCCCTGGACGGTGGGTGCAGCCGGACGGATGTTCCCGGATCACGCAAAGATCAATATCGCTGTGTTCGGTGGCCTTGCCATGGGCGCAGGAGCCGAAGGCGATGATTTTTTCGGCGCCATCATCAGGCAGCGTTTTCATAAATGGTTCCGGGGCAGAGGCCGCAAACCAGCGATGCGCTCGGGCGTGATGCTCGTGTCCTGGCAGTCGCAACGCAATCAGCGCGTTTCCATCAAGCAGCACAGTCATGAATCGGTCTTCGGGCTGGTTGACCCGTGTCGGAGATTCTCTTCCGCCTTGTAACGGTGACGCGCTGGCAGCCGTTGGCCGCGGCAATGTTGAATCTGCCGTTTCAGCGCATGCCATCGCCGCGCCATGAAACTATCCGCTCTCAAATCCCAGAAGCAGCGTGGGCAGGTTTCGACCAATGGCGAAGCTTTCGTTTTCGTTCAGCGGGATTGTCTGATAATGTCGTCGCAAACGGTCCGGTGCGATGATCTTGAGGGCAAGCAGTGCGCGCAAAAGATCCAGGTCTTTTTTTCGTCCAATCATCAATTTCACAATGGCGAGGTCGTAGGGGTCGAGAGTGAAGACGTGGTCGTAGCCGGATACGGGATGCAGGCGGGTTTCCCACCCGGTGGGGAGGGTTTCAATGGTTTGAGGCCGCAATATGTCCGCATGATAGCCATTCTGTTTTTCAAAGAGGCTGCCACTGCCTACGGCTTCCATGAGCATGTTCGCCATTTCCTGGTTGACAGGATCGAGCAACAAATCGGCGTCGTTGGAAAATTCCAAGGGCTGACCCGGTTCGCCAAGCTGGGGCGCGGTTGGCAGCAAGGAACTCGAACCAAGCAGGACGATGCGCCTCGGATGACTCAAGGCTGACACCGAATCGAGCACGTGTTTCAAAAATGGCAGGCGCATGAGGGTTCTGCAAGACGTCGTTCTTCTCGCGTCAAGGTGCCGGCAAAAGGCGCGAAGTCTTTCAGCCGTTCCGCTGCTTCGCTGGGGTCCCGCAACAGCGCGAGCAACTCTTGAAAGCCTTCCGGAGATTGTTGTGCACGGAGGATGATCTGCCGCCATTGTTCAAGGCGCTGCGAAGCGGTGTGGCCGTTGGCGATCCAGCGGTCAATGTTTTCGAGCGGGATTCGCAGGAGCGCAGGATCGCGTTCCAGCTTGTCGGCCACGAGATCATGGAGGGTTTTCATTAATCCAGCAAATTTTTGGGGATATCAAGTTTTGTCAGGATCGAAACGGGTTGATCAAATCAATGCCGCAGCCGGCGAAGTCGGCCGTGTCCCGTGTGATCAGAGGAAGAATGTGCAAATGGGCTGTAGCCGCGATCAATAAATCGGCCTGGGTCCGGCTGATCCCCTCTGCCGCCAGGCGACCGCGCAGTCGGCCGGCATGACGCGCGATTTCGTGGGTAATGGAAAGAACCTGGCAATGACGTTGCGTGAAGGTCTCCAACCAGGCGGTTTTTGCGGGCGAAGGCTTCCAAGCCAGGCCAAACTCGATTTCCTCGATCGTGATGACGCTCAAGTGGAAGCCTTTCTGCTTTTCTGCCCAGCGTTGGACACGCGGATCCGGCGCGCGGCGCATCAACTCACTCACGACGTTGGTGTCAATCAAGGGATGCATCCGGGATGGGAATCAATCGGGAAACGGGGATCGCGTGCCGGGCCGGTTGCGGCGCGGGGGCAATTCGAGGTCGGTTTTCTCGTGTTCGAGGAGGCGGTGGAGTTCGCGCAGGCTGGCAGCCACGCTGCACCGGGAAGGCGGCGGGGCGGCGGGGACGACTTGGGCGAGAGGTTTGCCGCGCAGCGTGATGGTAAGGGATTCGCCGGTGCGTCGAACGCGCTTGAGAAGGCCAAGGCACCGGGCCTTGAATCGGGAAACCTGCATGGTGTTTGAAGTCATGCGCACAACATCATATGGTCAGATGAAATGGTCAAGTTAAATCAAATGCGTTCGAGCGGTTCGGCGCTGGCGGAAAGAGCGGAGTGTTGAGAGCGGCGCCCCACCAAACCGAGCGCTTCGAGGATGTGGATCAGGCGCTCCCGCGCGTCAGGCGGGTTGGGCGGCAGGGAGAGCCGGTCGAGATGTTGAAAGCGGCAGGTCACGACTCCAATTTAACATGGGACCCATCGGCGTCGAGTGGATTTGCGAGCATCCAGTCATGGCCGACTATTCGATCTCATCGCATCCACTTCCGGGATCAGTCCCGTCGGGATCAGAGCGATGACTCGTGGATGAGATTCGCAGATGCGGATCAGAAAGGCTGGCCGCTGACGCGCAGCGCGTCAAGCGCCAGCCGCCAATCATCGGGCTGGCCCGTCAAACCTGAAAGAAATTGGGCATCAGTCATGGAATCGTTTTTTTACAACGGGAAAACGGTCAAGCAATTACCAGAGAGTTTTGAGGTTCGGATATTGGGCGATGAGACGGTCCGGGGTCAGGAGGGTGAGGCCATGTTCCAGCGCGGTAGCGACGAGGATGCGGTCGAAGGGATCGCGATGAATCGGCGGCAGGGCGGCGCTGTTGCCGGCAATTGCAAAGGTGACTGGAATTTCAACAATCCCCCGCCGCTGGCAGACTTGGTGCATCCATTCGCCTGATGGCAGGGGAAGTTTGATTGCCCCCTGTGCAACTTTAAGGCCGATTTCCAGCGCGCTGATCCCCGAAGCGAAACAAGCTTTTGTGGAATCAGCCAGGGCAGCACCCACCCTGGTGGAGATACGGTCCGGGCTTTGTTCGAGCCAGTACAGGACGCAGGTATCCAGGAGCATCATCGAAACTCTTCCGGCCATTCTTCATTCGTGGCGGGGGCGGTGGGATCGAAGTCCGGCGCGACGTA
>JACQHZ010000177.1 GCA_016198745.1 Verrucomicrobiota bacterium
ACTACGACCAACATGTTGGTTCTAATTTGTGAGTAGCCGGTCAGGGGGGTACATTTTTTGTGCCCCAGTGAGAAACCAGCAACGAATCCGATGCGGAGCGAACCGCGCACCTGCGTTGACGCCGTTTCACTGACGCACCGAACAAGCCCAACCACCGCCGCATGCGGCATGGTCGCGGCAATCTTTTGTCGTCTTCCTGATTTTCGTTGCTTGTTCCTTCGTCAAATGGATACATGGCAGATCAAACCATGATGACGCGGCTGCCGTCTGCAAAACAAGTCAACACCGAGAAACTGGCTGGGGATATTCTCCGCGCGACGCAAGGCGCGCGAACGGAAGAGGATGTCAAAATGCGTGTTGAGCCTTTGCTCCAGCAGGCATTCAGTGAAGCGGGGATTGATGTCAATCTGGCCGAGTATGAGAAGGCCACCACGGTTACCGCCAAACGGATGGATGCCGTGTACGGCTATGTCATCATTGAGTACAAAGCGCCCGGAAAGTTGCGCGGCGACACGGCCATTCGAGATGCAAAGACCCAGCTTCAATGGTATTTGGAGGAGGAATCGCATCGCCACGGAATTCAGCGGGAAGCTTTCCTGGAAAAAGCGGTGGGTGTGGCTTGTGATGGCGACAGTCTCATGTTTGTCCGCTATAGCCGGACCGCGAAGATATTGTCCCCGCCCATTCCGGTTGAGATCCAGCAGGCGGATTTATTTCCAGAGGTTACGCCCCAACGCGGTTTTCAATCGCAAGGGCCATTCCCCATCACGGCCAACAGCATGGCCAGTTTGCTGATTTATGTCCGCTCGGCGGGACGGCGGCCCCTCACGGCCGAGGGCTTGGCCAAGGTGTTCAGCCCTGAACATGCAACCGTTCGTTTTCTCATCTCCGAGCTGTATTCGGCGGCCATGCGCGGTCAACGCCGCAGCGCCCTGCCGCGGGTGGCGACATTTTATGAGGAGTGGGACCGAATTTTTGGCGTCGTCTATGGCGAGAAATTGGAGAAGGCCGAAAAAGCCGCCGAAGAAACCGCGCGACTCTATGGGCTCCCGTCCGGCATCCGGCTCAAGCCGCTTCTATTTGCCATCCATACGTTTTTCGCGTTTCTCATGAAGCTCATTGCGATTGAACTGATCGCGCTCCAGAAGAGATTGCAATTCAGTTCGTTTGTCGAGGGGTTGGCGGTCGAGGAGGATGATGCGCTCCGGAAGCGCCTGGATTTTCTCGAAAGCGGGGCGGACTTCTCCCGTCAAGGCATTGTGAACTTTTTGGAAGCCGATTTTTTCTCGTGGTACCTCGACGCGTGGAACCATCGCCTGGCCAATGCCATCCGGAAAATCGTCCAAGCCCTGGCCGAATTTGAACCGGCTACGCCCATTTTGGAACCCGACTGGACCCGCGACTTGCTGCAAAAACTCTACGAACTGCTCGTTCCACGCGTCTTGCGGCATGGCTTGGGCGAGTATTATACGCCCGAATGGTTGGCCGGTTACCTGGTGGACAAAACCGGCTATGACGGAGCGCCTGGCGTTCGCTTCCTTGATCCCGCCTGTGGTTCCGGCACTTTCCTCGTGCAAGCCATTCAGCGCGCCGTCAAGCATGCGGAAACCCAATCCAAAGTTCGAATTGCGGAAGTGGGCCGGGCGATCCTGGACGGGATTATAGGATTCGACTTGAATCCCTTGGCCGTCCTGGCGGCGCGAACCAACTATCTCATCGCGTTTTCGCGTTTTCTTCCGTATATCCGGCCGATTTCACTTCCGGTTTATCTCTGTGATTCTGTTTTGCCGCCCGATCAATACTCCGAGCAACAGCAGACTTTTTTTGACAACACTGTTGTCTTTAAGACGCGGGCGCATGATTACGTCTTCCCGGTTTCCATGAAGAACAAGGGGATGATTGACCAGTTCACCGGGTTGGTGATGACCGGGCTGCGTGGAAAACTGACTCCGATGCAATTTGAACGATCCTTGAGCGGCCAAATGCGCCTCGTGGCCGCCGATCAGACCCGGCTTCTGGAAATCTATCGAAAGATCAAGCAACTGGATGATGAAGGGCGGAACGGAATCTGGGCGCATTACATCAAGAACGCTTTTGCCCCGGTTTACGTCGGGCAGTTCGACTTTGTGGTTGGCAATCCGCCGTGGATTCGGTGGGGCTATCTTGCGGATGACTACCGCAAACAAACGTTGAAACTCTGGCATGACTACGGGCTTTTCTCGCTCAAGGGGCATCAAACCCACCTTGGGGCCGGTGAGAAGGATTTTTCCATGCTCTTCACGTATGCCTGCGCCGATCGCTATTTGAAGGAGCGCGGCACGATGGGCTTTGTCATCACCCAGGAGGTGTTCAAGTCCAAGGGGGCCGGCGAAGGGTTTCGACAGTTCCAACTCGGCGAGAAAGGCGCGCATCTCAAACTTCTCGGCATGGAGGACATGGTTCATCTGCAACCGTTCCAAGCGGCCAATAAGACCTGCATCTTTACCCTCAAGAAGGGGCAAGCCACTTCTTATCCGGTGCCGGTCGTTGAATGGAAACGAAAAACCGGCGTGAGCAAAATTCATCCGGAATGGAAACTGGAGGAAGTTTTGGAGAAAACCGAGCGGCGCAACGTCAAAGCGATTCCGGTTGATCCCCGCAAGAGCGTTTCCTCCTGGCAAACCGCCACGAGCACGGGGATCGCTTCAAGCGAAGTGTTAAAGGGTAAGAATCCTTACAAGGCGCGCCTGGGCGCTCGCGTGGAACCTTACGGCGTTTTTTGGCTGAATTTGAAGGCGGTCCGCCCGGATGGAATGATCGTGGTGGCGAATCAACATGATCGCGGCAAGCGCGACATCAACCCGGTAAGCGATTCCATTGAACCGGATCTCGTTTTCCCCGCCGTGAGCGGCGGTGATCTGGTGAAGTTCGGCATCAGGCGCCACTTTTATGTTCTTCTGTCCCAAAACCCCAAATCACGAAAAGGATATGAAGAAGATTGGATGGCTGAAAACCTGCCACATACCTATGCTTACCTGACACAATTCAAAGCCGTTTTAGTCAAACGCGCTGCCTACCAAAAATATTTCCATAAGGAAGTCAAAAAAAATGGAGTCGTTGTTCATCGTGAGGCCATCGCTCCGTTTTATTCCATGTATAATATCAGCACAGAATCCTTTGCGCGCCATCGCGTGGTTTGGAAGCGGATGGCCTCACGGATGGCAGCGGCGGTTCTGACCTCGTTGCGCACTCCTTTTGGAACAAAAACGGTCATTTCCACCGATACAACCTCCTTTATCACCGCGAAAAATGCGGAGGAGGCGCACTATCTTTGCGCCGTTCTCAATTCTGATGTGGTGGATGAATTTATCCGGAGTTTTTCATCCGGGGGGCGTGGGTTTGGCGCTCCCTCCGTTATGGAAAATATAGCGATTCCGCTTTTCGAGGCGAACAACCGGCTCCACAAGGGGCTTGCCGAACTCTCCCAAGAGGCTCACAAAGTGGTTGCACGCGCTGAAGACACGACGCCGATGGAAAAAGAAATCAACGCGGCTGTTCGAAAAATATGGAATATCGCCTCCTGAAACCTTCTGAGCCGGCTTATCCGAGGAAACTCCTGCAACGCATGGGCAAGGAGGCGCCAACGCTTTATTATCATGGTCCGCTCAAGCTGCTCGACCGGTTCACCATGGCCGTGATTGCCGCCGACAGCATTCCGGCGCCCGCCATGCAGGCCACGAACGACCTGCTTTTCAAGATTCGTGAATACGCCCTGAATTACATCGGTCCCTGGCATTCGGTTTGGGAGACGGAAATCTTTCGGCTGGCGATTTACACTCCCAATGATCCGCAACGGCTTCGCTCCCTGACCATGCTTACCGCGCGGGGAATGGCGCGGGAGAATTGGGATGACTACCTGAACGACCGATTTGGCTACAGCGGTCCCTTCAGAGGGTTCCCCGAAAAGGAGGAGTATTATCGCCGGGCGAAGGATGGGGAATTACTGGTTCTCTCCATCACCGAACCGGATGTGAAAAGGTTGTTGCGGGAAAACATCCTGTTGAGAAACTGGGTGGCGTGCGCGCTGGCCGACGTGGTTTTCGTGCCGTTTGCCGAGAAGGGGACGAAGACTTACATCACCTGCAAATTGGTTGTGAAGGCCGGCCTACCGGCCTTTACCTGCCAATACTATCCCGACCGGAATGAGGATCCCAACAAGCAACTTTTTGAACTGGGAATTCCCTCGTACAATCGGAAAACGGTGGGGCCGTATCTGGATTCTCTGGGCGCAAGCACCGCCGGAGAAGCGCCGTTTCCGGAGGTTGAAATGCAATCCTTGATGGAGTCGTCGCCACAATATGGCGCGATTTCCAAATCTACCGGAAATAAAACACGCCAGGCCGAGTTGTGGGAGCGGAAGTCCATCAAGAAATGAAGCGCCATGCCAGGATGACGGGGGATTGTTGCGCGAAACCGAAGCATGCCATACGATGAAAACCTATCTGCAACTTGCGCTTGATGTGGGAGAAAGCGCGGATTTGTTCGCGTTGGCGGACCGGGTGAAGGCGTGGGTGGACTGGATTGAACTCGGCACGCCGCTGATCAAGCGATACGGCATCGGCGTCGTCGCCCAGGCGCGAAATGCCTTTCCCAAACATCGCATCCTCGCCGACATGAAAACGACCGACGCTGCGAGGCTCGAAGCGGACATGGCGTTTGAAGCGGGCGCGGACATCTTCACCGTGCTCGCAGCCGCCTCCGACGCAACCGTCCGTGAGGCCGTGGAAGGCGCGCGGCACCACGGCAAGCAGGTGGTGGTTGACCTCATCGGGCAACCCGATCCGATTGCGCGCGCGCAACAACTGATCGGCTTGAAGCCGGACTATTTCAATCTGCACCGCTCGACGGACGCCCGACGCGACGGCGCGGAACTGCGTCTGGATTTGATTCGCGAATTCAAATCCCGAATTCCGGCGCCGCTTTCCGTGGCCGGCGGGATTGATCATCAAAACATCCGCGCCGTCCATGAGGCGGGCGCGGTCGTTGTGGTGGTGGGAAGCGCCATCACCTCGGCTAAGAATCCCGAACGAGTTGCGCGCGCAATGAAGGAGGCGATCCAATGAGTTTGCGTGATGTCACCAATCAAATGGCCGCCGAAATGCGGAAGGTGCTGGCCGGCGTCCGGGAAGCGGAGGTCAGGAGCCTGGAACGCGAAATCCAGCGCGGAAAGGCTGTCTTTTTCACGGCGGCGGGGCGAACGGCCATTCTGCTGCGCCCATTCGCCATGCGGATGATGCAATACGGCTTTGAAAGCCATGTGGTGGGGGAAACCACGACGCCGCGCGTAAAGTCCGATGATCTGGTTGTGTTGGCGTCCGGAAGGGGGAACACCGCCGGGGTGGTCCATCGCGCGAAAGAAGCGCGCTTGCTCGGCGCGCGGGTCTTTGTCATTACCAGCAACCATCAATCGCCCCTCTTTGCGACCGCCACGCATTCGTTGCTGATTCCGCCGCCGCGCGGCGGATCGTTTCAATTCGGGACCAACTGGTTCGAGCAAGGACTGTTTTTCTTGCTTGAATGCGTCGCGCACCGGCTGGCGCGGGCAAAGAAGATCACTTTTGAAAAACTTCTCCTGAGACATGCGAGTCTGGAATAAGGTGGCGCACGACTCTCTCTCCGAAATCGAACGGGGCGTCGCCCTGATGAACCATTGCAAGACGATCAAGGTGTCGCTTTTGCCCTGACAATGCGTATTTTCCGGCATGGTTCAACGATTCCAAGTTTACGATTCAACGGTTAGCGATTTTCACCTTCAATCCGGTCAACCGTGAACCCCTGAACCGTGAACTTGGAACCATACCCCTTTTCCCATGAACTCATCCATGACCCAACCGGTTCCATCGTCCTTTTTCAGTCCGTCATTCCGCGGGTTGATCGGCGTCGCGCGGCGGGACATCACCCCGCCTGTCGGCATCTACGCGCGCAACTGGGGCGCGGCCAAACAGGACACGGCCGAAGGGGTTCACCGTCCGTTGACGCTGACGGCGCTGACGCTGCGGACCGAACCGCAAAGCAAACCGCTGGCGCTGGTGGATACGGACCTTGGCTGGTGGCGGAGCATCTTCAACGAGCAGGCGTTTCGCGGCAAAATCCTGGAAAAACTGGGACTCGATCCTTCGCGGTTCATCTTCACCCTGAGTCATACCCATTCCGCGCCGCCGTTGACCGAGCCTCATCCGGATTGGCAGGGCGGCGAATTATTGCGCGGTTATCTGGAGACGCTTCGTCATGCAACCATCGAGGCGGTTTTGAACGCCTTGAAATCGGCGACGCGCGCCACCCTCGAATGGCACACCGGTCGTTGCCAACTGGCGGCCAACCGCGATTTGCCCGATCCCGACCCGACAAGGCGTCGCGTTGTTTGCGGATTTCATCCGGATGCCGATTCCGATGACACGTTGCTGATCGGACGCGTGACGGACGACGCCGGCAGGATTCTTGCGACGCTGGCCAACTACGCATGTCATCCCACCACCCTGGCATGGGACAACAGGCTTCTGTCGCCCGATTACATTGGCGCGATGCGCGAGACGATCCAGGATCACACCGGCGGCGCGCCGGCGATCTTTCTCCAGGGCGCATCAGGCGAACTTGCGCCGCGCTACCAATACGTCGGCGATCCCGCCGTGGCTGATGCGCATGGCCGGCAACTGGCGTTCGCAGCGCTCGCGACGCTCGCCGACATGGAACCGTCGGGCACTGAACTGGCCTATGGCGGAGTCATCGAATCCGGCGCGCCATTGGCAATTTGGAAACGCCAGCCGCGCCGCGCCTCCGACGTGTTGCGGGCGTTCCATTCCACCGTCGAATTGCCGTTGAAAGACTGGCCGTCCGCCGCTGAACTGGAACGGCAGCGCCATGCCTGCGCCGACCGCGTCCTGGAGGAACGTCTTCGTCGCAAACGGGACATCCGACTTGTGTTGGGCGACGGAAAGACGTTTCCGCTGCCTTTCTGGGTGTGGCGCATGGGCGACGCATTTCTGGTCGGCTGCATGGCCGAATCGTATTCGTGGTTGCAGCAACATCTTCGACGCCGGTTTGTCGGGCGCGCGATTGCGTGCATGAATCTGGTCAACGGCTCGATCGGCTACCTGCCCCCGGCTAAATCGTACGACGCCGATGCCTATCAGGTCTGGCAAACGGCGTTCGACCGCGGCAGCCTGGAAATTTTGGCTGCTGCTTATGAACGCGCCATCGAAACGCTTTAGCCTCAGGACTTCGTCCGCCCGATTACTTTTTGGGCGACTCCTTCCCGCTCTTTTTATCGTCCTTCTTCTCGACCAGCAAATCCTTGCGTTCCTTCAGCAGCGAATCAATTGTCCATTTGGAAACGAGATATGTCCACGGCTCGCACTCCTTGTCGGTCTTGGCTTTCTCCTCAAGTTTTTGGAGCTTCTCCTTGAATTCCCTGTCCAACCGTTCCTTGTCTGCGGGTTTCTCATCCTTGCCGGGAACCCGAGTCTTGGAAAAATTGGCGTCCACCTTAACTTGAAGATGATAGGCATCGCTTATCACCTTGCCGATTTTTACCGTGTAGGAAAACCCGTCGAACGTTTTGATGGCAATCAGCGTGGGCATATTCAGACCGGCATCCTCGGGTTTGGTTTGAGGCGCAACCACGTCATTAAAACTGGGGGATGACAAGGCGCTGGCCGCGCTCGATACCTTGGCTGAGTCGAGCGATGCATCCGACTTGGCCCCATCCAATTTCCAGTCGGCTGTCTCCGTATCGCGGGTCAATCTCCAGCATTTGGACGATTCCTTCGATGTGACCGCGATTTCCTTCGGGTTTTCCACTTTGAAAAAGGTCTTGTCGAGCCACGATTCCGACTTGGGTTCAACCTCGGAGAAAAGTTCGGAAACCAGCGCCACATCCTTCGACTCGCCCAATGTCAAAACATAACGACTGTCAGGATAACCGCCACTTCCTCCAAATGGGCTGCTCTCGCTCATCTGCCGCATGTGTTTTTTCCCGAGCACCAGCGACTTTATCATTTTTCCACTCGCGTTACGCAACTCCACCAGGGTGCCTGAACTGGGAGCGGTCTTGTCATCGGGAGAAACCAGTTCCAAACGTTTGTATTGGGAACTCCCCACCGCCATCCATTGAACGGCCTTAAGTTCCCAAAGTTTGCGGAGAAAGTCACTGATCTGCGTGAAATTCGCCGGATAATCATACCGCTCGCGAACACGCCAAACGCCATCCTTTTTGACCAAGTTCAACCCGCCACTGGATTGAGCGATGCGGACTTGCTCGATGTCATTGATGGGAAAATCCGCCAGCACCTTCAGCCGGGATCCCGCTGCGGACGATTTCCAAGAACTCCGGCCGGATTTCAAGACAAAGAAACTTATGCCGACCACAATTATCGCGACGATGAGAAGAAGATTTAATTGTTTTTGATTCATGGCAGTGAGTCTTTGCAAGTGGTTGCGAATGCCCCAGGAGCACGGTTCCTCGTCACTTTGTCTTCTTCCGTTTATAGTTGGCCAGCGCCAAACCCAGCACCACCACACACAGGGGCATAACGGTGATGTTCAGCCATTTCAGACGGTTCTCCAGGGAATCTATATCGCGGCGCAAATCCTTGCGCACCTGTTTAAGCTCAAGCTTGACCTGGGTTTCCTGCTGGCGAAACCGTGTGATCTCCGCCTGCTGTTCAGGGGAGAGAATGAAACGCTGCCCTTGCTGCTTGTTCTTCTCCAATTCACCGAGGCGCTGACGCGTGGTCGAGAGGCTTTCCTCAAGTTCTTTGATTTTCGTCCGGTAATTGGCTTCCGCCATCGCTTGCATTTGCTTAACCACGATGAAAGGACGGTTCATTGTTGCGCGACTGCGGACTCCGATCAGATTGTTATCTCCTGCCATCTGTTCGACCAGGCTTTGGGCAAAACTCAAGTTGCCATTCAAGGGCTGAAGGATTTTCTGTCCAAAAATGTTGTGAACCTGCACACAGAGCGGGTCGAACAATAGGTCGCTGTCACCAACCAGGACCACGGTGGCAGGCGCGGCGGATTCCTTGACTGCCGGCTTGGTTTTGTCACCGGGATTGCCCTCTGGGAAAGCGGTGTTGAACTTTCCGGTCAATCGCAAAGCGAGGGTGTATTCTTTGCCCGAAGAAACAAAGTCGCGAATCGTTCGCTCGGAGCTCATCTCGGCCATCATGGCAGCGACGAGTTGGGATTCCGTTGTCGTTTTCAACAGAACGGTTTGCTTGAGTCCCTTCATGGGTGTTCCCGTGAACACACCGGCGAAAGCCAATAGCACATTGTCCACCTGGCTTGTCACAACATCGTCGGTGTTGATGCTTTTGGATGTCAGCGAGAGGACGCTGGGAACCGTCTCTGTCCCTCCACCCCGGTTAAGCTGGGTCACCAGATTCATGTCAGCGACCACCTTCTGAGGGTCAAATTCAATTCCCCATGCCTTCAGAAGTTTGCCGAGTGTTGCCCCGCTCCCCGGCGGACGCTGAAATGGGGCGCTCTTCTCCGCAATCGGGAGAGGATCCAGGAAGGCAATCAGCTTGCCGCCGCGCAGGATGAATTGGTCAAGAGCAAACTGGGTTTTCTCGGAAATATCCTTTGGACAGATCGCCACCAATACTTTGATGCTCTCGTCAATCTGTTCCACCGTTGGCTCCACCTGCCTGACGTCGAAATCATTCTTGAGCTCGTTGATAAAAGTCCACGGCGCTTGGGATCGTGGCTGCTGTCCCGGCGGCATATAATTCATGTTCATGGATACGCCGAAGACAGGCAGGCTGCTCATGACACCGATGATGGGTTTTTCGGGACGAACTGCGCGTGAGATGGCTCGGGAAATTTCGTATTCGAGAAGCCGCTCGCGTTCCGGCGCGAGAAAGGGGATGGCCACCTTGGCGTCCAGGCAGGTGACGGAAAGCCCCAAGTAAATCCGATCTTCCATGTTGACCGACTGCCCATCAACTCCATCGAGACGGGCTGAATCCTCGGCGTCGGAATCCGGTTGTGGATCGAGCTTCTCGACTTCAATCATGCCCTTGCCAGCCTGGCGGTATTCGGCCAGCAGGTCCTCGACACGCTGGGCATAATTTTTCAAAAAGACCGGCAGGGCATTGCCTGCCCGGCTGCAATAAAAGCGGAGCTTGATCGGAGTATCGAGTTTGGCCAATATCGCCCGCGTTCCTGGTGAAAGGGTGTAAAGTTTTTCGGAGGTGAGGTCAACCCGTGCTTTGGCTAAGCTGGCGATCACGTTGACGGCAATGACAATGACCAGCATCACCGCCACGCCGGTCAGCGAGTAGAAAAGCATTTCAAGTTGTTTTTTCTTCATAGTCTAAAAGGATGGAATTCAACCGGCCCGTCGCGATCGAATAATGACACCCGTTGTGAAGAGTCCAAAGCTGGCGATGGACAGGAAGAAGAGGATGTCTCTTGTATCCAGTACGCCGCGCTGGAACCCTTCAAAATGGGTCATCACACTACAGGCGGCAACGGTATCAACCAACCAGGTGGACCCGGATAGCAGTCGCGTCAGAAAATCCGTGACCGGGGGCCAGCCGGCGAGAATCAGGAACAAACAGATCACCACGGACAAAATGAAACTGATGACTTGGTTGCGGGTAATCGCCGATGTCATTGAACTCACTCCCAAGTAGGAACCTCCCAGGAGCAGACTGCCCACATAGCCGCTGAGGATCACTCCATTGTCGGGGCGCCCCAGATAGTTTACGGTGAGGATGAGAGGAAACGTCAATATTAAGGTCAGCGCCAAAAACAACCACGCCGCCAGGAACTTGGCGACGATGGCCTGCCATGCCGTTACCGGCATTGTCAGCAGGAGTTCGATGGTCCCCATGCGTTTTTCTTCCGCCCAGAGGCGCATTCCCAGCGCAGGCAGGAAGAAAAGGTAAAGCCACGGGTGCCAAATGAAAAAGGAAGTCAGCGAGGCCTCACCGCGTTCAAAGAATCCCCCCACCATGAACGTGAAGAATCCGACGAGCAGAAGAAAAATCACAATGAACACATACGCCACCGGCGACGCAAAATAACCCGCCAGTTCCCGTTTGATTATCGTGCGGATGGGTCCCCAACTGGAAGTGATGGTCTTCATGATGATTTCTCCGTTGCGGTTTCAGACAAGGTAATGCTGCGGAACACGTCGTCGAGGCGGCCTTCTTCACAGCGCAGTTCCTCGATTTTCCATTGTTCGCGGGTTGCGAGTTCATATATGCCGAGACCCAACTCTCCCTCCTTGCCGTTCGGTTTTGGAAACACCCGCACGCTCGCGACCGGCGCAGGCGCTTCAAGGATTGTTGTTTTGGCGACCAGCGGTAATTGGGTCAGCTTCGTGTTGGCCACTGCGGTGGAAACGCCGGTCAGTCGCACCGTGATGGCCCCAGCGGTTTCCGAGCGGTTCTTCAACTCCTGTGGTGTCCCGTTGGCCACAATGCGCCCGCGATCAATGATGATGGCGCGGGAACAGACGGCCTCGACTTCTTCCAGAATGTGGGTTGAAAAAATGATCGCCTTTTCCTCGCCCATTCGACGGATCAATGCGCGAATCTCATGTTTCTGATTGGGATCAAGGCCGTCGGTGGGTTCGTCCATGATAAGAATGTCCGGATCATGGATGATTGCCTGGGCGAAGCAGGTCCGGTGGCGGAACCCCTTGGAGAGTGTCTCGATGCTTTGGTGAAGGACCGTTTTAAGCGAGCACATCTCGACCACACGGTCCACCGCCTGCTGTGTGCGGTTGCCGCGCATACCCCGCAATTCGGCTGCAAATTGGAGGAACTCGGAGACGGTCATATCGGTGTAGGCGGGGGCATTCTCGGGCAGATAACCAATCATGCGCTTGCAAATGATCGGTTTTTCCGCCATATCCTCGCCGCCGATGGTGACGGACCCCGAAGAGGGGGGGATAAAACCGGTGATCATTCGCATGGTGGTGGATTTGCCTGCCCCGTTTGGCCCAAGGAACCCAAGAATCTCACCCCGCTCGACGGAAAACGACAGGCCATTCACCGCCGCGATTGGGCCAAAGGATTTACAGAGATTTTGAACTTTTATCATGGTTTGTCGTGGTTGATTTCATGAAGTGGAATACAAGTAACCAGAATGAAGAAGTCAGGATGATGGACGGCGGCGGGATGGCTTGGATGCCTGCCCCTTGAGTTGATTGAGGAGTTCCTGATAATTTCGCAGCATGAGGTCAACTTCGGCGCGGAGTTGCTGCAGTTGCGTCGTGGTGAGGCGGTCGGTGGCGAGGCTGTTCTCCATCCACGCCTGCATGACCTGGAACTGGCGCTGAATGATGTTGGTGAAAACTTCCGGCACGCTGTAACGCACCTCGATCTGGTAGCCGGGTGGTCCGCTTTCGCCGGGAGCTTGCATCGGCGGTTCGGAAGGGGCAGGCGCAATGTCCGCGGACACGGAGGCCGGCTCCGTCGCAGCGGGGGGGTGATGGGGCAGGGCGGAGGCGACTGCCGGCGTCGCCGTGGAGGCCGGTTGTTGCCGCCAATCGTCCAAAAACTTGCGAACCACATCGAGCGTGTCAGTGGAGATGGAGGTTTCGATCTGCCGCGGCCCGGTCGCCGATTGCATTTGCTCCACGGTCGTTCGCGTCTGCCGCGCCAATCCTTCGGTCACGCTGTTTTTGATCGCCTCCAGCCCCTCGCGAAACGCGGCAAGTTGAACAACCACCTTGCCCACCGGATCGCCGGGGTCGGCCTCGGCAAAGAGCTGCTTCCGTTTGTAGGTGGACGTGATCTCGGTCCATCGTTCTTTTTCCTTTTCCGTCTGCGCGCCAAACATTTCCTTGAACTTGAGCAGGTTCGCTTCGGCGCCGGTGGCGAGGGTCTGCGCCTCGTTCTTGTAGTGATCGTCAAGCAGATTGCGAATCTCCTCCTCGTTCATGATGGGGACGACCTTTTCCGCCAGACGATTCATGTTGCGGTAGGACCCTTGCAGCTTGAACGCGGGCTCCGTCCGGTAGGCATCGGCCTGGGCCGCGGAACGGATGTATTCCTGGTTGACCCGCAAGACCACGTCGCGGATTCGCAACAGGGATTTCATCACCGCCACCATCTCGCCGACCTCCTCTGGCGAATAGCTGCCCTCGAACTCGATTCCCTCGGCGGAACCCGTTTCCGCATAGCGAACGATCGCGAATACATCCTTCTGATTCTTGACGCTGAGCCGCTGAAGATAGGGATTCGAGGTGATCGCGTTTTCCAGGCAGCTCATTCGGAAGACAGCCTCCTGGTTGCCGATGATATCGCCGAGGTTGTAGGTGTCGGCGCGGTTGGCCAGCATGTCCGGAATCTTGAACTTCTCGCCGCTCTCGGTGTAGGGGTTGCCGGCCATCACCACCGCCACCTTTCGTCCCCGCAAATCGTAGGTGCGCGGCGCGCCCTGATAAACGCCTTCGATCCGGCGCTGGGCGTCGCAAAGGGAGATGAATTTCTGCAGAAACTCCGGGTTGCAATGTTGGATGTCGTCCAGGCAGATCATGACGTTGTCGCCCATTTCCAGCGCCAGGTTGAGCTTGGCCACCTCCTCGCGAGCGGTGGCATTGGGCGCCTCGGCGGGATCGAGCGAAGTCACGTTGTGGCCGAGGGCGGGGCCGTTGATTTTCATGAAGACAAGCCCCAAGCGATTGGCCACGTACTCGACCAGGGTGGTCTTGCCATAGCCCGGCGGCGAAATCAACAGAAGCAGCCCCATGCGATCGGTGCGCTTGTCGGCGCCCGCCACGCCGATCTGCTTGGCCAGGTTGGCGCCGATGAGCGGCAGGTAGGATTGGTCAATCAATTGGTTGCGCACAAACGTCGTGAGCACGCGCGCCTTGAAATCGTTCAAGCGCAACGCCTCGCGTTTTCGGTCCATGAGACTCTTCTTGATCCCGCTGTAACGTTCGAAAGCGGCGGCACGCTCGCGAATGAACCGCCGCAGCTTCGCGATGAAGGCATGGTAATGGAAGGCGTAGGCACGGTCCTTCAGCGCCGCGTGATTGCCCATAAAATCGGCGAGCTTGGCCTTGACGCTCACCTCGACCACCTGGGAAGGGTCGAAGGCGTTGTAAAACAACAGGGCGGCCGCCTCCTCCACGAACTCCGGATCGTGTCCGCCGTTCCGGGAAACAAAAGCGCCCAACCAGTCCATGATCACGTCAAAGCCGGCCAAACGGTCGCCCTTCACCGAATCGCGCGCGTTCTCGAAGGGACCCTGAAACAATTTTATTCGCAAATGATCGTCGAAATCCTTCAGGATCGTCGCC
The DNA here is from genome assembly GCA_016198745.1 of Verrucomicrobiota bacterium. GTDB lineage: Bacteria > Verrucomicrobiota > Verrucomicrobiia > JABWAM01 > JABWAM01 > JACQHZ01. The sequence goes on from JACQHZ010000177.1 coordinate 14,300, forward strand.
GCCTCCTGGCTGATGACAAACCGCTCCCGGCTGACGAATTCATGGAACAGGTATTCGGCTGCGTCGTCCACGATCTCGGCGGAAAACAACCTGCTCCGTTGGACAAAGCCGCCCACGAGTTCCCGTAACTCGGCCAGGTACGCCTCCTGTCTTTCACCACCCGGAAAAAGCCCGCTCAACGCGCCGAGGCTCTTGAGCTTGGCCTGGATCACCTCCCGACGGGCGGCATCCGGGCATTCGTTCCAAGCCAGGCGGGCGCAAGCGCGCGCGCGTGGGTGATAGCGCAGCAACCCGATTGCCGCATGCGTCCCCGCCAGCGCCCGCAGGATTGCCGCCGCATCCGGATCGTGAACCCCCTTGACATAACCTTCGGCATAACGCGACGCCATGAATGCGCGAACCAATTCGACCCGCTGCTCGTCGGTCATCTTCATGATCTCCGTGAGCGGCTTGCTCCGTCCGGCGAGGCTTTCCTGGAACAGCACGTAGGCCAGGTATTCCGATCGGTAAACCTCGCGGTCCTCGGAAACAACCTCCTGATCCCATACGGCGCGGGTGGCAAGAAAATCCGGCTCCTGGATTTTCTCGAAATAGTTGGTGCCGGCCAGGTGATAAAACATCTCGCCGTCGCGCGGGACGACGGTGAGGTCCAGCGGCTGGGTGTTGACCGAAAATTTGTGCGGACCGAACTGGATGATGCTCTTGCCGTCCACGAACAATTCGAGGCGGTCCTTGAGCTGCTGGACGGCGCTTTCGCGGATGCTCTTGAGACGGTTCTGGATTTCGTCCGCCTTGACCGTGTCCTCCAGTTCCACGAGCTGCGCCACGATCTCCCGGACCTTTTCCACCATCAGGTCCGAGGCGAAATAGCTGTTGATCTCGTTGAGATTGTTGAACGCCTCGGCGCGATTTTTTACGCCGTTCAGGATGCGGTCGGCGGTGGCCAGAAAAACGCCGGCCCGTTTGTTGCGCGCCTCCACGAGCTGCAGTTTTTTCGCGGACAGCGCGTTGTAAATCTCCTCGCGCTTGGCTGCGAGCTTCTGAAGGTGCTCCTCGAAATCGGCGAAGCGCCCCTCGATTTCCTCGATCTGCACCATCAGTTTGGTCAGGCACTCATCGCATTTCTTCGCGGTGTCGCACAAATCGAGATAATTGGCCGCCGCCTGGTCGAGCAGTTTGACCTGCGCGCCGAACTGGGCTTCCCCTTCCACGCCAAGCAGTTCTTTTTTCCGCGTCTTGAGCGATGCCTTGGCCTGGTTGAGCGTGGCGTAGATGGCGGAAATGTTTTCGATGATGCGCGTGGTTTCGGTGGAATCTTCGATCTTGAGGTTGCCGACGATCTCCACCAGCATCTCCAATTCTTTGGAACAGGCGGCGAGTTCCTCCTCCAGCCTGGCGGCCTCGGTCACTTTCTTGAGATGCTCGACCGCGCCGCGCTGTTTCCCGACCCTCTGCTGGTAGGGTTGGAGCGCCTCCGGTTTCAGCAGGAACTCGACGCACAGCTTCGAAAGCCGATCCAGGTGTTCGGCCGCCTCCTTTTCGAGACCGTCCACCGCCGGCGCGTCAATGTAGCGCAACTCCTTCAGCGAGATGATCTCGCCCCGCACCGCGCGCAGGGCAGTCAGACATCCCACGAAGGCATCGATGGATTTGAGGTTGGTGTAATCGATTCCCCCGATCAGGTCCGCCGTCTTCTGTTTGACGCGGCCGAGTTCCCCCGCCGTGTTGCGGCGGATGTTGGCGACCTTTTCGAACTCGTCAATGGCGGCGGTCGCCGCATTTTTGATCTCGACCAGGGCTTCCCGAAGATTGAATGCGTTGGAATCCCCCAACCAAAAATAGGCGTCCGTGATGTCGGTGGCCTTCTTGACAAGGTCCACGTAGAGGTCGCCGTAAGTGTCCTGCTTGGCGATCAGGTTCAACAACTCGTTGCACTCGGCCATGCAGGTGACGATGGGCGCATTGCCGATCTTGAACAGGAAGGAGTCCTTTTTGGCCGAGGGCGGGGCATTCCGGCTGAGGAACGGCGTCCGCCAGATCTGCAGCGAATGATGGCGGCGCGCCTCTTCGTTGCACTTGAAGCAGATCAACTCGCCGCCCGCGAACAGGGAATACCCGTTGCAGATGATCGGCGTCTCCGTGCCGCGCTCGATCCGGTTGTACGTCAGCAGGATGTAAACCCCGGTGGACACATTGAAGAAGACGTAGATGAAATCCTCGCCGTTGGGCGCTTCGTGTCGGGTGTAAAACCGCATGTCGGCCAGGCCGGTCTCGAAGAGCTTGAATTCGCCGGTCTGAAGGCAATAGCCATTTTGAAAGATGATGCCCTGCTCATCCGGCAGTCGGACGCACGAATCTCCGATCTGATCGATGCGCTTGACCTCGTTCGTCTTTCCATTGAAAACCAGATAGCGGTATTTTTGCTCCTCGAACGGACGTATTTTCAGCAGGATCAAATTGCCGACGGTCGCAAAGTATATCTCCGCGTCATCCAGCGTCTGGTCCTTGTTCTCGACCGGCTCCGAGTAGATGCCGTGGCCGGAGGCGGTGTTGTCCTCCACCTTGATGGTCAGATTGCCGTCCAGCGTATCGACAAACACGCGGTCCTCGATGGAGACGTGCGGGTGCCGCCCCGGACGATGAAGATCACGCGTCGCCCGGTTCCACTCAAACTCCTGCTGCGGCGGAAAACCGGTTTCATGATCGAAGCGGTTGCCAAGGTAGTTCACCCCCTTGTCGTCAAGCCGCCATTTGAATGCCTTGATGTCCGAGGCGCTCTTTCCGATTTGAAACACCATGTAAAAATGAGGCTCGCCCCAGTGGAACCGGCTGAAAACCGTTTCCTTGTAGTAACGGTACAGCTCCTTGAAATCCATTTGGAACGCCTCTGCGTTCAGAATGTCCAGCGGCAGTTCGTGGAACGCGTGTTCCCGGTATTCGTAAATGCCGAAGACGTCCTCGACTTTGGTCTCCGACCGCAAGCCCATGCTGACATTGTAACCGAAGATGAACCGGTTCTTGTTCGCCGGGATCATGTCCCGCGGCACGCAGTTGTTCTTCGTGGCCACGTGTTCGGTGGCCAAAAGCTCGAACTCGATGGCGCCAAAGACCTCCTTGCGCGCGGCGTTGAGCTGATCGAGGCGCCCGCGCAGTTCCTTGCCTTGCGCGAGCAGGCGATTGCGAAGGATCTCGTACGTCCCGCTCTCCAGGACGACGTTTGGTGTGACTGCCTTATCTTCGGGCATAGCAACTGCTCAGGTGTCAGGTTCAGGGTTCAGGGTTCAGGGTATTGCGGCGTGCGACAACTTTCCGGTGGTTTTCGTGCTTGGCTAACTCACGCGCCTGTTCGCGGCATGGCAGGCGGGCCAATTGCCACGCCTCAATATCCTCCAATCGTTTGACCCGCCTGCCAAGCGGCGGGCAGGTCTTCATATTTGCCCGACCTCTCTCGCCCTCGCCGCTCGCCGTTGCGACGAAACGCTCTGACGTGGTCGGAAAGCCTCCGGCGTAGTGGGGGACCCTTTGAACCACCCTGCATAGGGTGGTGAACCCGGAACCGTGAACCGTAGTACTCACTCGTCTATTTCTTGCCCGTCGGCTCCTCGCTCACGACTTCACCCAGCAGCTTGCCGCCGAGTCCGGCGCCTTCCGCCCACTTCTTGAAGCGCTGCAGCGCCGTTCGCATGCTGACGTTGGGCGCGAGCGGGATCATCTGGGAAACCGCGGCCGTGATGGTGAGGTTGCGGAGATCCTCGGACGTCAGTCCGAACTGATCCACCCATTTCTTGAGTTGATTGCGGAAGTAACCGGGGTCGGAGGGATCGAAGAACGTGTCGCGCACCGCCGACAGCGTGCGGCTGTTGTCCACCACCCGGTCCACGACCTTGCCGCCCGTGACGGCATTGACGATCTTGTTGAAGAACTCGGTCTCGCCGCCCACGATATCGATCTTCGCGCTCTTGAGCGCCTCGCCGACCACCCCGGCTTGGGCCATGGCGATATCCTTGCGAATCCCGATCTCGGCCAGGGCCAGGTCTTTTTCCACGGTGAGCTGGATCTTGAACTCCTCGTGCTCGCGCCCGACGGCGTTGAACTGCTTCATCGCCTCGGCCTTGCGGAGGATGCCGTCCGCGTCGGCCTCGAACTTCAACCGCATGACCGTCGCCTCCGCGGTGCCCTGCTTCTGGTTGGCCGCGGCCCTGGCCTCGGTCACCTGCGCCTCGGCGAGGCCGCCCGCCGCGTTTTCGGCGGTGATGCCCTCGGCCAGTTTCTTCTTGGCGCTCGCCAGTTCGGCGGCGGCGGAATGCTCGCCCTGCGCCTCGATGACCTCTTTTTGCGCGTGCAGTTCGGCGGCCCGTTTCGCCGCTTCGGCGGCTTTCACCTGGGTGAACATCTCCTGCTCGGCCTTGAGTTCGGCGGCCTTCTTGGAGGCCTCGGCCGCCTTGATGTTTCGAATCACCTGCTGGTCCGCGTCCGCTTCCGCGGCCGTCACGGTCACCCGCTTGGCGCGGTCGGCTGTGAAAAAAGCCTCGGTATCCTTGATCTTCTGTTCCTCCTCCACGACGGCCTTCTGCACCGTGACCCGCTGGCGGATCACATCCTGGATGTTCTTCTTCTCCACCTCGACGGCCTTCTCCTTCTCGATGCCGGTCAGGGTGACGATTCGCTCGCGTTCGATGTCCTCAAGCTGGCGATCCTTTTCCACCCGCACGGTCTCGACGGCATTGGTGCGTTCCTTGTTCTTCAGCGCCACGATGATCTGCCGTTCCTTGTTCTGCTCGGCAACCTGCACCTCCTCTTCGGTGGCGATCCGGGCCTTCTCTGCTTTGAGGTGCCCTTCTTGCTGGACCTTGAGCGTCTCCGACTCCTCGCGCGCCGTGATGGAGGCCACCTCCCGTTTCTGTTTCTGCTCCGCCTCCGCCAACTGGCGATTCTGTTCGAGGATCAACTCGCGCGTCTCGACGTTCTTCTGGTTGAGATCGCGCTCGCAATTGCGGTTGAATTCATTGGTGAGGATCTTCTGTTGCGCCGTTCGTTCCGTGATTTTCTTGATGCCCTCTGAATCCAAAATGTTGTCGATATCCAACATCTCCACCGGGGTCTGCTCCAGGTGATCGATGGCGGCGTCGTCCAGCACATAGCCATTCAGGTCGGTGCCGACGTGACGCTTGATGGCTTCGCGAAAATCAGCGCGTTTGTTGAGCAGGTCCACAAAATCAAAATCACGCCCGGCCGTCTTGAGCGCGTCAGAAAACTTGGGTTCAAAAAGTTGAGCCAGAATTGCTTCATCCGAGCCCCGCTGACAGCCGAGCGTTTGGGCAACGTGCCGCACGTGATCCTCGTTTTTGCTGTCCACCCGTATATAAAAGGTCACTTTGATGTCCGCGCGCAGGTTGTCCTTGCAGATCAAGCCGTTGGCGCCGTGCCGATGGATCTCGACGCGCTTGACCGAGACATCCAGGTATTCCAGCTTGTGGACGATGGGCAGAATGATCATGCCGTTAACCGACATCTTCGTGCCGCCCAAGCCTGTCCGAACAAGCGCCTGTCCCTGGGTGGGTATGCGAAATGTCCAGCCGACGACGAGACGGAGCAGGATGTAACCACTGACAAAAACAACGCCCGCTCCGAAAATCCAAAGAACAATCTGAATTATGAAAGCAATGGTCATGGTGACTCCTTTGAGATGGGTGGGTCCTTCTTTCCCGCGTGTATCACGAAACGCAGGAAGCACATGCACTTTGACGAACGCGCAAGGGAAAGACAACCACGAAACGACTCCAAAAACGCCTTGCAAATGGAAACGAAACGCGTCAAGTTGCGCGCAAGGCTCGCTGATCAGCAGCCCGTCCCTCATGACCGCCCCGTTGCATTCCGCTTCCCGTCAGAAGGTGGACCTGGTATTCGATGTCATCGAGTATTTTCTTCCGTTCTTCGAGCGGTTGATCGGACGGTTGCTGGGGTTTCCACCCGAGCGCGAAAAAATGGTGGCAGCGCTGGACGCCCTGCGTGACATTGCGGAAAAGGGCAATCCTCAAGCTCAGGAAAGGTTGGGCAGGGTTTTTCAAAAGGGCGAGGGCGTTCAGCAGGATTTCAGCGTCGCGGCTGACTGGTTGAAGAAGGCCGCCGACCGCGGCGTCCACAGCGCCCAGGATCAACTCGGCGTGATGTACGAAACCGGCATGGGTGTACAGCAGGATCACGTGAAGGCATTCGAGTGTTTCCGTCAGGCTGCCGAGCAGGGATTGGCCGCCGCTCAACTGCGCCTCGCATCAGCTTACGAAGAAGGCAACGGAACCTCTCAGGATCAGGGCGAGGCGCTCAAGTGGTGTCTCAAGGCTGCCGCCCAGGGATTGGCCGAGGCGCAAAACAAGGTGGGTGTCATCTTCGAGAACGGACTCGGCGTAACCCAGGATTATGAAAAGGCGCTCCGCTGGTATCGCAAGGCGGCCGGGCAGGGACTGGTCGAGGCGCAGAAACATCTGGCAGAAATGCACCAGAAAGGACTGGGCATCCCGCAGGACGATCAAAAAGCCCTCCGCTGGTACCGCCGCGTGGCCGAACAAGGGGACGCCGAGGCGCAATACAAGGTGGCGCAAATCTACGAAAACGGCCTGGGCGTCGCCAAGAATCCCGTCGAGGCATTCAAATGGTTCGAGGTCGCGGTCGCGCACGGCTTCAGCAATGCCGACCAACGCAAAGCAGCCCTGGAAGCGTTGCTGCCCGCCGAAGACCTGGGGAAGATCAAATCGCAAGCGGCAGACCTGGTCCGCGAGATCAAGAAAATCAGCAACAGTTACGCGACCCCAAACCGGTGATCGTCTTGGACCCGAATGGCCTATGCTGCAATCAACGGGCGGAAATGCAGATCAGCGTTTCGGAACGAGACGGTGTTTCTTCAGCCATCGTTCGACTGTCTCGCGGGCGTTCCATTTGCTTCGATTTTCCAATGCTGCATCCCATCGGCTGGTGATGCCGCCTTCCAGGGGAATCACCGCGCCGTTGATGAACCCGGCCCTGGGCGAGGCAAGAAAAGCCGTCATCTCCGCCACATCGTTCGGCAGGCCGGCCCGTCCCACGGTGGAAAAGTTCACCGCGCTCGCATGGTGAAGCGGCACCAATTCCCGACATAAAGCTTGCGCCGCCTCAGCGGGCAAATGCTTCAATGTCTTTCGCAGAAATGAATAACCGGGCACCGATCCCACCCGAATGGCGTTCACGCGCACGCCCTTTGGACCAAGGATCAACGCAAGACACGCGGTGAGCGTCTCAAGCGCCGCCTTCATCGATGGGTAAAGCAACTGGCCAATCGCATGTTTGACGGCCAGGATGCTGGAGATGTTGACGACGCTCCCTTTCTGAGCAACCAGCGAATTCTCCGTCGCCTGCGTCAACCACAAGGCGGACGAAAAGTTCAGGTGAAACGTCGTGTCGAGCATTTCCTCGGTCAACTCGCCCAACGGAGTTTCATGCCCCGGATTGGCGGTGGCGTTGTTCACCAGGAGCGCAATCGGCCCTAATTTTTCGATGACTTCATGCGCCAGGTGATGACAGCTTTGGCGTCCGTCAAACCGCGCGACAAACCGGCCATCCGCCGCAAGGGGACGGCCGAAGGCTTTTTCATAAAGAGCAAAGGAGGAATGCGAAGTTGCGCTGGCGGCCACGCGCCATCCCTCGCGACGCAGCACTTCGCAGATGGCGGGGCCGATGTTGCCCGTCGCGCCCGTCACCAGCGCCAACGGCTTGACGTTCTCGTGATGTTTTTTCGTTTTCATGAGGATGATCGCACGCTGAACAGTTGCGATTTACGGCACGGTTCAGAGTTCAGCGGTTCAGGGTTAAAGGATTTGAACCTGAAAACGGGCAACCGTTGAACCGTGAACCTGGAACTTTTGAACCATGCC
>JACQHZ010000174.1 GCA_016198745.1 Verrucomicrobiota bacterium
CCGCGCACGCGCTGGCGGCGCGCCGCATTTCCTCGAAATAAGATTCCACCTGGCGCGCATAACGTCCTCGGATTTCGTCCGCATTGATCAGAATCTTCCGGCCGGTTTCGAGTTCCTTCAATTCAACCAGACCGTGGAATGGAAACTGAATTTCGGCGGCGTCGAGAATGTGAAAGGCGGTGACATCATGGCCGTTGTGCCGCAGATGATGAAATGCCCGGGCGATTCGGGCCGGCGATTGCAGGAAATCGGAAATGACAATGACCAGGCTTCTGGAGCGGAAGCTTTCCGCCGCTTCGTGAAGGGCGGTTTCGATGTCGCTGCCGCCCCGCCCGCGCGCCGCCTCCAGTTCCAGCAGAAGCGGTCGCAATCCCTCCAGACTTGCGACCGGCGGAAGCGTTTTATCGAGATGATCCGTGAAGGTCATCAGGCCGACTGCATCGCCCTGGTTGATCAGGATGTACATCAATCCCCCCGCCAGGAAACAACCGTATTCAAGTTTTGAACAAGGCCCCGCTTCCTTGAAAGCCAGGCTCTCGGAAGTGTCCAGAAGGACACAGGCGCGCAGATTGGTTTCCTCGTGGAACCGTCGGACCATATAGCGGTCGGTCTTGGCATAGACGGCCCAATCAATCCGGTTCGGCGGATCGCCGGGCGTGTATTCCCGGTACTCGGCAAACTCGACCGACGAACCAAACCGCGGCGACCGATGCAACCCCTGAAGCGCCCCCTCCATCGGCGCGCGGACCGTGATGCTCAGAGGCTTGATGCGCTCGGCCAATTGCGGCGGAAGGAACTTGAAAGCAGCAGTGGATTTCATCGTGTAATTTCCCGACTTTTTTGAGCGTCATGAGGTTGAGTTGGATCTTAAAGCCCATGCGCCGGCGCAGGGCCTGGTTGATGCCCAGTTCCGGCTGCAGGATATCGACCAGGGATTCGACGTCATGCTGCTCATCGGCAGGCATGCCATGGGCACAACCGAAGGCGCCCTCCTGTCGCACCCCAAGTGGATTTTAAACGAGGGGGAAGTTTATGTTACGGCCAATATTTTTCCGCGCCGACGAATGGCAATCCAAATTGGCATTGCCGCGCGTTTTCTTGGAGGCGCGCGTGCGAAATTGACGTGGCGAGCAACACTCCAGTTTCCGAAATACCCGGTTAAAATGCGTCAGGCTTCTAAAACCGCAATCGAACGAAATCTGGGTGATGGGCAGGTCGCTTTTTGTCAGTAGCAGCCGAGCTTCACGGATCCGCACGCTTTGCACAAAACTCGTAAATTTCGTGCCGGTGGCGCGATGGAACAGGTCGCTAAAGTAGGCGGATGAAAGATGGACATGCCGGGCTACGTCATCCAGACACAGGTCTTCACGCAGGCGTGAGACAATGTACTGTTTGGCATGAGCGATTTCCGTCCGTTCGCCGTCTCGCGCCACTTGCTGCAGCCGCAGGCTGACGCGACACAAATGTTCGGCGAAAAACGCAAAGAGTTTCATCACCGCATCGATTTTATCCTTTTCCATGTACGGGGCCTTGAAATACGATCGGCGCACTGTTGCCGGCGCAAGATCGAGGGCCCGGTTGCGCTGAAGGAACCGTTGGAGTCCCGCTTCATTGTGCGGCTCCGGAAGGATCTGGCCGCAACTGATCGTTGCCACGTGTTTGCCAGCGGTGAAAATGGGAATCGCGATGTCGATTAATCCGGCATGGCAGGTGTAGCATAGTCCACGACGACATCTTGCCGCACGCGTGAAGTTCTCATGGTTGCACGTCAGGCATCGCAACCGTCCGAGCGGTGACGATCCGATGAGGCGGCAGAGAGGACTGTCCACGCTTTCCGCATGAAACGCCTTGTAACGTTTGGCGATTGGATCGTAGAGGGTCATTCGAATTTCCGTCAGTTTGTGCACCAGCGCCGCGAACTCGGCAAAGTCCGCCGACTCAGCAAGGCAAACGTAGCCCATCGATAAATCCATGCGGTCATCTCACTATGGATCGAAAGAAAAGTAAAATAGATTCCAAAAGGACGCATAGCGCGCTGTCGCGTTCGAAGGTAGCCTGTGACGTGAAAAACCAAATGAATGCCCGTAACATTTCACAAGGCGTCGAGGTGACGATTGAACACCCCCAACGCAAGGATGACACCATGGCCTTTTCCATGCGGGATTTCAAATGAGCAGTCAAAAGCGGATGGAAGACAAACGCGTATTGGTGACGGGCGCCGGCACGGGCATCGGGCGGGGCATCGCCTTGGAATTTGCGCGCGAGGGGGCGGCGGTGGCCTTGCATTTTTCTCACAGCGGCGCCGGCGCGCAATCAGCGGTGGAGGACATTGTCCAAAAGGGAGGGAGGGCGAAGGCATTCCGGGCGGATTTCAACGACGCCGATCAGGCGCGCGCCCTGCCCGGCAAAGCGGCGGAGTTCCTCGGAGGCCTGGATGTGCTGATCAACAACGCCGGCATTACCATGAACCAGCCGTTCCTGGAAACCACGGTCGAACAATATGACACGCTTTTCAATGTCAACATCCGCGCGATGTTTTTCGCCACCCAAGGAGCGGCGGCAATCATGATCCCGCAAGGTGGCGGCGGCGTGATCAACATCAGCTCGGTGCATGCGTATGGCGCAATGGTCGAGCACGCGGTATATGCCAGCACCAAAACGGCGATTGTTGGGTTCACCCGAACCCTCTCCGTCGAGTTGATTCAGAAGGGGGTGCGGGTCAACTGTATCGCATCAGGATGGGTTCTGGTGGAAAATCAGCGGGCGATTTTAGATCCCGAATTTGATGAAAAACATGAAGGCCAGATTCTGCCGGCTGGTTTTATCGGCAAACCGCACGATATCGGGCGTCTGGCCATTTTCCTGGCCTCGGATGAGTCCCGCTACATCATTGGCCAAACCATTCTTTGCGACGGCGGCCAGACGAGCCTTCTGCCTTCCACCCCTCATTTCCGCACTCCCGTGAAAGAAAAGTATGGTCAAGGTTATGTGTCAGGGAGGTAATGTGATCACCAAAGGAAAAACCGAATGAAAACCGCCATTGCTCATTCCAAGAAGCCAACCTCATCTCACCAAAATCCCCCCCGGGTAAAAAATCGCATGAAAGAATTCTACCAACGCTTTATCGACCAAGGATTTTCTCTCTTGCTGGTAGGCGGTGACGAATGGATGTTGAATGGCAGTTGTCGAAAACTCCTGGCCGCCGTTTTATCGGCCCAGGGCTGAACATCCGGTTATGATGCGTCCGAAACCCGCGGCAATCACCGACATGCTGGGCGTGGCGATCGAGCCGACGTATTTCGACCTGGAACGCGAGCGGGTCGAACCGGCGGAAATCGTCGGTGCGGTAAAAGAAGCGGGCGCCAATACCATTCGCGTGGGGATGTTCTCGCACCAGGGCCATGCGTACTACCCGTCGCGCGTTGCGCCGGAAGCGCCGGGCTTGAATGGGCGGAACCTGCTGCGGGAGTTTGAAGCGGCGTGCCGGCGGCGGGGCGTCAACCTGGCGGTGTATGTGAACACCAAGTGGGTGAAAGCTCTCCGGCGGCAGCATCCGGACTGGGCCGTCCGGCTTGCGCGCGGACCAATGAGCTTCCGGGACATCGATCCGCACGTCAGCCTCAATATCCACGCGTTGTGCCCATGCAGCCCCTTCCTGGAGTATGTGCGGGCGATCATCCAGGAAATCCTGGCCACCAGTTCACCGGCGGTGTTGTACCTCGACAATTTCGGGATTCTGCCCTTCTGCCGGTGTCGTTTCTGCCGGGCAGACCATGGTCGGCCCATTCCTTCCGCGACTGCGTGGACGAGGCCGGCCACGCAGGCGTACCTGACGTGGCTGGTGCGCGCGTCGCGGCGGTTGGCGCGGCGGCTTGTGCAGACGGCCCGGACGATTCGTCCGGGCATGCCGGTGGTCTTCAACCGCGGCCAGTTCTGGACGGTCCACGACACGTTCAGCCCCGAGGACAACTTCGCGTATGCCCACCGGATCGGGGACGCGGTCCACACCGAATCAGCCGTGAGACTCTGCGGGGAGTCCTTCCGTCATATCAACGAGCAATGCGCGTTCGGCCGGAGCATCGGGCTGCCGGTTTGGACGTGGGTGGAGTACGCGATGTATCCGTTCAGTTTCACGGGGCCGGCGGCCGCTGAAGCAAAAATCAAGGCGGCGAAGGTGATCGCCAACGGCGGGCGGCCGATGGTTTGGAACCTGCCCTGCGGGTCCGGGGCCGATCGCCGCGGCTTGATCGGGATTCGCGAGGTTTTCAAGATCGTCAAGCGGCATCGGCGGTATTTCAACCGCGTCGCGTTTGCGGCCGGCCTGGGCATCGTTTTCTCATCGCAAAGTGTGCGCGCGTATTGTCAAGGACAGGCGGCCCGCTTGAAGCGTTGCCAGCAAACCCTGGCCGGCGCGCGCGACCTGGCCATCCGCTGTCATCTGCCGTACGACTTCGTGTTGGACGACCAAATCGAGGCGCGTGCGCTGAAGCGGTACGCCGCCGTGGCGCTGCCCAACGCGGTTCATCTCACGGCCCGCCAATGCCGCGAGATCGGCCGTTACGTGGCGCAGGGCGGGGCGATCTTCGCCACCCATGAGACATCTCTGTGCGATCGTTTTGGCCGACACCGGAGGGATTTTGGTTTGCGGGATGTGATGGGCGTCCGCTACGCAGGCGATCTCGGACCGCAGCTGGCAGGGTCCTGCGCCGGGTACGCGCGCTGGGTGGCAGATCATCCGCTGAATGGCGGCGGGCTGAAGGACCATCTTTTCCCGCTGGCGGGCGAGTACTTGGCGGTCCGTTCGGGGGATGCGATCGCCCGCTTGCTCAAGCGGTGCCGCTATTACTGTGACTACCCGCAACCGGAGACCGCCCATCCCGCCATCATGGCCCGGACCTGCGGCCAGGGCCGGGTGGTTTACGTGGCGGGTGAATTCTTCCACGCGTACCACCGGTTCGGTTTTCTGGCCTATCGCACGCTGTTTCGGCAGGCCATGGCCTGGCTGACGGACGAACGTTGGCCGTTGAAGACGGACCTGCCGGATACCGTTGAGCTGACGATCGCCCGCAATCGTGACGGCGCCATCATCATTCACCTGGTGAACGGTTCGTTCGATGAGGCGCGCCCGGTCGAGATCATTCCGCCCGTGTCGGGCAGGTTCCTGGAACTGGCGACGTCACGCCGGTTTGTTCGCGCCCGCGACCTGGCGACCGGGGCCAGGCTCCGGCTGCAATGCGCGGGGCGGCGCGTGAGGTTGGCGCTGCCTGAACTAACCGGCTACAACGTGATTGTTTTGGAGTGATATGCGGTTCGTGCAATTCCAGTGGCGGGGTCGGGTCCAGTGGGGTGAATGGCTGGAGGACGAAGAGGCCTGCCTGAATTTCGCGGCGGTCAGCGGCGCGCCGGACTTGCGCGCCTATCTGAACAGCGCCGCGCCGCGTCCGCTGACAGCGTTGCGCGCCGCGGCCCTGGCCCGGAAACAACTGGCACCGCGGCGCGAGATGCGCCGGTTGGCGCCGGTGTTTCCCGGCGCCATCTTCGGGGTGGGTTGCAACTTTCGCGGCACGTTTCGCAACCAGAAAGCGCCCATCTTGTTTCTCAAGGCGCCGCAAGCGATCGCCGCTCATCGCGCCACGGTGCGCGTGCCGGCCGCCCTGCGGGAAGTCTATGCGGAAGTCGAACTGGGGGTGGTGATCGGCCGGCGGGGCGCCCTGTTCGGTTACACGGTGGTCAACGACGTCACGGCGCGTGACCTTGATCAGGAGGACGTCTGGTTTTCCCGGAAGAGCTATGCGACCTTTGCGCCCGTGGGTCCCTGGATTGTCACGCCGGATGCGATTGGCGATCCCACACGGCTGGACCTGTTCCTGGACGTGAACGGGCAACGCCGTCTGGCCAGCAACACCTCCGAGATGATCTTCGGCGTCAAAGAGGTGGTGGCGGCGTTGCGGCGACGGCTCCAGCTCATGCCCGGCGACCTGATCATGATGGGCTGTCCCGGTCTCGCCGAAAAGCTGCGCCCGGGCGACGTGGTGCGCATGGAGATCGCGGGCATCGGCGTCCTGGAGAACCGCATGGCCTGGCAACGAAAATGAAGCCGATCCATCTTGGCATCGTTGGCCTGGGCAGCATCGCGGAATATCACCTGCGCGCGTTTGGCCGGTTGGATGGCGTGACGCTGGCGGCCGTGGCCAGCAGGGAACCGGAGCGCGTCGCGCGCGTCGTGCGTGAATACGGCGTGGCGCAGGGCTGCCGCGACTACGACCAGATGCTGACGGCGACGCCGCTCGACGCGGTGGTGATCTGCACGCCCAGCGATCTGCACGCGCCCATGGCGGCCCAGGCCCTCCGGGCGGGCAAACACGTGTTGGTGGAAAAGCCTCTGGCGGTTGATCCCCAGGAGGTTGACGCGCTCTGCCGTCTGGCGCGGGAGCAGGGGCGCATCCTGATGGCGGCGATGACGGCGCGGTTCACCCCGCAGTACCTGGAGGCGTTCCGCGAGACGACGCGCGGGGCGATCGGCGGCATTCAGCAGATCGTGATTCGCTGGCTGGAAAAGAAGACCATCGGGGTCAACTGGGAGGGCAAGGCCGTGTCGGTCGATCCCCGGACCAGCACGGCGCTCTACCACCATGGCGCGCACATGCTCGACGCGGCGCTCTGGCTGGCGCACGACGAGGCGCGGGAGGTTTACGCGATCGGGGCCAAGCGGCAGGCGCTGAACGACGCCGTGGCCGTGCTGGTGCGGACGCGCAAGGGCGTCCTGGTCTCCTCCGTGCACTCCTTCAACTCACCCATCAAAATTCACGATTGCGTGATCGTGGGCGACAGCGGTCTCATGGAGATTCGCGGCTACGAGACGTTGACCGTCAACGGGCAAGTAAAGATCGAGGTTCCCTGGCGGACCGGGTTGGAAGGCGGGGTGTACAACCAAGCCGCGGAGTTCGTCGCCGCGATCCGGGAAAGCCGGCCACCCATCGCCAGCGGGGAGGAAGTCCGGGCCACCATGGCGGCGCTCGCGGAAGCCTATGACCAACTGGCCAAGCAAGGAGCGCAGTGATGCCGCGCATTCGAACCGTTGACGGAATCCACATGTCGTACCGGCTGTCAAAATCGGCCCAGGTGCGCTGGCAAGGCGGGACCATCGCCCGGCGGGAGGCCGTCTTCGTCCGGATCCGCACCGCGGATGGGCGGACGGGTTGGGGCGAGATTGGCGAGGTGTATTTCGATCCCGAACTGTACGTGGCGCTGCTCAACCGCCGGGTCCGGGAATTCCTCATTGGCCGGGAGAGTGCGGCGATTGAATCGCTGCATGACGCATTACGCATCCGCCTGGTCCCCCTCGGCTACGCGGGCATGGCCCGCGCGGTGCTCTCGGGCGTTGACCTGGCGCTGCACAACCTCTGTCCACCGGCCAGGAGCGCGCCACTGGCGGTGCCCGTGTATGCCAGCACCGGTTTCCATCCCCACCTTGACGGTTTGACGGAGGAGTGTGAACGGGCGGTCGCGCTGGGTTTCCGCCTGGTGAAGATCCGCGGGGGCTTTTCGGTGCGCGAGGATGTCCGCCGGGTCAAGCGGGCCCGGTCAAGCCTGGGGGCGGACGTGGGACTGATCCTGGAACTCGGCCAGCCGTACGCGGCCCACCCGTATGCGTACCGGGAGGTGGAGCGCCTGTGCGCAGCAATCCGCGAATGGCGCGTGGCGTGGGTGGAGGAACCCTTCTGGCCGGAGGATATCCGCGCCTACCGGCGGTTGCACCGCCGCGGCCTCACGCCCATTGGCGCAGGCGAGAACCTCTACACCGAGGAACAGTTCCGAATGTTTGCCGGCGTGCTCGACGTGTGCCAGCCCGACCTCACCCGCATGGGCGGGGTCACCGCTTTCAGGCGGATCGCCCGGTTGTGTCGGGCGCTGGCCCCGCATCAGTTCGGCGGCAGCGTGGCGCTGCTGACAACTTGCCGCGCCGCCGGCGCCCTCCGCAACCTGTGGGCGGTGGAATTGGACCTGTTGCCAAACCCGTGGCGCGAGCAGATTTTCGGCAAGTCCAATCGCCTCAGCAATGGGAAGCTCAACGTTCCACCGTATCACCTCGCCGACTTTGATCCGAAGGTTTCCTTATCGAAGTGAGCGCCTCATGACGACCGCTTTGCTGCAGCTCGACACTGATCATCAACTGATCCGGTTGTGCGCGCCGGATCGAGACCGGCCGCTCGCGCTCAGTTCAGTCCGTTTCGTCCTGGAGTTTGAGCGGCGGCGTTTCGCCGACCAAAGAATCGCCAGGGTCAAGCCTTCGCTCAACGGTGTCCGCTTGCACGGAACAATCACCGGCACGGCTTTGACTTTCGAGGTGTGCTGGCGCGCGTTGCCTCACGGCTGGTTCCGGAAGAGCATCATCGTTCATGGCCGACCGGACCCCGTCTGGGGCCGGTTCTTGCGGTTCCACGTAGTGAGCGACCGGGCGCCGTGGGGCCGTTACGATGACCGGATGGGTTGGCGCGAGTGGCAAGCGCAGGCCGCCGGCCTGCAGGCACGCGGTATCGAGGAGGGCGTGGGCCGCCTGCCACCGTTTGGCTATCCCGTCTTCGGCGCCCGGTTCTTTGCCGGTCTCGAACATCCCATGGGAATCAACCGGGTGCGCGCGGGACGACTGGAACTCCTGCACCACCCGCACTGGCGCGGCGACCGGTTGGAATCGTTCCCGGCCGTGATCGGGTTCGCCCGCAAGGGCGAGGACGCGCCGTCGGCGTTCCAGCGGTATCTCGCCGGCATCCGCCTCCCGCCGCCAACCCGGGCCCTGGTGGAGATCAACACGTTCTGGACCGATTTTGTGACGGAGTCGCCGGGCGCGACGCCCACGGATATTTACCGTACCGACCTGGCGAGCTACCGCCGGTTCATCACGGAATGGTCGGACCGCGTGTTGGCAGGCGAACGCGGGCTGGTTTCCACGGTGCTCCTCGACGCCGGCTGGCAGAACGTGCGCAGCCTTTTCGAACCCAAGCGTTCGGCGGGCGGGCCGGGCGACCAAGGCCTCGCCCAACTGAGCCGACTGCTCGTGCGCCGGGGCATGCGCCTCGGGTTGTGGTGGTCGCTGCACGGCCCGGTGGGCGTGGACAATCGCTGGGCCGAGCAGCAGGGGTACCGGATTTCCAAAGGGGGCGACGGCGCCGCCTACAGCAGCTGCAAAGGCCGGTTGCGCTACGCCTGCCTGACCGATCCCCGCTGGGAGGAAGCGATGGGCCGGCGCATGACGGAACTGCTGGATGGGATACCGGTCCGGTTTTTCAAGATTGACTGGGACAACGAAGGAGCGATTGACCCGGCGCTTACCCCGCACCGGTTGCCGTTGCGGGAACAGATGCAGGAGGCCAACGTCAACGCGATGATCCGCCTCTTCCGCCGGTTCACCGCGCATCGCCGCCGGCCCGGCGTGCGGGGCGGCTGGTGGCTGAGCCCTTGGTGGCTGCCGCACGTGCACAACATGCATCTGCCCAATTCGGGCGACAGCGAAGCCGCAGATGTGCCGGGCCTGACGCAGTGCGACGCGCTGATCACTTCGCGCGACACCGTGCTGCATCACAATATGGTGACCTGCCGTTCGCCGGTGCCGTGGGACATGATCAGCCACCACGAGTTTGCCAATGCGCCGCGAAATGCAGTGCAAATCACCGATGAAGCCTGGCTGCATAACCTGATCGTCTGGATTTCGCGTGGCTCGCACTATCTGCAAATCTACATGCCGCCCTACGCGCTTCATGGTTGGCAGGCGTGGACTCTGAGGGAGGTCCTGCGCTGGTTCCGCCGGCACGAGGACCTGCTTTGGAGAGGGAACATGCGCATGGTGGGCGGCGCTCCGGGCAAAGGTGAAGTGTACGGCTTTTTCCACGCGCAGGGAGCGCGGCAAATTCTGATTTTGCGCAATCCCGTGGCGTTTCCACAGCAAAGCCCTGCGCCGCGGCAACTGGGTTTGGAGGCCGGAGACTGGACGCGAGTTTTCCCCTGCTGGGAATCCTGGTCCTGGAAAGAAGCCTGGATGCCATCCCAGGCGGTGTGGGTTCTGGTCCGCGGCGTGGACGACTGGAAGACCCGCGATGCGCGTTTGCGAGGCGAGAACGGCTGGTTGGTTCCCTTCGGATCGGCGTCTCTTCAGATGCGGCATGGCGTCCCACAGGACATACCTCAGATCCAGCGTTTTCCCGCTCCGCAGGTGACGGTCGAACGGCCGTATGTTCATTCGTGGATTCTTCACACGGGAATCCCTCAGGGCATGGTTCGGGCCGAATGGGTGTTGCGTTTCCGAATCCGCAAAGGGTTCCTGCCCCGTATGCGCGCGGCGGTGGGGCGCTATTCCGACGGCCTTTCCAGTGCGCCCGTGCCGATCATGTGGTTCCAGTCCCATTGGCGGGTGGGGTACGGACAGGGCCGGATGGGAATGAAACCGTATGATCCGCAGCTCGTGATCGCTCGCATCGCCGCACCGGTGGGCGGCGAAGCGCACCTTTCCCTGCAAAGCGATCCGCCCTCGCCCGCGCTGGTCCAAGGGTGGCTGGAGGCTGAGGAAATCTCCCTGCCCCGGTCGTCCCGACCGAGTCCACGGCTGCACCTGATCCCGCCGTCGCAACCGCACCGCAAACGGGTGTTGGTTGCTTTCCAATGACACGGGTGAGGCGACGACAAGCCGGAGATGTCGCCATGATTCAGTGGGCGCAAGGCCTCCGACCTGGCGGCTTGATCGCAGCGGAGGTTCGTGCGACTTTTCCGTGGTTAATAACGTTCGCTCCTCCCCGTACCCCCAGCAATTCTAATTATGACCTGCAAATTGTGTGCGCCATGTTGCTTGAGGTAGGGCGCGACCGCCGGGCGCGCCGTCTTCGGTTCATATCGCGGCGCGCCCAGCGGTCGCGCCCTACCATCGAGACCCATAATGAGAATCGCTGCCGCACCCCGGACATCGTGTTTCACGCTTCAAAATCAATAACCTATCATGAAAACATTCCAATTCACCCCAGCCGATTACGTCCCGTTTCGCGATCTGAAAGCCATTGAAAAAGTCCTTCGGATCAAACGGAAAGATATCGCCATGCACCCCAACAAGAACTTCAAAATTACGGTGATGCCGGACGCGGAGGTTGGTTTCCGGTGGGCGTGCGACATGTTCTGGCGGATCAAGACGGCGGCAGACGCCGGGCAAGAAATCGTCGTCATCACGCCTAATCCGGTTCGTGGATACGCCCGAGTCGCCTATTTGATCAACAAGTTCAAGGTGCCCTGCCGTCACCTTTACACGTTCAATATGGACGAATATGCGAACGAACACGGAGAGACGGCGCCGGAAAGCTGGCCGTTCGGGTTCATGCATGCCTTCAAGAAATATTTTTATCATACGATCGATCCGAAATTGCGGCCGCCAGAAAGTCAGATCAAGGGACCCACAACCAAGAACATCCATGACTACGGCAAGATGATCGCGGACCAGGGGGGCGCCGATATTTGCTACAGCGGTCCCGGATGGACGGGGCACCTCGCTTTCATCGAACCGGATGCTCCGGAGTTCCAGGCGGCCAGCCTCGATGAATGGATGAAAATGGGACCCCGCGTTTGCCGGCTGAGCCCGTTTACCATCGCCCAGAATTCGCTGCACGGCAGTTTTGGGATGAGCGGGAATCTCTGCGCTTTGCCGCCCCTGGCCGCAACGGTCGGCCCCGCGGAGGTGATTGCGTCCAAGAACCGCATCGACGTGCATTCCCTGACGATTGACGGCTCGTTTGCCTCGTGGCAACGCCTGATAACGCGACTCTGTCTGCACGGTCCGGTTACGCCGCGGGTGCCCACATCGATCCACCAGCGCTTGCGAACCGACTGCTGGGTTTCGGAAACTGCCGCCGCAGATATCAAGCCCTACTGGGAGAAAGAATATTGAAAGCGCAATAAGATTTCGCCGCCCTTTCGATCATTTCTGACAGTTCACGTTTGAAAACCGGCCCCAGGTGGCCTGTTTATGAACAACCGTTCGCGGAATTGTTGAAGCACAACGCGGTCCACATCCTGCCGCCGGAACCGTTGCATCTTGGCGAAAGAAATGTAAAATGGATTCCGAAAGGATGTGTAGCGTCCTGTCGCGTTACAAGCGTAGTGTCTCTTGTGTTTACCCATGATTGCCGTTGCGTGCCGGTCTCGAGTTTTAGCCTCTGTTCTCATGGAACATAGCCGACCCAAATCCAGGAAGGAACAAAATGCGGATTAACCGACTTGTTCTCAGGGTTTTGGCGCTTTGCCTTGCTCCCTTTGCGCTTGCACAGGGATCGGCGGCGAAGCGCGAAGCCGAAAACAGAAATGACCGCCTCGCGCCCGGCAAGTTCTACACCATGAATCCGCATCCCAATTATGATCTCTGTACGGATGAAGCTGATCGCATTCAACTCACGGATGGCAAAACGTTTGGTTCCAGTTGGGGACTGAAGACCACGGTCGGATGGATGAACCCGCCTAATGGACAAGTGCAGATCAACCTGGATCTCGGCATGATCGCGCCCATTCGGGGCGTTTCGGTAAGCTCGGCTGGCGGCGATTGTGGTGTGTCATGGCCTTCCGCCATCTTTGTTCTGGTGAGTGACGACAACAGGCATTGGCATTCCTTGGGCGACCTTACGGCTTTAAGCGCAGTCTACGGGGTGCCGCCGGAAACCGGCCAAGCCAGCCACCGTTACTGGACTGACCGGTTGAAGGCGCATGGCCGATACATCCAATTTTTAGTGAACGCCAATCCATTCTTTTTTACCGATGAGATTGACGTTTATCGCGGTGAGGACGCCTGGTTGAAGTCCATAAACCCCGGTCCGGCCATTGACAGCCCCGAGAAGTATTTTGCCGGCTCATCCGTCCGAACACAGAGCGGCATCCAACGCAGGTTGTTTATCGATCTGCGCCGCAGCCGGGACCAACTGGAGCAATCCGCAACCGCTGAGCCCCTGAAGTCCCAATGGCGGAAAGAACTTGATGAGGTCGAAAAGGAGATTAGCCGGATACCGCCGGTTGATGATCCGGGGAAGTTCCGGGCGATCTTTCCGCTCAACGGACTGCACGCCCGTATCTTTGCCGTCCATGGCGCGCTGGCGAAAGCCGCCGGTGCTGCTCCGCTGACGGTCTGGACCACCCATCGCTACGATTTTCTAACTCCAACCCAGCCGCCGCCGGCAAGAATGCAGGCTTCGATTTCAATTTCAGCGATGAAAGCGGAGACCCGCTCGGCCACGTTCAACCTGACCAATGCCACTGAAAAGCCGATGACGGTGACAGTGCGCCTTGAAGGGTTGCCTGGCGGTCCCAATCCAGACTATATCACGATCCACCAGGTGGAGTGGACCGACACCCAGTCGTCGGTGCCGGTTGCAGCCGCCCTGCTTCCCATAACCCGTAAGGACAAGGGGTATCCCATTACTGTTCCGGCCGGAATGACCAGGCAGGTGTGGGTGAACTGCACCCCGCGCGAGGTAACTGCCGGAAAGCACCGGGGCCAGCTGGTGATTGAGCGCCCCAAGGCGCCGGCGCTGGAGGTCCCGCTGACGCTTCGCGTCTTCAACGAAACCTTCCCGGAAGCGCCCTTGCTGCATGTTGGCGGTTTTGACTACACGAACACGGACTGGTTATACGGGCTTACCCCAAAGAACATCGAACCGCTCATTGCGCATTTGCGGACGCGGTATGTGGATACGACCTGGGCCACCAGTGACGTCTTTCTCCCGGCAGGCGTGGACAGTCCCGCCGTTCTCCACTCCTTCTTTGACGCAAACGGCAAGATGGTGAAAAAACCGGACACCGCCAATTTTGACCGCTGGGTCGGCCGCTGGCCGGGGGCGCGTCGTTATGCCGTGTTTTTCAATGTCCTGGATTGCGATAACCTCGCCGGACTGAAGTGTGGGACACCCGCCTTCAATCGCGCGGCAGGGCAATGGGTTCGTTTCTGGGTGGAGCACGCCGGCAGCAAAGGCATCCAGCCGGAACAGATTTTACTCCTTCTGGTGGACGAACCCGGCAATCACGACATGGACCAGCGGACCATCGACTGGGCAAAGCCCATCCGTGCGGCGCAAACCGGGGTTTTAATCTGGACAGATCCGACCTGGGGTCCGGATGATTGGAATCCGCAGCGCAAACCTCAGGATGCGCTGCTCGAACTGTGGCCGGTGGTTGATGTCATCTGCCCGTTGCGTGCGCATCTGTTGCGGGGCGGAGAGGGATTTGCTGATTTTTACCGCGAACAACTCATGACCGGCCACCCGCTTGAATTCTACTCGTGCAATGGACCGGCCTCTGCCCTGGACCCCTACAGTTATTACCGCTTACAGGCCTGGACCTGTTTTGATATGGGCGCCACCGGCGTCAGCTTCTGGTCATTCGGTTGTTCCGGGAAAAAATGGGAGGAAGAAGGAAGTTCTTGGAATCAATATATCACGACGGGCAATTCGGATTCGCCCTTGTATCTGGGACCCGACTCGGCGACCGCCGCCAAACAGATGGAGGGCATCCGGGAAGGCGTCCAAGACTACCAGTATCTGGTGATGTTGCGGGACCGCATCCGCCAGACAGAAAAGGCCAATGCTCGAAATCCGATGCTGGCAGAAGCCAGGAGTCTTTTGAGTAACGCCTGCAGTCGTGTGCTCCATGATCAAGAGGCGCAGGATGGGAAGTGGATCAGTAATAAGGATAGGTCCATTGCAGACCAGGTGTGTGTTGAGATTGGGGTGATGTTGGAGAAAATGGGTAAACCATAGGACGCCTATCAATGTTGGAGAATACAACATGTCAAAGCAGATCAAACTGAAACCGGTGGTTGATCAGTTGCCGAATATCGAGGCGGTCCTAGAGCGTGTTTCAAAAGTAGGTTCCCGAAGAAAATCGGAGGGCGCTGCTTCGTCAGCGCCATGGCTCCGTACGACGACGACGGAGCGTCGCCCTCCAGGAAACGGTCTTTCGAAGGAGTTTCAAAACAGGTTCTTATTCCTTCAAGCGATCAAACCGGCCGGGGTGAAGCCGAGACCGACGCTTCGCGGCGGGGGAGGCTTCACCTTAATAGAACTTTTATTAGTCGTCAGCATCATCAGCATTCTGGCGGCGTTATTGTTGCCTGCGTTAAGCCGTGTGAAAGAATCCGGCAAGACCTTGGTTTGCTTGAACAACCTCAAGCAGATTGGGATTATGCTGACGATCTATGCGAATGAGAACCAAGGGTTTTTTCCCGTCGGTTATGACGTCAGCCTGCCCCAAGCGGATCGCCCCTGGTACAGCAAGCTTGTGAATGGCAACTATATGCAGAAAACCGATGTTCTCTTTTGTCCCATCGCCAAGAGTGCAACCGGTGAGACGCAAGCCGATGCCCTGTATTGGGGGGCGATTAGCTACGGCAAGAACCGTGGGCTAGACATTGACTACATCCTGGGTTCCCCAACCTATGGCGTCGCCGTGCCCGCTACCCTGGCCACGATCCGTTCCCCAGCCCAAACGATCCTGATGGTGGATTCGTGGGCGGGGAATGGACTGAACGCGGATGGGACGCCATTTTCTTGGTACGGTTTCTGTTGGGTTAACCCGTGGGCCTCCGGCAATGGAACGGGGGTCGCCTGGCCAAGACACCGCGGTATATGCAACGTGCTGTGGGTGGACGGGCATGTCACCGGCGTCAGGGCGCCCAATAACAATCCGGCTTCAATTTACAATGTGAATGCGTTGAGCGAAATAAACCCGTCCGTAGGACCAGATTATTGGAATCGATAGCGAAGCGTCTGGACTGTTGTTACGTTTAGGATATCCCCATGAGAGACAGTCGAATCATTCCTTATATTCTGATGATCGGGATAGCCGCCGGCGCCCTTGCCGAAGGAGCAATGGCTGCTGGAAGAGGGTTGGATAACATTGCGCTTGGCAAGCCTTATACGATGAAGCCGGAACCCAGTTACGCTCTCTGCACGGATGAAGATGACCGCATTCAGCTCACCGATGGCGATTCGTTCGGTTCGTCATGGACCAAGAAGACCACCGTCGGCTGGAGCTTTCTCCGGTCCAAGGTTCTCATCACCATTGACCTGGGTTCGGTGCAGCCGATTGGCGGCGTTTCGTACGCCACCGCCGCCCGGCTTATGGACGTTGGATGGCCTGCGGGCATATTCATCCTGGTGAGCGACGATGGCAAGCGGTGGCATTTTCTGGGTGACCTGACCGCATTCGGCGCCTTCGATGACGCGCTGACGGAAGACCCGGATACGGAGAATTTCGACTTGTGGGTCGGTCGCTGGCCCGGCGCGCGACGATATGCAGTCTCTTACGATATCCTTCGTGACAACATCGGCGTTCTGAAGCGCGGAACGCCGGCCTACGATCGGGCGGTCGGCGAATGGATCCGCTTCTGGGTGAACCACGCCGGAAGGAAAGGCATCAAGGCTGAGCAGATTTTACTGCTTCTGGTGGACGAACCGGGCAACCGCGACATGGACCAGCTCACGATAGACTGTGCCAGGCCGATCCGCGCCGCGGGAACCGGTGCGCTGATCTGGACAGATCCGACTCATAGTAATCCCGCTGACGCCTTGCCCGAACTGTGGAAGGCGGCCGACATCGTCTGCCCGCGCCGCGTTTACCTTTGGTCTGCGGCCCCTCACGTCGCAGAGTTCTATCGTCAGCAGGCCAGCGCGGGGCATCGGCTGGAACTCTATGACTGCAGCGCGCCCGGTTTCGCGATGGACCCTTATAGTTACCATCGGCTGCTCGCCTGGTCCTGCTTCGACATGGGAGCGACGGGGATGAATGTCTGGTTTGTGGCACTGGGACGCGGGCGCGCTTGGAATGACTATATGAACAATTCCGAGTGCCTCGCCGCTGTCTTCCTGGGACCCGACTCGGTAACTGCGGCCAAGCACATGGAGGCGGTCCGGGAAGGGGTCCAGGATTACGAGTGCCTCGTCATGCTGCGGAATCGGATTAGCCAGATGGAAAAAGTCAACCCCGCGCATCCGGCCCTCGCCAAGGCGAAGAACCTTCTCGGGAGCGTTTGCAGCCGCGTACTGACCGCCCAGGGCGCGTTGGATACAAACTGGCCGGCCGACAAGGATCGGTCCATCGCGGATCAGGTCGTGGCTGAAGTAGGAGAGATGTTGGAACAGGTGGGCAAACCATAACACTCAACCACTTTGCGGTGGTTGATGTGTTGGCCTTTGGAGAGGAACCATGACCGAAAAGAAGAAACCGGATCTCGTGGACGACCACGGAAAACTTGTGTACCAACGGAACCAAGACGAGCTATCGAAGCGGCTGACCTTGAAACCGGTAGTTGACCGGTTGCCGGCCATGGAAGCGGTCCTGTCGCCTGAGACGGTCAAGCCGAAAGGGCACTGGGAGGAGGTGGAGATGCCTGACACGCTCGATCTGGCAGAACGCGCAGCGTTGGGAGTGAACGCGCTGATCGGGAACATGAAACCGGATCAACACTACGCCGGTACTCAAACATTTCGATTTGGGATTCTGGGACCCTATGATGATCATCCGAACTGGGCGATGCCGATGAAGTTTCTCCGGTGCTTGCCGCTGATGCGCGTCATGTGCGGCAGCGAGAAATATGTTGACGTGGAAATCGCCGCCACCCGTGCCGTCCTGCAGCAGGTGGCCAAGGACGGTCAGGTGTACTTTCCGATCTCTAAGGACGGCCCGCCCGCCGGGACCTGCTACCCGGCCACTTCAGGTCTTGCCGCGCTGGCCTGCTTCCAGCGCCACGCCAGCGACGGCAATTCTCTCTGGCTCGATTGGGCGAAGGTAATTTGCGACGGGTTGCGGCAGGTGGCCATTGAGACGGATGACTATGCTTACTATCCGCCGGAATGGGCCATTGACCCGCAGGGCAAGTGGCACTGGACCTTGCGCGGACCGGGAAATCTCGCCAAGGCGCCGCGCGAACCGGTCTTTGACCAGGAGGGATATGAGGGATCGGTCAAGTGGGATCAGTGTAAGCCGATCAAGTCGCTGCTGCACTGCTACAATCTCTGTGGCGATCAGGCCGCCCTCGAGTGCGCCCGGAAACTGGTTCGTTTCTGCCTCAAGCCAAACCTATGGAAGGACACGCACGACCCGGTCGAGCAGGCTCTCGACCAAGTGCGCAATCTCGTCAGAGAATGCGTCCGACCGGGCTACCCCGCGCAGCGGGAAGACCGGCCCGCTCCGGGCCATGAACATGGCCTCTGGGAAGGGCATTGCACAGGCAACCTGCGGCCGCTTCAGGCACTCCTGATGTTCGCACAGGCAACCGGCGATGAGCGCCTCAAGCAGATCACGCGCGAGGGGTACGAGCATGCGCGGCGGCACGGCGTCATCCGGCTGGGCTTTGTCCCTTCCTGGATCAACTCTGCAAAGTACGGCCGGCCGACCGCCCTCAGCGAAGTCAACGAAACCTGCGGCATTGCCGGCCTGCTCTTGCTGGCGGTCATGCTCACCGACGCGGGGGTGGGCGATTACTGGGACGATGTGGATTCGATGATCCGCAACCACTTCATCGAACTCCAAATCACCGACCTGGACTTGATGAAAAAGGTGGCGGGGGCGGGAAGTGAGTACAACGCGACGTTCAAGCGGATCATGGGTGGGTTCGCCACCGCACACCTGACCTCGTGCCGCGAATCCATGACGAATGCCTGTTGTATCGCCCAAGGCACGCGGTCGCTGTATCACGCTTGGGAAGGCATCACTCGCTTCGCCGATGGCGTGGCCACGGTGAATCTTTTTCTGAACCGCGTCTCTCCCTGGATGAACGTGTGCAGCTACCTCCCTTATGAGGGCAAGGTGGTGCTCCACAACAAGCAGGCCCATACCATCTTGGTGCGCATCCCGTACTGGGTGAACCCACAGAAGCTTACCTGCTTCTTGGGAGAACAGCCGATCCGTCCCCCACGAGCGGGCAATTACGTTGTCGTGAAAGACCTTCATGTCGGCGAGATGCTCCGACTGCAGTTTCCCGTTGCGGAGACGACCGAGACCTACACCATTTGTGGAACACGCTACACTGCGCGCTTCCGCGGAAGTACCGTAGTGGACATCAATCCCAGAGACAGTGACACGGAGGAATTTAAGAACTGCTATCCGTTCTTCCGCCGGGATCACCTGAAAGCTCCCGTCGCTCCGAGGCGAAAGGCAAAGCGGTTTGTGGCCGACCAGCTTCCGGCAACTCCTTGAATCGAGCGCCTTCTAATAGCCCAGAGGAAATCAAAATGACCCCTACCGGACGCAACCGCGACATCCGCTATATCAACACCGAGATCCCGCCATTCGAGATGCCGATCATTCAGGGTTCTCGGTATCAGGCGCAAGTGCCTGATACTCTCGATTTGGCCGAGAGAGCGTCACATGCCATCCACGGCCTGACCGCTTCCACCGACCCCGAGGCCAACTTCGAGATCTACTGGCGGGTCTGCTTCGGCTGGAAACCGCCCGCGATGTATCACGACTGGAACGACCACGTGGAATTCAAGTATTACGCTCCTTCCATGCTGCTGCGTCTGGCCTGCGGCTCGGATGAATCGTGGGAAGTCGAATGGCAGCGCATGGCCAATCTGTTGCAGATGCAGGGACCCGATGGACTCCTCTACACGCCCATCATCGGCCGACCATGGGGAGAGGAGTTCGGCAGTGGCGGGGAGTCTTATGAGCGGCATGTTGGCGATCAAATGATGGATCTCGCGATGCACGGTCGTTACGTGGAATCCGCGGCCGTGTACCATGCGCTGACCGGAGATTCGCAGTGGGAAAAACTCGCCCGCAGGATGGTTTCCGCCCTGCACCGACTGGCCATTGATAAGGGTGAATACGCCTTTTTTGATAAGCACATTTACGCGCCGGGCGAAAAGGCGGTCGAAGGCCCCCTCCCGGTCCCCCCTTCAATCAGCCATAATTATATCTGGTTAGGGCATGGCTTGACGACTTGCTACAGGATGACGGGCTGTGAGGAGGCGCTCGATCTCGCTTACAAGCTCGCCAGGTTCTTTGCATTGGGTCACAGCGGGTTCGTCGGTCCTGATGGCGAATTTCGCCTGACGTCTTCGGACACAGATGTTAAGAAGGGTTCCGGCTGCGTCCACTTCCATACCAACACGTTGATGCGCATGCACATGCTCGACGCCGGCATCGCGCGAGGCGACAAGGCGATGGTCGAACTGGCACAGCGGGGCTACCGGTACGCTCGTAACCACCCGGAAAGCGAGACCCTGATGGGTTACTTTCCGGAGAACCTGGGTCCCATGGACGCGCCTTTCATGCGAAAAAGTCTGGAGATCTGCGATGTGGCGGACATGATCTACCTCGCCCTGCGGCAGAGTACCGAGGGATTGGCCGACTGCTGGGACGACGTTGACCGGTGGGTGCGAAATATATTCGCCGAAATGCAGTTGCTGGAGACCGGTTGGGCTTACGAATACTCCCAGCACCACGGCCGGCCCAAGCAGGCGCCCTGGAACCCGCGATACACGACATCCGATAAGGTTCCCGAACGGTGCCGCGGCGCCTGGGGCGGATGGGGAGCGCCGAATGATTGGCAGGGCGATCCGATGAGCAGCGTCATGGCCTGTTGCGTCGGGAATGCCGCGATGCAACTCTACCGGGTCTGGCGCGACATGCTTGGCTGGGACAAAGCTAAGAACCGCCTCTCCATTCACCTGCTCCTGAACCGTGCCTCCCCATGGGCGGACATCCATAGCCATATTCCCCATCGAGGCCAGGTGGAGGTCCAGCTTAAGCGCGACTGCGAGGTGGCTTTACGTATCCCGGAATGGTCCACGCCTAATGACTGCGGCATTAACGTGAACGGGAGCAAGCGACCTCCGGTTTGGGAGGGGCGCTACGCGGTGGTCGAAGCAAAGAAGGGGGAGATCGTGACTCTACATTGCCCGATCAGCGAACGGGGCGAAACGCTTCGAATCGTCGAGAGAAACTACAAAGTCGTCATCCGGGGCAACGATATTGTCGCCATTGATCCGCCCGGAACGCATCATCCGCTGTTTCAACGAACTCGGTGCCGTCAGTATGAAACCCAATGGCGAACAATCGAGCGGTTTGTCGCGGACGAGGTCGTTAAATCATATTAGAACGATTCCGGTTTGACCTGCCTTCGGACTCGGCACGCACTAACTGACGCGCGAAAATCACATCATTCAAAAAAATGAGCCTTAATAATCTGGAAAAGTTCAAGCAAAAGCTGCAGCGCGGCGAGCTTTGCGTCGGGGTGGGCGTTTCGTTTTGCGACCCGGCGATCAGCGAGTTGTTCGCCGAAGTCGGCTACGACTTTACGTTCATCGACATGGAGCATACGGTGTTAAATCTGGAGACAGTCTTGGGCCATGTCATGGCGGTGCGGGGAACGGACACCGCGCCCTTTGTTCGCGTACCGTGGAACGACCCAGTGTTGATTAAGCCGGTGCTGGAGCTGGAGCCGGCGGCCATCATTGTCCCGATGGTGCGTTCCGCCGAAGAAGCCGCCAAAGCTGTTGCCGCGTGTAAATATCCGCCCAAAGGCGTCCGGGGTTTTGGTCCCTGTCGCGGCGTCAGGTACGGCGGCATGAGTACGATGGACTATCTCAAAGATGCTGATGAACGTATCATGGTAATCGTTCAAGTTGAGCATATCGACGCCGTGAACGATCTCGATGCCATCTTGAGAACGCCCGGCCTCGATGGCATCTGCTTGGGGCCCAACGATCTGTCTGGCTCGATGGGTAAACTTGGCCAGACCAACGACCCCGAGGTTGTGGCTGCCAGCGATGAGGTGATCGCCAAGACGCGCAGGTCCGACAAGACCGTGGGAGCCTCGGTCGGTTACGCGACCGAGTCCGTGCGCCGATGGCTGGCCAAAGGTTTACACTGGATTGCCGTGGGCGAGGACACCGACAACCTGTACTCGTACTCGAAGACGGCGCTTGACGATGTGCGATCGATAGGAGCGAAATGAAACTTAACCTGGGCAATTTCAAAGCGGCATTGGTGGCGTGGGATGCTCCCGAAGTGCCTCAGTGGGTGGTTCAGGAATTGGAGAAGGAAAATATTGAACTGATCACCCACGAATGCACCACACGCGAAGAACTGGCTCACTACGCAGGCGATGCAGATGTTGTCTGGGTTTTCGGCGGCAGTAGGGTCATCTCCGCTGAAAGTTTGTCTGATCTCAAACGTTGCGGGGCGATTCTCCGCTCTGGCAGCGGCACCGACAACATCCCTGTCGAAGTTGCCACACGCCTGGGAATCCTCGTCGCCAACACGCCCGAGGCGACGTGCGACACGGTGTCCGATCACGCCATCGCCTTGCTTCTATCAGTGATCCGCCAGATTCCTGCCCAAGACCGCGCCATCCGCAACGGTATCTGGGACCCCAAACATGCATGGCCCGGTTGGAACCTGAGCGGTAGCACCTTGGGACTCGTCGGCTTTGGACATATCGCTCAACACCTGGCGCGTAAGGTAAGCGGTTTTGAGATTTCTCTTATGGCTTGCGACCCATTTGTGAATGAGCAAAAGATGAATGAGTTCAAAGCCCGGAAGGGAACACTCCAGGAAGTATTGAGCCGATCTGATTTTGTTTCAATTCATGTGCCGCTAACGAAAGAAACGCATCATCTGATTGGCGAGCGTGAGCTTCGGTGGATGAGACCCAAGGCAGTGTTGATTAACACTTCGCGGGGCGCAGTCATTGACGAGAAGGCTTTAGTGCGCGCCCTGAACGAGGGCCGGATTGGGGCAGCGGGCCTGGATGTATTTGAGACTGAGCCGCTCTCGACCGATCACCCGTTGACCAAGCTGCCCAACGTGGTGCTCACACCCCACTCTGCTGGCGATTCGCCTCGGATGTTGGACGATTTCTGGCGTTACTCGGTCGAGACGGTGATTGATCTCTCGAAACGCCGATGGCCCAGTTCGTACGTCAATCGCGGCGTCAAACCGCGCTGGCGTCTGACCACGACCGAGTCGGTGCTCGGCCCGGCGTGTCGGGCATTCCTGAAAGAGGCGCGTCCGTGACTGTCCCCTACAAAATCTGGTGCGAACGCCCCATGCCCGAACGTTTTCTTCCATTGCTTCAGGGTATCGCAACCATCGTGGACGAACCGATGAGCGCGCAGGCTGTCGTCGCCACCGCGCGCGTGCGATACGACGCCGCGCTGTTCGCGAAGATGCCGACCCTGAAAGTCATCGCCCGCACCGGCATCGGTTGCGACAACATCTCCTTGCCCGACGCCACCGCACGACACATCGCAGTCTGCAACGTCCCCGATGGCCCGACCGTCTCGACTGCGGAACACACGCTGGCGCTGCTGCTCGCCGTGACCAAAAAGGTAAAGCAGGCTGAGGCCCGTTTGCATCGCGGGGAGAAAGGCGATTTCTTTTCGGGGCACAACGGCATTGAACTCGCGGGAAAGACCTTTGGCTTGGTTGGTTTCGGTCGGATCGGTCGGCGCGTGGCGCAACTGGCTTCTTCGTTCCGCATGCGCATGATGGTGTATGACCCCTTCGCGCGTGCTGATGGCTACGCGCAGGCGGCGTCGCTCGATGAGTTGCTTCGCGCCGCCGACGTTCTTTCGCTGCATCTGCCACTGACGAATGACACGCATCATCTGATCGATGCGTCCAAGCTCAAAATGCTCAAGCGCGGTGCGTTTCTGATCAACACTGCCCGGGGTGGGATCGTGGACGAACCATCGCTGCTTGCCGCGCTGGAGAACGGGCATCTGCAAGGCGCGGGTCTGGATGTGTTCGAGCACGAACCGCCGCCTCCCGATCATCCCCTGTTAAATCGCGATGATGTTGTTGCTACGCCGCACATCGCTGCCGCGACGGACTCGGCGAAAGAACTCTTATGGCGAACCGCTCTCACGCAACTGCTTCAGGTGCTGCGCGGCGAACGTCCGCCGCATCTGGTAAATCCCGAGGTGTGGAAATGAAAATGTTCGTCGCCAACCAGTGGGTGGACTCGCCCAGGATGACCTCTATCATCCGTTCCTTCAACGGCGAGGTCGTGGATCACGTGCCCGACGCAACGCCGGCCCAGGTGGAGCAATCGCTCGTTGCAGCAGTCAACGGTGCGGCGGCGATGGCGAACCTTTCGGCCTATGAGCGCGGCCAAATTCTGATGCGCGCCGCCAATTTGCTCGCCGAGCAAAAAGACGACATCGCCCGCACGATCAGCCTCGAAGAAGGCAAGCCGATCAGTGAATCGCAGGGTGAAGTCGGACGCATGCCCGACTTGCTGCGGTTATGCGCATTCGAGGGGTCGCAACTGCGAGGCGAAACCCTGCCCGTGGATGCGCAATCGGGCGCAAAAAACAAATTCGGACTTACCGTCCGCGTGCCGTGCGGCATTGTGGTTGCGATCACGCCATTCAATTATCCGTTGCTGCTGGTCGTGCACAAGGTCGGCCCGGCGTTGGCGGCGGGAAACGCGGTGATCCTCAAACCCGCAAACCAGACACCGCTTACCGCGCTCAAGCTCACGAAGATTCTGGTCGAGGCGGGGCTGCCCGAAAATGCCCTGCAATGCCTCACCGGTTCTGGCGCGTGCATCGGCGCGGCGTTGTGCGCCGATGAGCGTGTGCGCAAGCTCTGATTACTACGCCACGCGCCATCAAGGAGTTGTGTTACAACAACTCGAGCATCCGATCTCGGCGGACGTGAGCGTCAACGATTGTTTTCGCACGGTCAGTCGCTTCTTTGATCGCATTCAGCGCCCCGAACAACTACTCACGGCTCTGCCCGAAGCGATGCGCGTGTTAACCCACCCTGTTGAAACGGGAGCTGTGACCATCGCCTTGCCACAGGACATTCAGACGTACGCGTATGATTATCCCGCTCATTTCTTCGAAGAACGTGTCTGGCGTATCGAGCGGCCATTGCCTCACCCGCATCGCATCGCTGCGGCGGTTGCGCTGCTGAAGAAGGCAAAACGCCCCGCGATCATCGCGGGCGGAGGCGTGCATTATTCCGAGGCGTGGACCGAGTTAAAAACGTTCGCGGAAAGATTCGGCATCCCTGTCGGCGAAACTTTCGCGGGCAAAGGCGCCATGCGCGCCCCATCGTTGCTGGCGCTCGGCGGATTCGGCGTCACCGGTTCGCCTTGTGCGACCAAGATTCTGCGTGCCGCTGATCTGGTGATCTGCGTCGGCACACGCCTGACGGATTTTTCCACGGGATCGAACTCGGTGTTTCAACATCCCGCCGTACAGTTCATAAGCATCAATGTCACAAGCCACGACGCACATAAACTCGGCGCGTTGCCGATTCTTGCCGACGCACGCGAGGCTTTGCGCCTTCTCAACAGAACCGCACAGGCCGGTGGCGTCAAATCCAACCGCACGTATCTGGACGAGATCGCTTTGGCCAAACGCATGTGGGACAAGCAGGTTAAGCGGGAGATTGGTTGTCAATATCCCGGTGAAATCATGAGCCAGGGGCAGTTGCTTTGCATTCTCAACGATGAGTCCCGGCCGGGCGACACGGTTGTCAGTGCGGCGGGCACACCCGTGGGGGATCTGTTGAGAAACGTTCGGGCGTCATTGTGGCGGAAACGGAACCATTTCGGCGGCTGCCCGGATCCGGTGTTTGGTGGGACATTCCTGCGGCAGAGACAACCAACGATCCGATCACAAGAAGGATTCGAGTTAACTATGAACAAATCCGTAAGAAGCTGCAACGGTTCTACAATTGAGCGCCACCATGAATCCATGGGATAACGTAACTGCTCAGGTTGTCAGAGCCTGCCCCCGTGAAAGCGAGGGGTTCGCGGTTCAGGAGTTCACGGTTGACCGGATTGAACCTGAAAGCCGCCAACCGTTGAACCATGCCCAAAATGGCTATGAACATTAAAGTTGGAAGCGCACCGGATGCTTGGGGCGTATGGTTTCCCAATCATCCAAAACAAACTCCTTGGCAGCGATTTCTGGATGAGGTTGCCGAAGCCGGTTACGAATGGATCGAGTTAGGTCCCTACGGATACTTGCCGACGGACCTTTACACCGACCTGTTTACAGGCGAAAAGAAAGGACCTGATCGACTCAAAAACAGCGATTGGAAACGGTTGATCGATGCCACCCACAAAGTGGCCGACCTGGCGCGGGATCGTTTTGGACTTGGGCTCGTGTTTCATCCGCATGCGGAAACGCACGTGGAATATGAGGACCAAATTGAGGCATTTCTTGAACAAACTGATCCTGAGCGCGTGTCGCTTTGTCTGGATACTGGACACCATGCGTATCGGGGGAGTGACCCGGTCGCTTTCATGCAACGCCACCGCGCGCGGATTCCTTACCTGCATCTCAAGAACATCGATCCGGAGGTTCAAAAGAAAGTGGAGACTGAAAAACCTCCTTTTGTGACTGCTGTGGAAATGGAAATGTTCTGCGAACCAGATCGAGGAACGGTTAATTTTCTGATATTACGCGATGTCTTGCGCAAAACCGACTTCGACGGCTGGGCCATCGTGGAACACGACATGCATCTTCCGCCTCTCGACAAACCGCTGCCGATTGCGAAACGGACCCGTGCTTACTTGCGTGAGATCGGAATTGGATGACGATTACCTCCAGAAACTCCTCCTTTGTCAACTCGCGGCGTTTCATGTCAGCGCCGGATGGCGCACGCCGCGTCCACGGTGTCAACCGAGAGGAGGCGCGATTTCTCGATTATGAAGGAATCGTGACGAAAGGGTGAGTGCGGTCATCGAAATAAATCCTTGGCTTTCTCGGTGATGCCGGCATCAAAAAAGGATAGGAATTTTGATTTTGGGAGGGGCTTGACCACCCCTGGGCGCGAAGTATCGGGGTTAAAAACTTTTAACCCCGGTTTAATGATCTTTTAAGGCGCGTCTGTTATTTTGGCAGCATCGAACCAAACCGCATCAACCTCATCTCTTCGCATTTTATGAACACCAGCATCCAAGCCATCAATGAATCCGTGCAGCGCGCATCCGTCTGGGTGCGGCCGCTGCAGCAGGAAATCGGCCGAGTGATTGTCGGCCAGAGATACCTGATCGATCGCCTCATGGTGGGGCTTATCGCCAACGGCCATATTCTCCTGGAAGGCGTGCCCGGTCTGGCAAAGACGCTTTCGATGAAGACCCTGGCGGCGGCGATTCAGACGAAATTCCAGCGGCTGCAATTCACACCCGACATGCTTCCCGCGGATATTGTCGGCACGCTGATTTACAATCCGCGCGACGGCGGTTTCACCACCAAACACGGACCGATCTTCACGAATCTGGTGCTGGCCGACGAAATCAACCGGGCGCCGGCGAAGGTCCAGAGCGCGCTGTTGGAGGCCATGCAGGAACGTCAGGTGACCATAGGGGAGCAGACGTTTCCGTTGCCGGACCCGTTTCTGGTGCTGGCCACGCAGAACCCGATCGAGCAGGAGGGCACCTATCCCCTGCCCGAAGCGCAGGTGGATCGGTTCATGCTCAAGTTGCACATTGGCTATCCAAGCCGCACCGAAGAACGGGCGATTCTTGATCTGATGGGGACCACATCCCCTCCCACCAAGGTCAGTCCGGTGGTTGAGACCGCGCACATCCTGGAGGCGCGGCAGGTGGTGAACACGATTTACATGGACGACAAGGTCAAGGATTACATCGTGGATCTGGTGTGGGCCACGCGCGATCCCAAGGCCTACAAGCTTGGGTTCGATGGTTACATCCAGTTCGGGGCCTCGCCTCGCGCGACCATCAACCTGACGCTCTCCGCGAAGGCATGGGCCTTCCTTCAGGGCCGCGGCTATGTGACGCCGCAGGACGTGAAGACCATCGGCATGGACGTGCTGCGGCATCGCGTGATTGTGAGTTACGAGGCCGAGGCGGAGAACATGAAAAGCGAAGATATCATCCGAAAGATTTTTGACACGGTGCCGGTGCCGTGACCCGCTACGCGACAATGAGAAGTGAAAAATGAGAAATGAAAATTTGAAAAGCGGCGACGCTGGCATCCCATTTTTAACTTCTAATTTCTAATTACTCACTTCACATCCATGACTCCCAGTCAAATCCGGGAAATCCTGAAAAAGGTGCGGCAGATCGAGATTCGCACGCGCCGGCTCGTCACCGATTCGTTGACGGGACAGTATCACTCCGTCTTCAAGGGACGCGGCATGAACTTCGACGAGGTGCGCGAATACTTTCCCGGCGATGAGGTGCGGTGGATCGATTGGAATGTCACCGCGCGCACGGGGCGCGCGTTCGTGAAGAAATTCACCGAGGAACGGGAGTTGACCATTCTGTTGCTGGTGGATGTGAGCGCCTCCGGCAATTTCGGCTCGACCACGCAGAGCAAGCGCGAACTTTCAGCGGAAGTAGCCAGCGTGCTGGCTTTCTCCGCCATCCGCAACAACGACAAGGTCGCCCTGATTCTTTTCACCGATCAGATCGAGCAATACATTCCCCCGCAAAAGGGGCGGCAGCACGTGCTGCGCGTGATCCGCGAAATCCTCTTTTTCGAGCCGAAGCGCCGCGGGACCGATCTGACGCAGGCGCTTGATTTCGCCAACAAAGTCGTGCGCCGCCGCGCGGTGGCTTTCATGCTTTCTGATTTCCAGGCCGAAAACTATCGCCAATCGCTCATGCTGACAAACAAGCGACACGATCTTGTGGCCGTGGCGGTGGAGGACCCGCGCGAACGCCAACTTCCCGACATCGGGCTTCTGACGATTGAGGACGCCGAGACGGGCGAGCAACTGGAACTGAACACATCGAACTCCGGTGTTCGGGTGCGTTTTGCCGAGATGTCGGATATTCGGGCGATGTCGAACAAGAAAACGCTGCGCTCCGCCGGCGTGGACGTGTTGGAACTGAGCACCGGCCAGGCTTACATGCCGGCGCTTCTGCAATTTTTTGCAGCGCGCGGGAGGAGAAGATGAAATGATTCGCCCGCCGTGGCGGACGAATCCTGTGAATTTTGGGTTTGGATGATGAAATTCTGGCTTTCAAGAGTTTTGCGACCGTGGTCATGCCTCATGGCGTTGTGGATGGGGATGGCCGCAATGGGCGAGGGGCAGACGCCGGGCGCAACCAACGCGCATTCTTTCGCGACGAACGCAACGGGCGTTGTGACGCAAGGTCCGGAACCGGAGGAGGACATCCGCGACATCCGGGGCGTGGTTCATATCGCCTATCCCTGGATGTGGATGGTTTACGCGGCGGCAGCGGCGGTCCTTGCGGCCTGGGCATGGCGCGCCTGGAAGAACCGTCCTGTCGTGAAGGTGAAACTGCCGCACGAACTTGCGCTGGAACGATTGGACCAGGCATTGCTCGTGATGACTCCGGACAAGACGCGGGAATTTTCCATTGCGGTGTCGGACGCGGTGCGGTTTTACATTGAAGATCGTTTTCATGCGCATGCCGCCCGCCGCACCACCGAGGAGTTTCTTCACGATCTGGTGGCCGACACATCTTCGCCGCTTGCCGCTTATTCCGGGTTGCTTGAGGATTTTCTGCGTCATTGCGATCTGGCCAAGTTCGCGCGCTGGTCGCTTTCCGCCCCTGAGATGCGCTCCATGCTCGAGAGCGCCCGAAGATTCGTGATGGAAACCAGGCCGCGGGATGAATCGCGGAAAGGGAAGCGCCCGTCGAACGCGCCGGATGGGTTCCCATCAGGTTCCGCGCCCTCGACGGGGAGGGGTTCCATCCCGGCCGCGGCAGACAATTCCCGCGGAAACGCGGCGGCAGGCGTTCCCTGATTTTCTTGAACCATGCGTTTTCTCCATCCTGAACTTCTGTGGTTGTTGGCGCTTCTGCCGTTGCTGGCCTTGTGGCGGGGCAGAAAGGGGCAGGCCGCCGCCGTTCAGTATTCGAGCGCAAACCTGGTTCGGGAAGTGGCGCGCGACCGCAAGTCCAGCGCGGGACGATTGCTTTTTCATCTTCGGCTTCTGACTCTCGCCCTGCTGATGGCGGCCCTGGCTCGTCCCCAGTTTGGGCATGGAACCACGGAGATCGAGGCCAGCGGGATTGATATTGTGCTGGCGGTTGATATCTCGCGTTCGATGGAGTCCCAGGATTTCAAGATGGGCGGCAGGCCGGTCAGCCGGGTTGATGTTGTGAAGTCCGTCGTTGCCCGGTTCATCGAAGCGCGGCCCAACGATCGGCTCGCCCTGGTGGCGTTTGCGGGTCGGCCTTATTTGATCAGCCCTTTGACGCTGGGCCACGACTGGCTGCTCCAGAATCTGGATCGCGTTCGCACCGGACTGGTGGAGGACGGCACCGCCATTGGTTCCGCGATTGCGGCAAGCGTCAATCGTTTGCGCGATCAGCATTCAAAATCGAAGATCGTGATCCTGCTCACCGACGGGATGAATAACGCGGGCAAGATCGGTCCCGAAACCGCCGCCGAGGCGGCTCGGACGCTTGGGATCAAGGTTTATACGATCGGCGCAGGATCGCAGGGAATCGTGTATGTCCCGGTGAAAGATGCCTTTGGATTTGAGCGCAAGCAGGCGGTCCGGGCGGATGTGGACGAAAAGACCCTCAAGAAAGTGGCGGAAATCACCGACGCCCAGTTTTATCGCGCAACCGACACGGATTCGCTGGAACACATTTACTCGCAAATCGACAAGCTCGAAAGAACGAGCGTGAAACTGAAAAAATTCGAGCATTACGAGGAGCTTTTCGCCTGGGCGCTGATTCCGGGACTCTGCCTGCTCGGCATCGAGATCGCGCTGGCGCAAACCCGATTCCGGAGGCTGCCATGAAATTTGCCGAGCTTGTCCAATTCGCAGAACCCCTCTGGCTTGTCGCGGCTCTCGTGGCGCTTCCCGCAGCGGCGTGGGCTTTTCGCCGTTTCAATCAGGCGCGGCTGGCTGCGCTCTGCCGGTTCGCGGCGCCGCATCTCATTGAATCCCTCACGGCGGGTGTGTCCCTTGCGCGGCGAAGCGTGAAACGCCGGCTCCTCCTGACGGGGCTGGGGCTGTGTTTTTTGGCGCTGGCGCGGCCGCAAGTCGGGTTCCGGTGGGAGGAAACCAAACGCAAGGGAATTGACATCCTGTTTGCCGTTGATGCCTCGCGAAGCATGCTCGCGCGCGATGTCACCCCCGACCGCCTCACGCGCGCAAAGATGGCCGTTCTGGACCTGCTCGACAAATTGGAGGGAGACCGGGTCGGGCTGATCGCATTCGCGGGAACCGCCTTCCTTCAATGCCCGATGACATTGGATTACGACGCCTTCCGCCAATCGCTGGACGCGTTGGACACAAGAGTCATCCCCAAGGGCGGCACCGATCTCTCCAGCGCCATCCGGGAAGCGGAAGAAGCCTTCAGCATGGGCCAGCAAAACCACAAGATCCTGATGCTGATCACCGACGGCGAAGACCTCGAGGCCGGCGGAATCGCCGCCGCCCGCAAGGCGGCGGAAAAGGAACTGAAGATATTTACGGTCGGCGTGGGCACGTCGTCGGGCGAGATCATTCCGGTTCGCAGCGAATCCGGCAGCACCGAGTTTGTGAAGGACGAGAAAGGGGAGATGGTGAAATCCAGGCTTGATGAATCCACGCTGAGGCAGATCGCCGAGGTCACCGGCGGTTTTTACGAGCCATTGGGACAACAGGCTCAGGGGCTGGAGGCCATCAATGATCGGGGCCTGGCGTCCATCCCAAGGCAGGATCTCACATCGAGAATGAACAAGGTCTATCTGGATCGCTACCAATGGCCGTTGGCCCTTGGCATCGTGTGTCTTGCGCTGGAAATGCTCATAGGCGAACGTCGGAGGAACTGGAATTTCAAATTTCCGTCCCGCAACGGCGCTGATCCAATCCCCGCCCGTTCGCCGCGGTTTGCCGCCCTCCGGCGAGGCTCGCAACGGCGAGTCCCTCCTGTGGCGGACAGTTCCCATGGCGGACGAACAGGCGGGGCCAATCTCAAATTCTGGAAACAATCTCAAATGGTCCTGATGATTTTTTCGATTTTTTGCGCATCGCACGCCTCGCTCTTGAACGCCTCGCCGCAGTCGGCCGAACGGGCATATCGCCAGAGCAGGTATTCCGACGCCCTGTCCCAGTACAAGACCGCTGCAGAAAAAAAACCGAAACAGGCGGAGTTGCAGTTTAATTTGGGAGCGTCCGCGTATCGTGTCAGCGAATTTGAAGAGGCGGCCTCGGCCTTTCAAAAGGCGCTTCAGACGGGCGACACTCAATTGCAGCAGCATGCCTTTTATAATCTGGGCAACGCGCAGTATCGGGTGGGGCAGCCGACGGAAAAAACCAATCCGCAACAGACGATTCAACAATGGCAACAAGCCTTGCAATCGTACGATCACGCCTTGAAACTCAAACCCGATGATGCCGACGCCAGATTTAATTACGAACTGGTGAAGAAAAAACTCGAACAACTTCAAAAACAACAACCCAAAGACGATCAGAAAAAACAGGACAAGGAGCAGAACCCACAAGATTCATCGTCCAAGGATCATTCGAAACCTGATCAACAAAACCCGGCTTCGACGGATCCGAAGGATTCATCGGGTCGTCCGGATTCAAAGGAACCGCGTCAGGAACACGGGTCGCCGCCCCCCAAAGGGGCGAACGATCAGAAACAGGATCAGGCCGGAAAACCGCCGCAATCCGAGAAAAAACCTGGCAAAGAGGCGCCGTCCGAAACGGAACCGCGACGTTTGCCCGGGCAGATGACCCGCGAGGAGGCCCGCAATCTGCTGGATTCGCTCAAGGGCGACGAGCGGAAGATGCCCGCGGCGCCGATGCCCGTGGGCAATCAGGCGCCGCCGGAAGATGCAACCAAACGCGATTGGTGATCCTTCGTTTGCAGCGGACGAAGGATGACATGATGCCATGAACCAAATTCAGGACCATCCCATCAAAAATCCCGGCTGGCGGCTGTTCGCAGTCCTTTTGTGCCTTGGCCCCGTGTGCGGGCTGGCGGCTGACATCCGTGTCACCGCGACACTGCAACCTTCGGAGATTGCCCTGGGCGAGGCCGCGCAGTTGACGGTGAATATCGAAGGTTCCGCCAACGCGCCGTTGCCGCAGTTGTCCGCGGTGGATGGGCTTGAGTTCAACCATGTGGGGCGCTCCATCAACGTTCAGTTCATCAACGGCGTCATGTCCGGCGGAGTGATTCACACGTATCAGGTGACGCCATTGAAGGCGGGTGTGTTCGTCATTCCCGAAATCACCCTCACGGTTGGCCGCGACACCGCCAAAACCCAGCCTTTGAGGTTGAGGGTCGGCAAGCAGGCCTACTCCGTGCCGTTGTCCGCCCCCCCCGCACAGCCAACCCCGCGAAGCGGCGCTGCGCCATCTGCGAACACTCCGTCCAATCCGTCTTCTGGTTCGCTGCCCCGGGAAATCGCCATGATCCGATTGGAATATCCCAGGCGCGATTTTTATCTGGGTGAGATGGCGCCTGCCAAAGTTAAAATTTACCTTCACCCGCAGTTGCAGATTGTGGACAATTCCGCGCCAACCCTGACCGGCAACGCCTTTACTTTCAGCAAGCTCCAGGAAGAAACCAACGCCGTCGAGAAGATCAACGACGTGGAGTACCGGGTGCACGTCCTGCCCACCGCCATCGCTCCCGTGATTGCGGGGGAACATCCGCTTGGTGCGAAGATTGACATCACGACCCTCATGCGGAAAGCCGCGCGTCGTTCTCGCAGTTTGTTTGATGGAGGTTTTTTTAATTTCGACGATGACATCTTCGACAGTTTTCTTGGCCGTGTGCAGCAAAAAACGATCACGCTCAAGACGGAAGACATCACCGTCAAAGTTCTGCCGCTTCCCAAGGAGGGACAGACGGTGGATTTCGCAGGCGCCATCGGCCGCTTCGACCTGAACGTTTCGGCTTCTCCAAAGGAGGTGACGGCGGGCGATCCGATCACGTTGAAGATGATTGTTTCCGGTTCCGGCAATTTCGATCGGGTGCAGGCTCCGGAACTGGAGAAAAAAGACGGGTTCAAGCTTTACACGGCCAGCGCCAAAATGGAGACCAACGAGGCCGGATATGAGGGGCGGAAAATTTTCGAGCAGCCGATCGTGCCGCAGAATCCGGAGGCGCGGCAAATCCCGCCGTTGCGATTCAGTTTTTTTGATCCGGAAAACCGCAAGTACGTTGCTCTCAGTTCGCCCCCCATCCCGCTCCGCGTGACGCCATCCCCTGCAACCGCATCGGTTGCGAGCGCGCCATCCCCCGCGCCTCCATCCGCATCGGGCGGCGCAGGGGCGGACAACCGCTCTCCGCCATCAGGCGCCATTCATGGATCGCTTCGGACGGGCGCGGCAGAGCTTGTTTCAAACAAACTGGAAATGGGCGCCGTCGTTTCGACTCTTGCTCCGGTGATTGACAGTCCGTGGTTTTGGGGCGGGCAGTGCCTTCCGCTGGCGGCGCTGGCCGTCGCATGGGGAGTGGCGCGCCGTCGGGACCGGCTGGCGACCGATCGGGACTTCGCACGGGCCGTCTTCGCAACCCGCGCGGTCCGAGCGCATCTGGAGGCACTCGACGACGCCATGCGAAAGGACAACGCCCAGGGTTTCTTCGATGCCGCGCGGCGGGCGTTGCAGGAACGACTTGGAGAACGGTTTGATGTCAAACCGGAAAGCATCACGCTCTCAGAAGTCGAAAGTCGTCTGGCTGGAAATCCGGAAATCGTCGCCGAAGTCGGGAGGGTTTTTGAGGCGGCGGATCAGGTTTCATATTCAGGCCAGCATTTCAGCAGCGAGACATTGCGCGACTGGCGAGGGGTGGTATTGGATGCGTTGAAACGACTGGAGAACCGAAGATGAAGAACGGTTTCTTGAAAATTGTTCTGATGACGGCCCTGGCGACCGCGTGCTCTGCCCAGGAGAAACCGCTTTCCACCGAGGAGCTTTTCAACCGTTCAAATGCCGCATTTGTTTCCGGCCGTTACGCGGACGCGATTCGCGACTGCGAATCGCTTCTGGCGCAGGGAAAATGTTCGGCAGCGCTCCTTTACAATCTGGCAAATGCCTGTTTCCGT
The DNA here is from genome assembly GCA_016198745.1 of Verrucomicrobiota bacterium. Classification (GTDB taxonomy): domain Bacteria; phylum Verrucomicrobiota; class Verrucomicrobiia; order JABWAM01; family JABWAM01; genus JACQHZ01. The sequence continues at coordinate 34,989 of JACQHZ010000174.1, forward strand.
GATGGGAAGATCGGTTCCGCCATTCTCAATTACGAACGAGCCTTGTGGTTGGCGCCGTACGATGCCGATATCCGGGCCAATCTCCAGTTCGTCCGACGCGCCGCCGGCATCTTCGAGGCGCCTTTGCCGTGGTGGCAGATCGTTTCCGCGCAATTTGGTTTGAACACCTGGGCATGGCTGGCCGGCGCTTTTTTCACATTGTTGTGCGGCGCCCTGGCCGCGCACACACTGAGGTTCAACGGAAAGCGGAACATTCGTCCGGCAATCGCGCTGGTTGTGCTGGCGTGGGGCATTGCGGTTTCCTCCGCCGCGATCCGCAGCGCCGATCTCAATCGCGCGGTGGTGATTGCTTCCGAAACATCGCTTCGTGTCGCGCCTCTGGAAGATTCGCCTTCACTGCTCTCCCTTGCCGCCGGCAGCGTGGTCCGCATCCAAAAACAACAGAAAAGATTTTTCTTCATCCGCACAATGGAAGGCAGGATGGGATGGGTCTCGGAAAGACAGGTGCAGCGCGTGATTCCGGATTAATCCGCAGATTTAACGAGCTGCAGCGGCGGTCTATGACCGTCGCCACCGCCTGAACGGCGTTCGTGAGTGCGTGTGAAATTTGCAGGGAAACAACGCGTCGCTCAAAACGAATAGACCACGTTCACCGCAATCGTGTCCTGTTCCTGACGGATGTCATCGCGCGAAGCCGCCGTCGCACTGGCGGCGCCAAAGCCGACATCGGGAGTGTCCGTCCAGTCATGACGCCACTCCAACCGGATCAGCGTGTCCTTCCAGATGTTGAACGCCTGGGTGAGCGTGAAGTTGTAGTAGTCGCTGCTGCTGTGATTGAAACCAGCGGCGGGGACAACCAGTGGGCCAAGCCCCGTGGCCGCGCCGGCCGGAGTGGCCTGGGCATTGTGATAAACCGAGTAGCCAAACCGTCCGGACGTGGTCAGCCACGAGTTCCAATCCCATTTGCCGTAGCCGGTGATCGCCGAGGCGTCGAGAGAAGCGGGGTTCACCGCGCCGCCAACCGTCTGGACATGGTCCTGACGATAAAAGTAATCGATGCCCAGAGTCATCGGTTTGATCTCGAACGGCTTGCTCCATGTTCCGCCGATGTTCCAGTGATGCATGGCGCCGTCATTGGAGGTCGGAGCGGTAAAATCGTCATTGCCGTAAAGCCCCGCTGCAAAGGCGCTGAAGTCACCCCACGATGTCTTGGGTCCCGTCGCATCCAAGCGCCCCACAAAACTGAAATCCGTGTTCAAATTGGAACCGCCACCGGCGCCGCCGGTGAGCGCGGCGGCATCCATGCCGTTGATGACAGCCACCGTACTGGCGAGAAAATCATTCCATTTGTAGCCTGCTTGCGCGCCCGTCTGGGTGAAGGGTCCCAACCGATAAGCTTCTGAGCGCGAGAACTGCCAGTTGGCGGGGCTTTCCAGCACCTCGTAACTCATCAACGTCACCATCTTGCCGATTTTGATATCGATCCCATTCCCAACCGGCGCTCCAAGGTTCACATAAGCCTGTTCGATGTACACGGAACTGTCGTTGAACAAACCCGCACCGACCAGGTTGCCGTTTAAAAAATTCGCGTCATCGCCATACATGACATCGGCCCGGAAACCGGCGGGGAATTTACCGTCATCCTTGTCCTTTTCGATCACCAGCTTGACTGCATGAAGGTTGAACGAATCGTATTGATAATCAAAAGTGCGGCCTGTGTTGCGCAACGACGATCCGGCAACCGGCCCGCTGTTGGAACGGTCGCTCAGATTCACGATGTACGAAGTATCCACGTAACCGCTGAGCTTGATGCCGTCCCCCTTGACGCCGCGGTCGTCCGCGCCGATGTCCTTGAGCTTCTGCTCAAGCTCTTGAAGCCGGCTCTCAAGAGATTTCTTGCCGTCGCCATGACCGGGATCGTCCGCGAACAGAGGGCAGAAAAAACCGGTGAAAACCCCGAAAACAATTCCTGTCAACTTAATGGTGAAGTTCATGAGAAGTGTGGTTGTCTTTAAGGGTTGGTTTGTCCTTGGCGAAACCAACAGCCGTTTCACGCGACGTGAAACCGACTCCTCCTTGAAGTAAAACGCAACTTGAGCAGCCGCCATGCCAAGCCTGTGGGGACCTTCAAGCCCTGCGACGCCCTCGCGCGCCACCGTTTTGTTTTGACCATCCTGCGCAAAACGAGCCACCGGGGTCCTTAACCTGCATTTTTCACAAGGTGAAAAA
>JACQHZ010000184.1 GCA_016198745.1 Verrucomicrobiota bacterium
CCCGCTGCGGGCTGGGGGCTTTTGGCGATGGGCAGCGTTGGCCGTGGGCGGGCAAGCCCGCTACGGGGATTGCCCACCCACGTCCGCCTTGCCCAATCGCCAAAATCCCCTCAGCCATAGGTTGCTGTATTTATGAATTGGACCACTAAGGGTCGAGTGCACCAGAGCAGCTTGATGGCCGTCTGAAGATGCTTTTGCGTCCCTTCCACAATGCCGTTTCGTTCCCGCCCCGCCTTGTTGAGATGCACCGCCGTCAACCCGCCAATGGTCGCCCGGTCCTCGACGAACACGTAGCCGGTCAGTGTGCCGCCCAGTGCAACAAACCGGGGATGCGCCCTGATCCCATGAAATTTTGATCTGGATGCTCGTAATGCCATGCTTCATTCCTTCATCTTCACAAACGCATGACGATGGAATACTCCTCTTGATGCCATGGAAGTCCAGCAACCCATTCCGCATCTTCGGCTTTACGGGTTGACACCCGGCGGACGGCCGCGGCATGAGGTTGGATATTCCCCGATGGATTTGGATGCCGTCGGATTGCATTTCGATTATGGCGGAACGCGGGTTTCGCCGGTGGCAGGCGGGGTCGCGGCGGCCACCGGCGGCAAGGACGCGGATATTCCGCGAAACTTCCCGGCGGAACAAGCGGCGGTTGAGCGGCTGAAAGCCGCGGGGTTTCGTCCGCTGGTGGAAGTATCGGTCGGTTTGCCGCGGCCTGAATTGCGGCACGATTGGTCGCTCGGTTCGAAACGGGAACTGTGGTTGAAATTCGCTCTGGAAATTCTGCCCGAATGGAAGCAAGCGGGATGGCAGGTCGAGACGGAGCCCAGTTTCCAGTATCAGATGGTTCACCCCAACCAGTGGTATGTCGAGACGGGCAAAACCGATCGCCAGGGTTGGCTGTCGTTCGAACTCGGGATCTTGATTGACGAACAACGGATCAACCTGCTGCCGTCCATCGTGAACCTCCTGCGGGGATGCGATCCCCGTTTGCTTCTCAATCAATTGCGGAGCATGGACGCCCAGGGAGTCTTCCCGGTGCCCCTGGCCGACGGACGCCTCCTGCCCTTTCCCGCCCACCGGCTCGTCCGAATCCTGGAGGTGTTGGTGGAACTCCATGGACGGCATGCCCTGGCGGAGAATGGGAAAATGCGGCTGAACCAATGGCGGGCGGGCGAACTGGCCTTCCTTGACAAAGACCATGGCATCCGCTGGTTCGGCTCCCGCGAAATTCAGGAATTGGGCCGCCGCTTGCTCGATTTCAAAGGACCCCAGGCGCTTTCGCCGCCCAAGCGGTTCCATGGAATATTGCGCCCTTATCAGCGGGAAGGATTGGGTTGGCTCCAATTCCTGCGTCAGTATCAGTTGCCGGGCATTCTCGCGGACGACATGGGCCTTGGAAAAACCGTGCAGGCCCTCGCGCACCTGTGCGTCGAAAAATCGGCCGGCCGCCTGGATCGCCCCGCCTTGGTGGTCGCGCCCACCAGCCTGATGACCAACTGGAAAAATGAAGCGCGCCGTTTCGCGCCCGGGTTGAAAACCCATGTCTCCCACGGCTTGGACCGAAGGGAGAAATTCCATAAACTGAGCGAGCACGACCTGATCATCACCAGCTATCCCCTGTTGCATCGGGATCACCAGGTACTGCTGGAACATGAGTACCACTGCCTGATCCTGGATGAAGCCCAGATGGTCAAGAACCCGAAAACCTTCGCCGCCCAGGTCTGTGTTCGAATCAATGCCCGCCAGCGCCTCTGTCTCACGGGAACTCCGGTCGAAAATCATCTCGGCGAACTATGGTCGCTTTTCAACATCTTGCTGACTGGATTCCTGGGGTCGGCGAACGAGTTCAACGAACTGTTTCGCATCCCCATCGAAAAAGAACGCGACCACGTCCGCCAGGAAACTCTCAACCGTCGGATTCGGCCCTTTGTCCTGCGGCGGAAAAAGGAACAGGTGGAAAAGGATCTCCCGCCCAAGACCGAGGTTATCGAACGGGTGGAACTGGGTGAAGCCCAGCGGGACCTGTATGAAACCATCCGGGTGGCGATGCACCAGCGCGTGGCGGACGAGATCCGACTCAAAGGCGTCGAGCGGTCACACATCGTCATCCTCGATGCCCTGCTCAAGATGCGGCAGGTCTGTTGCGATCCCCGCCTCGTGAAACTGGGAGCGGCGTCCAAGGTCCGGGAGTCCGCCAAATTTGAATTTCTTTTCGGATTCCTGGAGGAACTCCTGGAAGAGGACCGAAAAATCATCCTTTTCTCCCAATTCACCAGCATGTTGGCGCTGATCGAAAAGGAACTGGAACGGCGCTCCGTGTCTTATGTGAAACTGACGGGGCAAACCCGCGATCGCGCGACCCCGATTGCCGCCTTCCAGGAAGGAAAGGTCCCGTTATTCCTCGTGAGCCTCAAGGCCGGCGGTCTTGGCCTCAACCTGACCGCCGCGGACACAGTCATCCTTTACGATCCATGGTGGAACCCCGCCGTCGAGGAACAGGCGGCGGCCCGCGCTCACCGCATCGGCCAGACCAAACCGATCTTCGTGTACAAACTGGTCGTGGCGAACACGGTGGAAGAGCGCATCCTGGAATTGCAGAAACACAAGAAAGAACTGGCCAACGCCCTGTTCGAACAGGAAACCATCTCCAAACTCCATCTCGGCAAAGAGGATTTCGAAGCCTTGTTCAAACCGTTGAAGTGAATTCACAGCCATCCCATCGAACAAGGGTTGAGGCAAGTGATCCTCGCGTTTTCTATAGCGATCAATTTAGGCTGGAAATGGCGATCAAGTACGGCTAGATTGCAAGCATGTTGACGGAAACGATTGAAGCGTGCGCGCACACCACGCGAGAGGGAGTGCTCCATTTGAGCGTGAACGTTGGCGTGGCGGATGCTGATGTCGCTGTCGTCGTCCATGTGACACCACTAACGGTGGCTGGTGAAGTGGACGCAAACGGCTGGCCCAAGGATTTTTTTGAGCGAGTTGCCGGCTCCATGCCGGAAATGTGCCGAGCCCCACAAGGTCGGTTTGAGGAACGGCTGCGCCTGGAATGATTTTCCTCCCCGATACCAACGCGTGCATCACCCTGTTGCGTGAGCGCAACGCCCGTCTGGTGGCTCGATGGCAGGCGGTCAAGGCAAGTGACGTCGTGCTTTGTTCTCTGGTTGTTTATGAGCTTCGCCACGGCGCCGAGCGCAGTTCCAACCCTTCCAGTGAACACGCCAAGTTGGATGCTTTCCTTGCTCCCTTCACTTCGCTATCCTTCGATGACCATTGCGCGCGCAGGTGCGCTGAAATTCGTTGTAAACTCGAACGGATCGGCGGAGTGATCGGCCCGCACGATCTGCAAATCGCGGCCATAGCTCTGCAACACGGGTTGATACTGGTGAGCCATAACACTGGGGAGTTCGCTCGCATTTCGGGGCTGAAGTTGGAGGACTGGGAGGCGTGAGCCGCCCCGTGCGCTCGCGCGTTATCCGCATTTGGCTCAAGCGATATTGACTCCAGGCTGGGCAATGTTGGGAGCAGATCCTGGAACCCGGGACGCCCATGCCGTCCGTCCGGAGGAAAGTACGTGCCCGCGTAGAACGGCTGCAAGTTGTGGTTCAACCACACGCTCATCGGCCAACCGCCGGAACCGGTCATGGCCTGCGTCGCCATCATGTAGTCGTGTCGCGCAGTTTCGTTGCCATCCCTTCGTCGAACGTCGAATTTCGATCCTCGAAGGACGGCTTCTGCCGCCCCCCTGTAAGAAAAACCCGCCTGTGCAGACACGCAGGGGTTGGAATTTCAATCTTGTGCATCTTTCGTGAAACCCCAAGAATCACAATTCCGATCAACAACTGAAAACGCTGGAACCAAGTGCGCGCATGAAGTATGCTGCCGACGGCGTGAGCACGTGAAAACACGAGTTGACAACCAGTCTGGCATCGCCCGTGCGGTGGTTCAGCTTTCACGTTGATATGGCCATTGATTCCCTACCGTTTCCAAATGAACAACCATGAAACCCAATTCTATGATGCGCAGATGGTAGCCACAGCCGAGGCTTATCGTAAACGCAAGACAACTTCCGTGCTCGCGGTTGTGTTTACTGACATCGCGCAATCGACGGAACTCCGTGAACGACTTGGCGAAATCGAGTATGAGAATCTCAGGGAGTTACACGACCAGACTGTTCGTGAATTGGCAGAAAGAGACGATGCTGGTGCTGTTTTGAAGAGTACGGGGGACGGTGCATTAGCCGTTTTTGCCGAGCCAAGCACCGCGGTCATGCGCTGCCTTGGTATTCAGAAGTTGATGGCAACTCAGCCTCATTTCAAACTTCGGATCGGTATCGACATGGGCCAAGTATCGTTGGCATCCAAGGGTGGCATTGTCGTAGACGTCTTTGGAAGGCAGGTAAACCGCGCGCAACGCATCCAAGGACTTGCGGAACCAGAACACATACTTACAAGCTTTCACGTTTATGATTGCGCCGTTGGGTGGCTTCGGGAACCGGCCGTCTCATGGCATAACCACGGTGGTGCATCACTCAGAGGGTTTTCATGTCCCGTTTCAATCCATGAGCCATTTGATCCCCAACGTACCCGTCCACAATCCCAGTTACATCGACACGAGTCTGTTCAGCCTATAACTTTCGGTGTATTCAATCTTCGTCCTCTTGCAGTCGCCCCAAAGGGCGACCCTCTGGCTTATTATGGTATAGCCATTGAGCAAGTCATCGGCAATTTGCGGAGCGCAGGACGTGACTCTCCATCGATCCTTTGGGTCGATGATTATCCGTCGAATAATGCCAGACCTTCCCAGCTCTTGATTCACGCTGGCTGCATAGTGGACCTTGCGCTCACTACTGATGAGGCACTGAGGCGAATGCAGTCATGCGAGTACGCGCTGACAATCACTGTCATGGGAAGGGGGCAGAATGGAACTGCTGGAATCGAGCTCCTGCAAGTCATGCGGCGGCACTCGATTCCAACACCCGCAGTCGTCTACTGCTCAAGCAGTGCCGCTGCTTACTATGGCGAGCAGGCCACAGCAAATGGGGCTTTGGTCTGCACCGCTGGAACGGTCACGTTACTTGATACGATTCTCCAGGTCGTTGAACACTTTGCCAAATGTGGGACATCCTAGACCCAAAGGGTCTGTCAGGCTGTCCGCCCGCGGCGTCCTACCGGCTGATGCCGCGATCGCTTTTCTCGACAAAATTGCAGAGATGAACCAGTTCGGAGACGGCGGGGAGGTCGCGGCGAATTTTTGCGACGGCGTCGCCGATATTTAGGCCGCTCTCGCGATAAAGCAGTTTGAAGGCCGCGCGCAGGTGTTTCTGCGTTTCTTCCGGAACGCCGTTCCGCTCCAGCCCCACCTTGTTGATGGTGCGCACCTCTGCCGGGTTGCCGTCAGCCATCATGAAGGGCGGGACATCCTGGACCACCTTCGAACAGCCGCCCGTGATAGCCATCCTCCCGATCCTGCAGAATTGATGCACCGCCGTCAACCCGCCGATCACCGCCCGGTCCTCAACGATCACGTGACCCGCCAGTGTGCCGCTGTTGGACATCACGATGTGATCGCCCAGGACGCAATCATGCGCGACGTGCGCGTAGGCGAGCAAGGTGTTGTGATTGCCGATGACCGTTTTGTCCCTTTTTCCCGTGGCGCGATGCACGGTGACCGATTCGCGGAAAACATTGCAATCGCCGATCTCGAGGTGCGTCGGCTCGCCCTTGTACTTGAGGTCCTGGGTCTTCTGTCCAATCGAGCAGAAGGGAAAAAACTCGTTCTCCCTCCCGATGACGGTCGGCCCTTCGATCACCACGTGCGAATGCAGACGGCAACCTGCGCCAAAAACCACGCCTTCACCCACGACGCAGTATGGGCCGATTTCGCAATCATCGGGAACTTCCGCATTGCGATGGATGATGGCGGTTTTGTGAATCATGATGCGGCGCGCGACTCGCGGAATGCTTGCTCCCACGAGATCTATTCATCAAGCCTCCGACTCCCGGTCCATGATGGAGAACATCAGCTCGGCCTCGCTGACGATCTCGTTGTCCACCAGGATGCGGCCCTGGGCGCGGCCGATTTTGTTGGCGCGCGCCCGCGTGAGTTCGACCTCGATGAAGAGCGTGTCGCCTGGAGTGACGGGTTTGCGGAACTTTACTTTGTCGGCGCTCATGAAGTAGGCGAGTTTGCCCGTGTTCTCGCCCTTCTTGAGCATCAGGATGCCGGCCACCTGGGCCATCGCCTCGACTTGCAGCACCCCCGGCATCACGGGATGGCCTGGAAAATGCCCCTGGAAAAAGGGTTCGTTGATCGTCACGTTCTTCAGCCCGACGATGGTGTTGTCCTCGATCTTGAGGATGCGGTCCACCATGATGAAAGGATAGCGGTGCGGGAGCGTGTTCAGCAGTTCCACGATGTCCATCTGCTCGTAGGTGGCGCCTTCGGCGAGGTATTTCTTGGCGCCGCGCTTCTTCTTGACGATGGCGAAAAGCTTTTTTGTGAGCGCGACGTTGGCAGCGTGCCCGGGGCGGACGGCGATGATGTGCCCCTGGATGGGTTGTCCGAGCAACGCCACGTCGCCGAGGATGTCCAGAATCTTGTGACGCACGAATTCATCGCGAAAACGCAACGCCTCCTTGCTGAGAATTTCGTCGTCCTTGATCACCACCGCGCATTCGAGGCTCCCCCCCTTGATCAAGCCGGCGTCCATGAGCGGTTTCACCTCCTCATAAAAACAAAAGGTGCGCGCGGGCGAAAGTTCCCGCTCAAACACGCCGTCGTCCAGGTCGAGCGTGAGATGCTGGCTTTCGATGCGTTGATTCGGGAACTGGATGGTGCAGGAAATCCGCAGTTTGTCGGAGGGCAGGATGACGATCGAAGTGCCCGCCTGCTGGTAAAAGACCGGGGCTTCGGGCGCAAAAAAATCCCGTTTGGCGCTCAGGTTTTCCGCACCGGCCGCCGACATCGCGGCAGCGAATTCCTTCGCGCTTCCGTCCATGATCGGCGGTTCGGGTCCTTCCAGTTCCACGAGGCAGTTGTCCACTCCCATGCCGGCCAGGGTGGCGAGGACATGCTCGACGGTGTGGACGGTGACATTATTTTGTTCCAGCGTGGTGCCGCGCTGCGTCTCCCGGACATTTTCCACGAGGGCGTTCACCGAGGGGCGGCCCGGCAGATCCACGCGCGAAAAGCGGATGCCGAAGTTGGCCGGGGCAGGTTGAAAGGTGAGCTTCGCCGTTTCACCCGTGTGAAGCCCTTTTCCTGAAACCGCGACCGTTTTACGGACCGTTTTTTGATGCTCGAACATGCCGTCCGTTATGCACCACCCGGCAAGGCGGAGCAAGCCCCGGCTTTGGATTCAATCCAACGAAGCTACGCTTCAAACCGATGAGAAATGGGAGGGCGAAGCTCCTGCTGAGCCATCAGGGGAAAAGGGCGGAAACCCTTGGTCCCGCGGCTCGACGGGAGTCTCGCCCTCCCGCAAGAAGGCTTCAAAAAACTTGACACATTCATCACGATTTTAACTCATGAAATCGGCTGGATTCCCGCATGTCCGCCGAAACAGGCGGACGAAAGACGCCGGGAATCATGCGGTCGCGTCAGCTACGAGATCAGATTCCCCCGGTGGAGAGACGGAATTTTCACGCGGTTGCAAAGTTTCGGGCGGGACGCCTTGAGCGATTCGGTTTTGCACCCCGTTCAGGAGAAAGAGCGCCGCCATTCGAACCGCCACCCCATTGGTCACTTGTTCCAAGATCACGCTGCGCGGACAATCCGCCACTTCGCTGGCAATTTCCACGCCGCGATTGATCGGTCCCGGATGCATGATGAGGACATCCGGTTTGGTCAGGCGGAATCGTTCCCGGCTCAATCCGAACAGACGGCTGTATTCGCCGGTGCTGGGAAACAACGTCTTCCGTTGCCGCTCGTGCTGGATGCGCAGCAGATTGACCACATCTGCTTCACAAAGGGCGTCATCCAACCGGGTGGTGATCGTCACGCCAAGTTCCCGAAAGACGGCGGGCACGAGCGTGGTCGGGCCGCACAGAGTCACGCGCGCGCCGAGTTTGGTGAGCGCCCAGATGTTGGAGCGAGCCACCCTGCTGAAGAGAATATCGCCCAGGATGAGAATGTTCAGCCCGGCGATGCGCCCAAGCTTCTCGCGGATGGTGAAGGCATCCAGCAGCGCCTGGGTGGGGTGTTCATGGGCGCCGTCGCCGGCATTCAGGATGCTCGCATTCAGCCGGTCGGCCAGGAACTTAGGCGAACCCGCGGCAGAGTGTCGCAGCACGACAAAATCGGCGTTCATCGCCTCGATGTTCCGAGCCGTATCCTTCAGCGTCTCGCCTTTGGTGATGCTGGATGCCTGCGCGGTGATGCTCAGGGTGTCGGCGGAAAGGCGTTTGGCGGCCAGTTCAAAGGAAACGCGCGTTCGCGTGGAAGGCTCCAGAAAGAGGCTGACCACCGTCTTGCCGCGCAACGCCGGCACCTTTTTGATGGTGCGGGTGGAGACCTCCTTGAACGAAGCGGCTGTGTCGAGCGCCAGCATGATTTCCTCGGCGCTCAACTCTTCGATCGTCAAAAGATGTTTGCGGGTCCACGTCATAATTTTTCAATGGCAACCTCGTCCACGCCATCCTCCTCCTTCATCCGGACCTGGATTTGTTCCCGGCACGAGGTGGGCATGTTTTTGCCGACATAATCCGGGCGAATGGGCAGTTCCCGATGGCCGCGATCGATCAACACGGCAAGTTGAATGCGACGAGGACGGCCGATGTCGGTCAGGGCGTCCAGCGCGGCACGCACCGATCTCCCTGTGAACAGCACGTCGTCCACCAACACAGCGCTCTTGTCATCCACGGCGAAGGCGATGTCGGTATGCTTGACGGTGGGAGGGGATCCCCGGAGATTCAGATCGTCCCGATACATGGAGATATCGAGGCTTCCGGTGGGGGGATCGCGACCGGTTGCCTCGCGAATCCTGGACGCAAGTCGCCGGGCCAGAAACACCCCGCGCGTTTGGAGACCAATGAGGATAAGCCCCTCGATGGGGTCGTTTTGCTCGACGATCTCGTGCGCCATGCGCGAGAGGACGCGCTGCATGGCTTCGGCATTGAGGATGATTGTCATGGAGCAGCCTTGTCGGCCTCACAGGACCGGCTTGAAGGCGCAAAAACGGGCGTTATCTTGAACTTTGGACGCTGCGTCGGCTCCGCCTCCAGCCGGTGCGGAATTTCACGATCCAATCCAGGAGGGCGCGCTCGAAACCGATGTCGTGACCTGCCTTCTCGCTTTCGATCCATTTGTGCTTCAGAATCTCTTCGCGCTCCGCCTGAAACTCCTTGTACAAAGCGGAACGGTGAAGGAGATTGTCCGACTCTTTTTCGTTGTCGTCTTCCTTGAGTTCAAACTGGCTCATGGTTTTAGGAGAAGATGTCTGCGTTCCATTAAAGGATGCTTGTGATTACGCTTCCCGTCAACAGGTTTCGGCTATTGTCAGGACCAAAACTCAAGGGGTTGCCATAGGGCATGCGGATGCGCCTGTCAATCCGGATCGTGAACCCTGTCGTGCAGTTTTGAAAACTTCACATCACAATCCTGGGATTGACGCACGTGGCCTGAATCGTTACGAAATCATTGTTCCCATGTCGCTGATCACCATCATCGGGCGCGGCCATTCAGGCACGCGGGCAATTTCCCATACCCTGAGCGAAAGCGGGGTTTTCATGGGAGAACAACTCAACAAGTCAAATGACCTGATCCCCGCCGAAGACCTTTACGAGGCATGCCGCGTCATGGCTCGGCACGTGCGGCATCTTGGCGGCCTGCGGTGGGATTTCTCGAAGCTTCACACCATGGCGATTGATCCGAAATTCAAGCGCCTTGTCGGGTCCTACCTCTCATCGGTGCTGAAAAGCACGGCGGCGCACAAGGGATGGAAACTCCCCGAAACCACCCTCATCTTTCCGTGGATCGCGCGGATGTTCCCCGACATCAAATACATTTATTGGATTCGCGATCCGCGCGACGGCATTCTGGGAAGTCATCTCACCGACAATCTGGCTGATTTCGGCGTGCCGTACGAGAAGACGGACGATCTTTGGCAACGGCGGGCGGTGAGTTGGAAATACCAGGTTGAGATCGTCAAGGCGACTCCCCAACCGCACCATTGGTTCATTTGTCGGTTCGAAGATTTTGTGCTCGATCAAGACCGCACGCTTCGCCGCCTGCGAAAATATCTCGGTTTCAAACTCGCAAAGATCCCCGTCAAGCCTGAAGCCGTCGGCCGATGGAAAACTATTCCTGAAAAACCCGACTTCGATTTTTTGAGGGAAGACCTGAAGGAGCACGGCTATGTCACGTGATCTTCTTCACCCGCCAACAGGCTGGCAAAAAATTCGTCGATCACAATGATGTTGGTGGGCGTTGCCGTTGCCCTGCGCGGCCGATCCATTTCCAGGGCAGACCCAGCGCCCAGAAGTTGATCGCGGCAATGAGGTAGGTCGTCAAAATGTACCACGGCCATGAGCCAAGGTGATCGAGCAGAGAGGGTTGGAAAGGCCGATGGCGCAAGTACCCGTAATTCCAGCCGCTGAGCCAGTCAATCGCGCCAACCACGACGGTGTAAACCGCCAGCGCCACGCACGCCCGCAACGCGCTCCCTTTGCGCGGCCGCAATCCAGCCCCCGCGATCAGAAACACAATCGAAAGCACAATGCCGCCGTGACCCCAAAAAAACTGAAAAAACGCCAACGCCGGAAATCCCTCCTGCAAATCGGGCGTGAAAATCGCCGGCAACGTCAGAGTCAACCCCCAGCAATAAGCAATCTCAAAGGCGAACACTCCCGGCCGGAAAAGCGCGATGAGGCATGCGATCAAAACCCAGTCGCATACATGAAGCGGCAGCCCATCTTCCCATCGCAGGCCTGTCGTCAATCCGCGCCGGAGGTAGGCTGTCACCGCATAACCCAGCAACGCCAGTCCCATGAATCGCCCCATCCATCGTTGGCCGCTGGCGGACAACTTCCGGGCGAACCAGGCTGTCAACACGCCGAGAAGCGGCAATGCAATGAGCGCGATGAGATGGTCCAACCCGAAAGCCCTGAAACCGGTCGCGGATGTCGTCATGAAGCGCGGAGAATACAGGATCAAGGGTTCTTTCGCAAAATTTGTTCGCCGCCAAGGGCGAACCTCGCCCCAGCGCGCCGCGGCGAATGAAACATGCTCGTCTAATCCCTAAAGACAAAAAGGCCGATGGTGAGCGCGATCCCGACGGCATACATCGCCACGGTATTGCTCACCACAAACGGATAAAAAAAAAGCGCGACGCCGATACCCATTGCCTTGAAGCTGCTCTGCCGTTTGCCGTAGATGAAAGCCGCAGTGCCGATGCCGCTGAAAAGAATCCCAGCAAACAAATTAGCCCCTGAAATTTCGAATGGCACACCCTCTATCCTTTCTCCTGCCCCAGTTCGTAGAGCGTGAATCGCTTGACGACAATGTTTTCGCCAAGTTCGGCAATTTTTGATGTGAGGTGGTCCTTGACGGTTATGTCCGTGTTCTTGATGAATGCCTGTTCCATCAGACAGGCGGTGGAACAAAATTTCTCCATCTTGCCGTCCACGATTTTTTCGATGATCTGGGGAGGTTTGTCCTTCACTTGCGCGCGCGCGATGTCGCGCTCGCTGGCGATGATTTCCGGAGAGAGTTGTTCGCGGGAGATGCAGATGGGTTTCGCCGCCGCAACGTGAAGCGCGATGTCCTTGACGAACTCGCGGAATGCGTCGGTCTTGGCGACAAAATCGGTTTCGCAGTTTACTTCGACCAGCACCCCCATTTTCCCTCCCAGGTGAATGTAGGAGGCAATGACGCCCTCCTTGGCGGCGCGTCCTGATTTTTTTGCGGCAGTGGCGATCCCGCGTTTGCGGAGCACCACCTCCGCTGCCGTCATGTCGCCTTGGGCCTCTTCCAACGCCTTTTTGCAGTCCATCATCCCAGCGTTGGTTTTTTCGCGGAGTTCCTGCACCATCTTTGCGGTGATGATCATGGTGAATGTTGAGATTTGAGTGTTACAAAAAAGTTCCGCCTGTCCGTTTCCACGAGGCGCAAGGCGCGCAAGTGTCACAGGTTTGACGCGCCGCCGGCCAAACACGCGGGAATCGGACACGCATGAAGTTGGGATCAGTCCGATACCGCCGCAAGATCCGATTCTTCTGTGTTGGGCGAAGGAGGAGTCTCCGTCTTTGGGGAGGATTCCTCGGTTTTGATCTGTTGAGGGTGCAACCGCTCAAAGTACAAACGCGCCTGGGAAAGCTCCTCGCCAAAGTGAGAAAGCAGGGTGCGAATTGCACGGATGCCGTCATCGTTGCTGGGAATCAGGTGCGTGACCCGGTCCGGGTCCGCATTGGTATCTACCAGCGCCACAATGGGAATCTTGAGACGGTTGGCTTCCGCAACGGCAATTTTCTCCTGGATGATATCGATGATAAAAAGGACTTTCGGCGGTTTTTCCATGTTCAGGATTCCATCCAGGTTTTTGTGCAGCCGGGCCGCCTCCCTTCGAAGACTTGAAACCTCCTTCTTTCCAAGCTTGTCAAAAAGCCCTCCCTTTTCCATGCGCTCGATCTCGCGCAAGCGGCTGACGCTTTTCCGTATCGTGCGCAGGTTGGTAAGCGTGCCCCCCAGCCAGCGTTCGGTCACGCAATGCATGTGGCATTTCTCGGCCACCTCGCGGACGGTTTCCTTGGCCTGCTTTTTGGTGCCCACGAAGAGGATCTCCCCCCCCTCGAGCAGGATCGGTCGAAGGAATTCCAATGCATCATCCACCTTTTTTTTCGTCTGGGAAACGTCAATGACGTGAACGCCATTGCGCGCTTCAAAAATATAGGGCCGCATTTTGGGATTCCACCGGTCGGTCTGATGACCGAAGTGGACTCCCGCTTCCATCAAGTCGCTGATTGAGAGTTCTGCCATGAGTCTTTCGTGTTGCACACTTTGCAAAGAAGCGGGACATCGCCCGCCCGTCGCGAAGCACGGTGCGTCACCGTTGGGGGTTGGTGTTGGGGTGATCCCCGGCCACCCGCTTCGCGCGTCCCTTGGGGCAGGCGCTGTTCGTGGTTCAAGCCGGACGGATCGTTCGTCCCGATCGGAATCGGGAAAGGGGAAGGATGGATGCGCGCGCTCCGGTTGGCAAGCGAAAAGTCAGCGGCCAATCAAGAGGATTCTTTCGACCGCGCAAAGCACCACGCGCGTCCTGCCGTCATCGAGGATCACGCCTCTCGCGTGAAGCGGGTCCCGCACGCCAATAACGGGTTTGACCAGTCCGCCGCAAAGGGCGTGACCTACGGGCGGCGTGACATTGACAGTGAACGAAGCAAATCGAATCATCGCAGTCTCCTTTGTTTTGCGCATTCCGCAAGGCGCTCCAATGCCTCGACGTTGACCGTCTCGTGCGCCACGAATTGCATGACGCCGGCAGACACAAAAATGTGGATCGGCATGAGATCACCCTGGCATCGTTGAACCTCCAAATCAAGCCCCCACGAACCGCAGAACCGCACGGGCGCAGAACAGAATTATCGGGGTAGGGGCGTTCAAAGCCGAAAGCATTCGGTTTCCAAAAACCAATCGGGGTTGAACGCCCCTACGGCAGACATTACGATGTGACTCATCCGCATTTCCCCATCCGACTCCCAACATTCCTGTGACACGTGTCACATCTTTTTTGTATGACTTCGGTTCCGGCGTTCGACATTCGGACCTTGATCTGCCCGTCGATCCAAAGATCTCAAAGTGGAGAAGGGATGGGCGAGGCATAAAGCCATGAAACACGCACCGGACAACGCACGCAGTTGAATGAGAAAATGCCCGCCGATGAAAACTGCTGGACAAGATTGATAAAGATTGAATGCCCGTTCCTGGAACGGTAAAATTACAATAATTGGACACCAAAAATTAGGCCGTTCTCCCAGCCATGCCTGCAATGCACACCACAGAATTCGGAATTGTTCGGTTCATGTCAATGAAGAGCTTCATACGGCCAAGTGCGGCTGCTCGGCCTGTATCCCCGCATATTTTGGGGTGTCCATCGTCAACCCGCGTTAGAACAGAAGTCCTATGGATGACACCCAGTTTCCCCTTCCATGAGCGACTGAGTTTGAGCCAATCACGTGCCCGCAAAGACGGTCGTCCATATTGCGATGGCCACATTGAGTGCCATTGGAATGGCCTCCCCAAAACCCTGGCGATCCGGACTGGTCTTACTTGAACAGTCGGTGATGGTGTGCGCGTCGAGAGGCTGAGGCTTGTCTGTCTTCTGCGTGCGGGCGAGCAAGACGCGCCCCGCCTCGATGGGGACGGCGAAGTTGAGCGATTGACCGCCGGTGAGCAGGAGCGTGGCAATGCCAATCACTTCGCCCTTCGCGTTCATTACAGGCGAGCCGCTGGAACCGGGCGAGATGGCGGCGGAGATTTGCAGCCAACGGTCGCGACCGGGAAACTCGCGCACGGCGGAGATGATGCCTTCGGAAAGCGTACCCTCCAACCCCAGCGGGCTGCCGATGACGACGATACGGATGCCGGCCTCGATCTTTTCACTGGAACCGAGCGGCAAGGAAGCCAGGTCTTTGCCCTCAACCTTGAGCAAGGCAACCAGTTTGGCAGATTGATGGAAGATTTCGAGTGTTTTCCGTCGTTGGTTCATCAGGAGCGGGTTCCCTCTTGCCAACCGTGTCGCGATCGGGCGACTTTCGTCGCCAGCTTCCGTGAATTTCATCAGCCTAGAGCCGGAGACAGCCATCGCGCTCATCGCGGCGCGCGCCTGGGCGGAGGGAAGAAATGTTTTCGGCGAGTTGACCGATGGCCGGACGATCGGCTTCCCCCCAATCGTTTTCGCCTCCTCAAACAAGCCACCGGCGATCCACTTCGGAAAGTCGGGCTTCGGTTGAACGGCTTTGCGTCTCGATGGGAGGAATGGGATGAAGACCTCACGGCGCCGGACATTGCTACCGGCCATTTTCAACTCCCGCTCTCTGGAAAGCAATGTCTCCGCCACTCCGTTATAGCCGCGCATAAATCATTCGACATCTTCAATACGCGTCCAATGCTGAATACAATTTTGATGAAGCACGTGCTTCATTGTGGGTTTGAAGGCGCGCTGGTATCCGCTCCAGGCCGAGGGGCAAGGGATGATGTAGTGTAGTGTCTCATAAACAACTTTAACAATTTACCCCCGCCCCGTGGGGTGGTTCGGGAGGGGATAACCCCCTCCCCTACAATATGTGGGCGGGGATACATAAAGTTATTTGTGAGACACAACAGCAGCGAACCAGGCGTTGAAGGGCGTCGGTCTGTCCGGCTTCGACCCGCCTTCCAGAGCGCCTGCCTGTGCTGTTGGCACGGCAGACCGGCGGGCAGGTGTGAACACTGGCGGCCCTGTCTGCGTGTCCGCACAGGCAGGCACGCTGAAACCGGAATGTCGCCAGGAAAGCAGGTCTTCGACCCTGAGGCTCAGACCCGAATGGGTTTTCGACGCCGTCCGAAGTGATCAGCTTCTCAGTTCAAAGTTCAAGCGTGTCCCTTTTTGCATGACAATTGATGATCAATCGTGTACCATGTGTTCATGAAGCTCATCTCCATCCGGGATTTCCGCGGCAAATCAGCCAGCGTCTGGCGGGAGCTGCACCGGTGGGGAGAATTGGTCATCACTTCCAATGGCAAACCCATCGCCATCGTCACGCCCACCTCGGAAGTTGAGCTGGAAAACTCCCTGGCGTCCTTGCGCCAAGCCAAGGCCATCCGCGCCCTGGCAGAGATGCATGAAGAGTCCGTGCGCCAAGGCACCGACCAGTTGACCGACGAAGACGTCGAATGTGAAATCACCGCCGTCCGAAGCAAGCGCCGCTGCAAGGCCAGCGCGTAGGAATCTGTATGTCCTGATGCTGAGCCAAGGCCAGAATCAGCCAAAAGGATTTGCAATCCACAAGGTTCTCGGCTAGGAATCAGGTGTGAAAGCAGCAATGGCGAAGGAAACGAAAGCGGTTGTCACCCAAGCGTGGGAGAAACTGCGTCGGGCGGGCAAGGACCCGTGGCCACAGTTGAACACCAAGCAACTGCTCGAAACCCTCCGTGGGCGCGTGGAACTTCCTCCGAAAAAGACTCATGCGCACCGCCATTGATGCGTCGGTTCTCTGGTGCATCCTCAAACGCGAGCCGACCTGGCAACGCTGGCAAAATACTCTGCAAGAGGCGGAATCGGATTTGGTGATTTGCGAGGTTGCTTTCGCTGAAATCAGTCCCTACTTCGCCAGTGCGTCGGACATGCTTCAGCATCTGGAGGCGGTCGGCATTGCGTTTGACCCGATCCAGCCCGAAGCCGCTTTCCTTGCGGGACAAATCTTCAAGGCATATCGAGCGGAAGGCGGCCCGCGCGTCCACATGATCGCCGACTTTCTCATTGGCGCGCATGCGCAAGAACAAGCGGACGAACTGGCCGCCCTGGATCGCGGCTACTTTCGACGTTATTTCCCGCCGCTCAGACTCGTCGTTCCGCTCGGATGACCGCTCCCATGCGCGCATCGGGCAGCGCTCGGATTTCCAAGCGGTATCTGGGGAGGTTGTGCGATGAAGGGCTTCTGATGAAGACGGACGAATTTGCGCGCGGCGGCAAGTCACCTGGGATGCGGATGGATTCGCAGTGTTCACAACCAAAAAATGAGCGCGATATTGCATTCACAAGGAAACTTGTGAAATATGCAGGCAAGGATCGGAAGGTGAAAATTCTTCATGTCAATCATCGGGACCTCCGCCATCCCAGGGCAGGCGGGTTGGAGACGGTGATCCATGAGTTGAGCCGACGCTGGGCGCAACAGGGGCACGAGGTCGCGATTGCGTGCGCAGGCTATGCCGGATGCGCCCATGCGGAAACCGTCGAGGGCATCCGCGTCTTCCGGATCGGACGCGAGGAGTTTTTCAATTTCATCGCCGGTCCGTGGCTTCGCCGCCGCGACTGGCTGGGAGCGGACGTCGTGATCGAGCACCTCTCGAAAGTGGCCTGTTTCACGCCGCTTTTCGCGGGACATCGTCCCTGCGCGGCGCATGTTCCGCATCTTTTTGGCCGCGCGATTTTCGAGGAGGTTTCGTGGCCGATCGGGGTTTATGTCTATGTCATGGAACGGCTCATCCCCTGCGTTTACAAGCGCACGCCGATCTGGGCGTTGTGCCAGAGCACCGCAGATGAATTGGCCGGCCTTGGCATTCCGGCTGCGAACATCCGCGTCATTTCAGGAGGGGTTGACACCGGGTTTTACGCAGGCGACGCGCAACCCGCATCCCACCCGACCGCCTTGTATGTAGGACGAATTCGCCGCTACAAGGGGCTGGCGGAACCGCTATTGACAGCGTGGCGGATCGTGATCAACCGCTGCCCGGACGCACGGCTTCAGATTGTGGGAAAAGGCGATTACCAGGACGCTCTCCGAAAGGAGATCGCGATGCGCGGACTGGAAGCCTCGGTCGAATTGACAGGCTACGTTGATGAAGCGCACAAGCGGGAACTGATGAGATCGGCCTGGCTGATGGTTTATCCTTCCGTCAAGGAAGGCTGGGGATTGTCCGTGATCGAGGCGGGCGCCATGGGAACACCGACGGTTGCCAGCGATTCGCCCGGATTGCGCGAGGCCATCCGCAATGGGGAAACCGGCCTGCTCGTGCCGCACGGAGACGCGAACGCGCTTGCCCAAGCCATTTTGCGTCTCATCGAGGATCAATCTTTGCGCGCGCGCCTGGGTGGCGCCGCGAGAATGTGGAGCCGGAATTTCGATTGGGATGAAATGGCGAAACGGGTTCTGGATTTTCTCGCCTCAATCATTGAGAAAGGAAAATGCGTTTCGCGCGCATAGACGCGCGTTTTTGCTGACTTTTTCGAGAAATCAGCGGACAATCCTGTGAAGATGCCTTTGCTCAGCGTCATCATGCCGGCCTACAACGAGTCGGGAAGAATCCGGGACGCCATCTTTCGCACTCATCGGCAGTTGGAGCGGATGACGCCGGACTTTCAGATCGTGGCGGTGGATGACGGGAGTTCGGATGGAACGGGAGATTTCCTGGATCGGACCGCCGGGGAATTGGATCGTGTCACCGTGGTGAAACTTCAACCGAATCGCGGCAAGGGAGAGGCCTTGCGGCAGGGATTCCTGCATGCAACGGGCCGGCTGATTTTTTTTCTCGACGCGGACATGGACCTGCCGCCGGAACAGATGGACGTCTTTCTGCGGACCATGCGGGAAGAAGGCGCCGATGCGGTCATTGGGAGCAAGATGCATCCGGAGTCGAGGGTTGACTACCCTTTGCACCGCCGCGTGGTGAGCGTGGTTTATTTCACGATCACCCGGATTCTTTTTGGCCTGCCGATCCGCGACACCCAGACGGGGCTGAAGCTTTTCCGTCGCGAAGTGCTGGAGCGATGCATGCCCCGAATGCTGGTGAAAGCGTTCGCTTATGATCTGGAACTGCTGGCGCTGGCGCATCACGATGGTTTTAGAATCGCGGAAGCTCCGGTGGTCATTGAATATCATCCCAAATATGGATACCTTCCGTTCAATGCCATCCGGTCCACCGCCATCGACACGCTGGCCATTTTTTATCGCCTGTATATCTGGAATTATTACGACGATCTGAGCGACAGGGACCAATTGACCCAAGAGACGCGAATGTGAATACGAATGCATTCATCCTGGAAAAAGCGGTCCGAGAGGGGTTGCTTTCGCCGGAACAGGCGGCGGCGGCGGGACAAGCTGCGGCGCAGAATCCCTCGCTGTCCATTTACGATTTTCTCTTTCAACGCGGCTGGTTGAGCGTCGAGTTGATCGCCTGGTTTCAGCAGATCGCAGCGTCCAGCGGCGGAGAAATCCGTCCTCCTTCCCTTGCACCCGCGTCACCGGCGTCCATTCCGGGCGGAGAAGCAATGGGCGCTACGCATCTGTCACGCCCATTGCCGGGCGGCGAAAAGGCAGCGATGGTAAATCCCGATCAAGCCGCCGGCAAATCGTTGCCGTCGGCGGCGCAAAAGGCCGTCCCCGTTGTGACAGAAGAACGCGCTCCGGCAACGAACCAATCTCAAGAACCGGTTGAGATCGTTGCCGACGCTGGCAAGCAACGGAAAGTGCCCGCGCAGGAACACGGCGTTTTCCGCCGACAAACAGCGCGGCGCGAGTCGCGCAAAGCCGCCATGGGAATCCTGATCGGCGCGGTGCTCATCACGATCGGGTTGATTTCCCATCTGGTGATCACCAAGCAGGAATTGGAAAACCGCCTGATTGCGGCGCGCAAACTGGCGCCGATGTTTCACGAACAGGCCCGGTCGCTTGTTGAAGAACAAAGGTTCGAAGAGGCGCTCAAGAAAATCTCCGATGCGCTCACCTTGGCGCCGGAAGATGCCCGCTATTACCGTCTCAAGGGCGACATTCTCCAATCATTGTTTCGTTTCAAGGAGGCGCGTGAGGCATACCAACAGGCCGGTGATCGGATGCGCCAGAGGTCCGACATGGAGAACATTTTGCTCTGCGACAGGATTCTCAAGGAAACCGGTGGACACAAGGAACTTGCCGCCGCAAATTTGCGCGATCTTCGGATGGCGATGGAACAGCAGGGACGCCTTGCAGAAGCATCCGCTCTGCGGCGGCGGCAGGGAAACGACGCCCAATCGCTGTGCGAAACCTGGAAGGCCGTTCTCGACAAGGCAGGCATCGTCGGGAATCTCACTCAGGACGATCAGGGCGGATTGCAATTGGACTTGCAAAACACAGCCATTGCCGACCTGTCCGCGTTGAAAGGAATGCCTCTGAAGGTTTTGAAGCTTCGCAACACGCGTGCAAACGATCTCCGTCCTCTGAAAGACATGCCGCTCACCTGGCTTGATCTGGCTTATACGACGGTGAGCGATATCGGCGCGCTGGAAGGCATGCCGTTGAAGGTCCTCAATCTCTGGAACACCGCCGTTCGCGATCTTCGTCCGCTCACGGGCATGCCGCTGACGTATCTGGATTTGTTCGGCGCGCCTGTCAGCGACATCAGTCCGCTGAAGGAACTGCCGCTGGTCAGCCTCGACCTCGCGGCAACCATGGTGAGCGACATCAGCCATCTTCGTGGAATGCGCCTGGAAAACCTCGACCTCGCCGGCGCCGATGTGACGGATGTCAGGCCGCTCGAGGGCATGCCGTTAAAAACGCTCCGACTTGATCAGTGCGATCAACTTCAGGATCTCACGCCCGTTGCGCAATGTCCGCAATTGGAAAGACTCACCATACCGCACGCCCCAAAGGGAATCGGCGCTTTGCGCAAACTCCAGAATCTGAAATTTCTGAGCTTCACCTACGACGATTGGAAAACCACTGCACTCGAGTTTTGGACAAAACTTGACTCCGAGAAGAACAAGTCTCTTCCGTAATCAGCAGATCTCACGATGTCCGACTACTCATCCCATTCTGCCTCAATGACTTGGCTTGTTTGCCCAAATGCAAAAAATCAATTACGGGATTGCTTTTTGAATGTTTTTTTGGCATGATACCAATTAACTGACTCAATCGTGTTAGCCGCCTTTTCTCAACTTGCTTTGCTTTCTCAGCACGCCGCGGAGGGACAGGACCTCTCTGCGGCTGAAATTGAGCAGGCGATTCACGATCTGCTGGAGCCGGAGGTTTCTGTCGAGACCAAGGCCGAATTTCTCCTTTGCCTTGCCCGCAAGGGCGAAACGCCGCGCGAGATCGCTGATTTCGCCATCCTGCTGCGGGAACTTGCCGCCGACCCTCATGTGGACCTGGGACTGCTCGGCGGCAAATTGCTGGATACCTGCGGCACAGGGGCCGATGGCGCCAACACTTTCAATGTTTCCACTGCGGTGGCGTTTGTTCTCGCAACCGCCGACATTCCCGTGGCCAAACACGGCAACCGCGCGATCACCTCAAAATGCGGCAGTGCGGATGTGCTGGAAGCGTTGGGCGTCAAAATCGAAATGTCGCCCGAACGAATGAAGGAAAGCCTGGAGACGCTCAAGATCGGATTTCTTTTTGCGCCGCATTATCACAAGACCTTCAAGGCGATCCAGCCGGTGCGGCAATATCTTGCCCAGCAGGGCAAGCGAACCATCTTCAATCTCCTGGGGCCGCTGGTCAACCCCGCCCGCCCCAACATGCAAATCATCGGCGTTTATGACCCGGTGTTGACCGATCTTTACGCGCAGGTGTTGTATCTGATGAAAATGAAGCGCGGACTGGTG
The DNA here is from genome assembly GCA_016198745.1 of Verrucomicrobiota bacterium. GTDB lineage: Bacteria > Verrucomicrobiota > Verrucomicrobiia > JABWAM01 > JABWAM01 > JACQHZ01. The sequence continues at coordinate 21,284 of JACQHZ010000184.1, forward strand.
GTGCACGGCTACGGCCCCGGCAACGCCCCCGCCATGGATGAACTTTCCACCATCGGCCTTTCCAAGATTTCCCAGCTTCATTCCAACGGCAACGTGGAAACCTTCGAGGTGGATTCCTCCACATTCGGGTTTCAACCGGCGACGCTGAACGATCTGCGGGGAGGCGATGCAAAAACCAACGCCCAGATCATTTACAACCTGCTTTCGGGAACGGATAAAGGACCGCGCCGCGATTTTGTCGCCTATAACGCCAGCGCCGGCTTCGTCCTCGCGGGACAGGCCAAAAACATTCAACACGGGGTCGAGCGCGCCATCGAAATTCTGGAAAGCCGCGGGGCGCTTGCCAAGCTCGATGCATTCCGGCATTTTTCGATGGGCTGAAAAGCGGCGGAAGCTCCCGCAAATGCGCCTGTGTCATCATGTGGTGAAGCAGCGCTTTCATCGTGACGGCAATTCCATCGGCCCGAGTTCGGGGTCAGGAATCAGGATGTTTTCCTCCTCCTGAATCCCCACCGGTTTCAAACTGAACATGGCGCGAATCACAAAGATCACCAGACTGGCGGCCCCCGTGATGATGATCAAATCGGGGACGAGACGCCACTGACCAATGGACCTGACGAGCGGCAGAGCATAGAACTCCGGACTGCGCGCATGCCACAGCCCGTTAAGAAGCGAGTCCTGTGTCTGCAAGAAGCCCACCGGAAGCAGAGTGAAGATGGCCATGGCAAAGAGGCCGCCATTCATTCCGAAGAATGCGAGCTTGAGCAGGTTGTTATCCCAGCGTTCCGGTCGCACGATGCCTCGCAATGCGAAGAGCATGAGTCCGATTGCCAGCATCCCGTAGGTTCCGAACATCGCCGTATGCCCATGGTTCATGGTCAGGTAGGTCGAATGTTCGTAGTAGTTGACCATCGGAGTGGTGATGATGAATCCGAACACACCGGCCCCCAGAAAGGCCCAGGCCGAGGAAGCGCCCAGGAACATGACCGGCCACTTGTACGGAAAGGACTCCTGCATGGCAGGGGAGTGACGCGAATCCAAGGCGACTTTCAAGAGGAGGAGGAGAATGGGCACCGGCTCCATCGTCGAAATCACCCCGCCCAGCGAAAGCCAGAGGTCCGGATCGCCGAACCAGTAGTAGTGATGGCCCACCCCGATAATTCCGCTGAAGAGCGCAAGGCTTGCAGTCAGATAGGCGGCTCGCAAGGCTTTGCGCTTGGGCGCCAACCCCAACGCCGTCACCACATACGCCATGGCGGCGGCGGCGAAGAACTCAAAGATTCCCTCCACCCAGGTATGAACCACCCACCAACGCCAGAAGTCAGCAATGGTGAAATGCGTCTTGGGCGTGTAGAAAAGCCCGAAGGAAAAGAAGGAAACGATGGCGATGGCCGAATAGGCATAGAACGGCACCGTGCCCCAGCGGTCGCTTCCTTTGGAAAGATTGGGTTTGATTGCGCGCACCACGAGCACGAGCCAGATGATCAAGCCGGCGAAGAGCAGCAATTGCCAGAGGCGGCCAAGTTCGAGAAATTCCCAGCCTTGGTGTCCAAGCCAGAACCAGTATTTGCCGGCCAAGCCTTTGATGCCGAGCGCGGTTCCGACCAATGCGCCCACGGCAACAAAGACGATGGCGCCAAAGAGGATGTCCACCAGCATCCCCTGTTTCCTGGGTTCCTTTCGACCCGCGATTGGGCCGAGGTAGAGTGCGGCGCCGACCCAGGACGTGGCGATCCAGAAGATCGCCAGTTGTAAATGCCATGACTTGGGCAGGTTGTAGGGGATGTTGTCCGAGATGAGCTTGAATCCGTAGAAATCACCGGGATGCACCGTGTAATGGGCCATAAGTCCCCCCATCATGAGCTGCAGCATGAACAACGCGACCACGACCAGAAAGTACTTGGCCGTCTTTCGCTGGCTTGCCGTGATCGGCAGATGAATCAGCTTCTCGCCAACCCGTTCATCCAGTTCGAGCCCGTCCAGGTCCTTGTCGAAATTTCCTTTGAAAAACCAGACAATCGCAGCTCCTGCAGAGAGCATGAAGGCGAGGAGTGAAACAATGGACCAGGTGACGGCGGACGCTGCGATCTCGTTGCCGACGCTTCGGTCAGGGGGCCAGTTGTTGGTGTAGGTCAGGCTTTTGCCAGGACGCAGAGTGCCTGCGCACCAGGCGGTCCAGAAAAAGAAATCCGCAAGATTTTGGCGTTCGATGGACGTCTTGACCGTTCCCGGCGATATGGCCTCCTCGACCGCGCCCTGGGAGAATACGCGCTCCCAATTCTCACGCACCCGGTTCAGCGCGTGAACCTGCGCTTCGGAAAGAGTCAGGGTCTGCGTGCTCGCGTCATACCGATTTTTCTTCAACTCCGCGATGACGATCTGCGCGATGCCCGCCTGCTCGCGAGCCGGAAGAACCGCGTAGGACTTGGCGTGGGCGCGGGTGGCGTGGAAATTCCGCATTTCCTGCCCCATCAAATGAAGCGTCGCAGCGGAATAATCCTGCCCGCGATAAGTGCCGTGCCCCCAAACCGAACCGTTGTCCATGAGTCCATATTTTTGCCAAACCTGCTGGCCTTCCATGATCCGCGCTTGCGACGAGAGTGGATTGCCCGCTTCGCTGACAATGGCTTTCGGGTAGGGAGGCGCCTCCTCTGCTGTGTACCAGCCTCCGACCAGCGTGATGACAATCGCCCCAAACAGGGAGAATAAGAATAAAATCTTGAGTCCTCGAGATATCATAATGATTACTTGTTGATTTAATGGGTTGCTGCTGCAATTTCAGCCAGGCAGGCCGGCGCCTGCGCGATGGCGTGATGTTCATCTTTTAGAATTGTGGTTGGGTTCATTGAAGATTCCTGATGGTTCGGTTATAAATCACATGTACGTATCCGATTTATTTTGAAAAAATTACCTTTTCGGCAATGGTCCAAGGCCGCCGTCACGGACCAGAGAGGCAATGGTGGTTTCACCGAGCAATTTCAGGTATTGATCGCGAATGACGCTCCATTTTTCATGCGCAGCGCATGGAGCACTGGCGGAGCACTTGCCATAGCCAAGGAGGCAGCCTTTCCAGCGTTCGATGTCCTCAAGGGATTTAACAACACGATGAAGTGTAATTCGACTCGCCGGTCGGCCCAGACGGAAACCGCCGCCGCGCCCCTTCTGCGACGCCACCAGCCCGTGAGGAGTCAGGGATTGAAGCAGCTTGCAAAGGAAGTTGGCGGGCGCGCCGATTTTCCTGGCGATTTCCGCCGCGCCCAAGTGAGCGCCCGGCGGCTGGGCCGCCAACTCCTTGAGCGCGAGAATCGCATGAATGGAAGTCCTGGAAAGCATGGTGTTTTCTAAATCGCATGTGAATATGTGATATAATCAAAAAGGTGTCAACCCTTTTTTTGACGTTTTTTTGATTGGAACAAGACCGAGAGACTTGGTGGTCCAATGGCACTGGAGACCACGCCGGTGGACAAGTTTATGGAGATGTTGGCGATCTGAGGAGCAGCTATCCTGCATTTTTCACGAGGTGAAAAATGCACCTGGC
>JACQHZ010000196.1 GCA_016198745.1 Verrucomicrobiota bacterium
CCACGGCGCTTCGCAGAAGCGCCGCTACATCCCCCCTCAGAGGGGGGACAAGTTTGTTGGTTGCGGCAAAGCTGCACTGTGTTCGATGCGCCTGGCTTCAGGCGTCTATGTGAAAGGCCGCTTGTCAAACTTCGTTTCGATGGCGATTTTTTCATGGGTCAATTTTTGCATTCGTTTTTCTCTTGTGATCAGTTTGCCCGATCGTGGCCAGGTGAGAACGGCGCAGCAAGCGCACGGAACCGAGAAGGCCGCTGGTCAGTCCCGACGCGCGATCGCGGTTGGCGGGGCCGTTGCGCACCTCGATTTCCAACGCGTGCTTTCCAGCGGACAATTCACCCAAATCCACCACATACGGCCGCCATGCGGCGACGGTGATCGCTTCGTCGTTCAATTTCACCGCGGCGCTCTCTTCGACCCTGCCAAGGTCCAACACGTACCGCCCTGCTTGCCGAAGCTCAAACGTCCGACGGTAGATGGCGGCGCCACTGAACGTCGGGTAACCCAGCGCCGACCACGGCCTCAGCGCGTCAAGCTCGAATCGGCGGGGGGCAGCCGTCAGGTAGGGCAGCGATGTCAGCAACGTTGCGGTCAGCGATTCATGGTGTTCGACCGACCCGTTCGCCCATGTCGCGCGCAACTGGCCTGGTCCGGCTCCGATGGCGCGGGGCATCGAACCGACCACGACCACTCGCGTGCCCGCCGCCGCCAGGCGATTGAGGCAATCGGCGGTCGCCTGCTCGATGTAGCGCATGTTCGCCACGACGATGACGCGATATTTTTCCGGCGTCTTTAACTTGCCTGTCACGTCAGTCTTTTCCCGCAACGTAACCTCATCGATCAGGTCGAAGTCGCGCTGGTTGCTCAGCAACGTCTCGGCAGTGACGTGGAATGCCTCCTCGTCGGGAAGATTGGGGAACTGAACCTGATGGACGATTTGGCATGCGAGACTCGTGAACGGATACAGCACCGCCAGTTCGCAGACGTGTTCGCCGCCCGTGAGCTGCGCGGCCGTCCGATGGGTGTAGTCGAGCAGCGCGCGCATGTGAGGGAATTGGGTGTGCTGAAAAAAAAGCGACGGCGGCACTTCGTCCTTGCACGGGCCATCGAAGGAATAGCTCAGGCCGTGCATCGCGAAGAAGGTGCAGCCCAGCGCCAGGTGATAGTCGAGGATCGCCTTGAAATCGCGGATGGCGAACTCGTCGCCGACGACCGCCAACGTCAGTTCCTTGCAACGGAGGCCCGGATTTTCCAGCGTCACGCGTCCGCCCGCGATCCCGCTGGGAAAGTAATCCTCATCCCAGATCCAACACTGCAGTCCGTGACGCTCACACTCGCGCACGATCACGTCCATGGCGCGCCACCACGCTTCGGAATCGAACGGCGTGAGCAGTCCGCACCGCGGTTCGGCGAACAATCCTTCGTAGCCCGCCTCTGCGATCAAGGCGATCTGCCGTCGAAGCTCGTCGTGATCGAGGCGATGGTTGAGAAAGTACTGTGCGATCGTGTGAGGCATGGTTCTGGCTAAGGGCAACGACGCGATGGAAAGCGATATCTGCGGTTCAGTTTGCTCTTCGTCGCCGAGGAGCGAGCCCGATCTCGCCGACAATATCCGCGCCTTTGACGAGACGACCGAGATCCTTGCCCGCAAGCGCGGCCTTGCGAATCGTCTCGAAGGCACGCCCAAACGAGCGTTCCAATAGTTGTGCGGTCTTCTCCCCGTCGCGCTGCCGCAGAAGTTTCACCATCTGTCGGTGCTCAAGCAGCTCGCGCCGGCTTTGCGCCAGCCAGCCCGCGTCCTTCAACCGCCGTTCCCAGCCGAACATGCTCAGGTGACTGCTGCGGATGACCGTTTCCAAGCGGGGACTGCGGCACAACGAAACCAGGATGCGATGGAACTCCAGGTCGGCCAGACCGAGGGCGCGATCATCCCCCTTCTTATCCGCTCCCTCCATCAGGCGGCAGCAGTGCTGCATCTCATCCAGCCGGCTGTCCGGAAATCCCCGTTCACAGGCAAGACGCACGGCCAGGCTTTCAAGGACCGCGCGAAGCCGATACTCCTCCTCCATGTCCTCGAGAGTGTGGTACTTCACGCAGAATTTGGCGTCGGGCAGGCTTTCGATCAGTCCATCGGCCTTCAGCCGCAGCAACGCCTCGCGAATCGGGCTGCGGCCCATCTTCAGGGTGCGACACAATTCCAGTTCGTGCAGGCGTGTTCCAGGAGGGATCTGGCCTTCCAAGATCGCATAGCGCAGGTTTGAATACGCCACATCGCTCAAGGGGGTTTGTTCAGCCGCCGGCTTCGACCGTAAGGGAAAAATCTTTGACATGGTTGCTTCTTGATACATCTGTCGACACGTGTCAACGAGAATATGCTTGATGGCTCGTTGCGAAAAAAACAGACATCACGGCAGCCCACGCGATCGGCGACTTTCTTGACAAAAGCTGTTTTGTCCATTTCCTTTTGCATGAAACCAAAGTAGAGTGGGCACAAACAACAATGGCGCCAGATTTTTCCGCAAATTCACCTGGAAGCGCCCCGCGATGGAGCTGGGGCGGGTTGATGGTTCTGGCCTGTTGCGCCCAGGCGGCAACGCTCCATGTCGCACCCAACGGCAGTGATTCCAATCCGGGCGCGACGCCCGACAAACCTGTCCAAACCCTCGGCGCGGTGGGCGCGAAACTTGCCGAGGATGGCGCGATCACAGAAGTGATTTTTGCGGCCGGGACATATCCGGGATCGCTTCATGTCAATGCCCCCAAGGGAAACGATCCGGCCAATCCGCCGTCGTTGATCATCCGGGCGGCGGAGGGCGCCGAGGTGATTCTTGACGGCGCACGATCCATCAACCAAGCGGAACCGGTCGCCAATGCCCCCGGCGTTTTCAGTGTGCAAGGCCAATACTCGATGGCGCCGCCCCCCATGATGTGGGAGGCGGACACGCGCGTGCGTTACCTGGCTGCAGCCGATCTCCAAACCGTTCAAGTGGCCCCGTCCACTTTTTTCGCCCGCGACAATGTTCTCTTCTTCCACACCAGCGATGGCAAGGAACCGGCCGCGCACAAGATCGGCGTCAGCCAGTATGAGGTGGGCATGTTCATCCGGCGCCACAACACCACCGTCCAGGGCATCCGATTTCACAGTTATCTGCTCAAGGTATGGTCCAGCGCCATTGATATTCGCTCGCGAATGACGGTTCGGAATTGCGCCGCGTGGAACTGCAACTGGGGATTCCTCGGCAGCGGCGAAACCGATGGCGCGCAAATCCTGAACTGTCGCGCGGAAGATTGCGCCATGGGCGTCTATGTGAACGGCAAAAACGTCACGGTCGAGGGCTGCACGCTTCTCAAAATTCGCGACGGCTTCATGGTCCCTTCCTATCCACAGGACGATTGCGGCATCCAGTTCTATTTTCCAGCCGGTGACGGCGTGATCCGCGGCAACGTGGTGAAAGGATTCGAATCAGGCATTTTTATGAAAACGGGACCCGCCAAGTACCTTGTCGAACACAACACGCTGCTCGACGGCCACTACGGAATCACGCGCACCGCGGCCTACAAAGATTGCGCCATCCTGCGCAACGTCATCGTCAATTTCTTCACGCCCATTGCGCAATTCGACCAAATTCCGCTCCACGCCTCGGTGGATTACAATTGCCTGTGGCTGCCGCGAAGCAACGACGAGTTTTTCCGCAGCCTGAATGGGCCGCGACGGAGCGGCGTCGGGCTGCATGATTTCGTGGCCGATCCGCGCTTTGCCAGCCCGGAGAAAAACGACTTCCGATTGCTGCCCGACAGCCCATGCATCATTCTCGCGGGGAAGGAACGGCCGATTGGCGCGCTCGGCGCGGCGGGCGCAGATTTCAAGGACGCCGACCCGCCTGTATTCACCGTCTCGCTTCTCCCGCCGGCGGTGTCCGCCGGACCTTCGGGGAAGATGATGTTCGAGCGCGACCCGTGGATCGGGGGCGGCAGGAGTTTTGTTCGCGATCTGGTGAAGGAGGATGACAAGAGCGGTTTTGTTTCGCCGATTCCACAGATCACACTGCTGTTGAACGCGACAGACGCCGTGAGCGGCCTGGCAAAGTTGCAATGGCGCATCAATGGCGGCGAGTGGAGCAAGGAAGAGGATTTCTTTCATAAAAAGGAGGTCGCCATCCCTGACCCGCCTGACGTTCAGCCGGCAGGTAAGGATGGCGCGCATGAGATCGCGCTCAAGATCGCAGACAAGGCCGGCAACTGGAGCGCGGAAACGGTTGTGCCGGTGCGGCTCGCGCGCGCCAAACCCTCCCTGACCAGCAGCCCGACGATTTACGCGAATGACAACGGTGTCATTGTCAGTTTTCAAACAACGACACCCTGCATGGCGGCGATCGAGTACGGCGCGGACGCCAAATATGGCGACAAGATCGAGGAGAGAAAAAACGTCACCCACAACTGGGACGCCAACGACGGCGGTGATTATGTCTCCACATGGGACGAAGCGCGCACGCAGCATCACATCGCCTTCATTCCGCCTCTGATCAAATCAGGCCGGTCTTATCATTATCGCATCATCCTTCGCGACAAGGTTGGCAATGAAGCGGTTCTGCCCGATGCAATGTTCAAGACCAAGGGCAAACCGCGCGTCAAACCCCGCGTCATCAACGTGGCAAAAGACGGCAGGGACGAAGATGGACGCGGCGCGGAAAACGCGCCGTTCGCAACACTGCAGTTCGCCGTGGACCGCGCTCTGCCGGGCGACAAGATCATCATGGCGCCCGGACTTTATTTTGGCGAAACCTATATCACCCACGGCGGCGTGGAGGACGCGCCGCTGACCATCGAAGCGGCAAAAGCGGGATCGGTCGTTCTCGACGGTCTTCGCAAACACACGCCGTTGCACATCGCTGAAGCGCCTTACCTCGCCATCCGTGGCATCGAGGTTCGGTGGTACGCCTTTCCCGGCGCCGGCGTATTCCTGGTGGACGCGCCGCATTTCACGATCTCCGAGTGCAAAATCTGGAACGACTGGTGGAGCGGCTGGCCCGTTGGCTACGGCGTCTTTGCGTTTCGCTCGCCCCATCTGACCGCCGATCACAACGTCATTTACCGGCAGGAGTCCGGCGTCACCTTGCTGCTGTCGCCTCATTCGCAAATCACTTTCAACACCATGTTTCACAATCTCTACAACGGCCCGAGTTTTCTCTTTTCGACCGAAGGTTCCGTGTTGCGCAACAATTCGCTTTGTTTCAACGGCAACGATATTGTGAGCATCGAGGAATTGACGCCGGAGACGCTGAAGACGTTCGATTGCGATGATAACAACTACGGCACCGACCTGAGCGAACACGCGGGCGGCGTGGACAAGATCACGCCCGAAATGAAAGCCGAATACTTCGAGGTCAAGGACCAGCGGATGCGAAGCGGTTCGAAGGCCATCATTTATTGCAGCCTGCCCGGCGTTTCAAGACAGCGTTATCGCACAATGAAGGAATGGCGCGAGTTTTCCGGCAAGGACAAGCGGTCGATCTTTGCCGATCCTAAGTACGTAAACCCGCAGGAATTCGATCTCCACCTTCAACCCGGAAGCCCGAACATCGGCGCAGGCGAAAAAGGCGCCACCATCGGCGCGCTGGATGCAGCCAAGTAGCCAGGAAGGCATTTGAAACTCTCCGTTGCTTTGAACCGCTTACAGGAACACTTGCCTGAGTTTGTTCGGGTCTTTCTTCAATTCTTGAGGCGGGCCTTCGTAGGTGATCTTGCCCACTTTCAGACAGCACACACGGTGGCACATCTCCAGGACTTCACGGACTTTCTGTTCCACGATCAGGACAGTGATTCCCTTGTCACGGTTCAGTCGCTGGATGCGGTCCAACGCCTCGCCAACCAGGTTCGGCGCGAGACCAAGCGACGGTTCATCGAGCAGCAGCAACCGCGGCGAAAGCACCAGCGCGTTCGCCAGCGCCAGCATCTGTTTCTCACCCCCGGAAAGCGTGCCGGCGCGCTGTTTCAGGCGCTCCTTCAAAAGAGGAAACATTGCCAGGGCGCGCTCAATGCCCTCGTTGCGCGTCCGCTTGTCGGGGAGCGTGACGCCGTCGAGGGCGCGGATGCCGTCGAAGGATTTCGCAAGGTTCTCGCAGCGCAGTGAACTCATAATGCGAGGAGAATAGCCGCAAAGAGGCGCGAAGCGGCGCAAAAAACGGTGCCACAAGAAACGGCACGTCCCTTAAACAGAAGGAAACGAAGGGCATGGAGAATTTTAACCATGAATGGACGGGAATGAGCACAAATCAGAGGTCGCGGTACACTTCGGAGCGATGCTGGACGCGCTAGACCTTGATGAGCCGTTGTTCCGGATAATGCCAATACAGTATGCGGTAATCGCCGTAGCGGAGTCGGGACAGGCCGGTAAGGTCACGCGGCAAATTGCGCAAGCGATGGTGGATGACGGACACAGCGTTGACGCGCAACCATTCCATCCGACGGATCACTCCTGCGCGTACGTCGCCGGCCAATCGCTCCAAATCAGCTTCGGCTGACGGCAGGATTACAAGTTCACTTTCCATCGGTGGGCTACTTCGCTCAACGGCTTGCCTTGTCCTGCCCGGTCTTCCTGTTTGCGGATGCGGCGCAGTTGCTGGATCTGCCTGGGGTTGTGGACCAGAAGCCAGTCTTCGACATCTTCTTTCGTTTCCGCCGACTCCCAAATGGTCCTTGGGATTTCCAAAACGTCTGTCTCGTTCGGTTTGCTCATGTCATGCTCCGTTTATGGTCACACTGTAACCGATGCTGCCTTTGTGCGCAACCCATCAAGAATCGTTTGAGCCAGCGGGGATCAGAAGGCGCGCAGAGCTTGCGAAACCGCGAATGACGTTGATAGACGCCGATTATCTGTGACCATCCGGCCAAAAACTCATCCGTATCTCCGTCCCGCTGTGGTTTATCTTTTCCTGGCGTTCGCATGTTTCGTGGTTTTTCTCATCGCCCAAACCCGTATTTCCCCACCAGCCCGCGTGGACGGAACATCATCATGACGACCAGCAGCCCGCCATAGACGATCTGGCGGAGGTTGGCGGCCACGGAACTGGGGAACCCGACAAACCGGAGCGCCTCCGGCAACGTCACCAGCGCCACCGCGCCGATCAACGGCCCCCAGGTGCTGCCTGCCCCGCCGATGATCACCATCGAGATCACCAGGATGGATTCCATGACCGTGAAACTCGTCGGATCAATGTAGGTGATGTAATGCGCGTACAAGCTGCCTGCCGATGCTGCGAGCGCGGCGCTGACCGCAAACGCCGTCACCTTGAACCGCAGCGTGTTTTTGCCGAGCGATTTCGCGAAAACTTCATCCTCGCGGATCGCGTGGAGGACGCGACCAAAGGGAGAGGAAGCCAGAAGGTGAACCGCAAAGAACGCAAAGAACGCAAAGAAGAGGGCCAGGGCCAGAAACTCGCCATGCGAGTCAACGTGCCAGCCGAGGATGACCGGCTGCGGAATCCCCGCAATCCCCAGCGGTCCGCGCGTCACTTCCATCCAGTTGTTGAAGATGCTGAACAGGATCATCTGAAACCCAAACGTGGCAATGACGAAGTAGTCATCGTGAAGACGGAGAGAAGGCAGTGAAACCAGCAATGACACGATTGCCGCCACTGACATTCCGGCGAGGACGCCGACCACAAATCCCAAGTCACCAGTGACCAGTGACGACCAACGCCGACGTGTACGCGCCGATGCCGTAGAACGCCGCCTGGGCGAAGGACAAGAGACCTGTCTGCGGGGCGAGCAATTCTTAAGACACCGCCAGCACGGTGTAGTTCGCTGCCTGAATGATAATGTGCAGGAGGTAGTCC
>JACQHZ010000186.1 GCA_016198745.1 Verrucomicrobiota bacterium
GACGCCGCTACATCCCCCCTCAGAGGGGGGACAAGTTCGTTGGTTGCGGCTATGCCGCGATGCGTTTATTTGTAGATTCTTACTTGACTTGGAAACTTGCTTTACCCGACTTGCCTGAAACGACTTCGGTTGCGACAATCGTCCAGGTCCCCACGAGATCATTCAGCGCGGTGCGGAGTCGCCCTTGGTACGATGCCTGACCGGTCGGAGTTCGCACTTTCATCGAATATGCCTCGCTCTCCTCGCCATCCGGAGCGACGACGTTGATCCGGTACACAAGACTGGTCGGCGGGCCGGTCAGCCGCGGCGTAATCGTATATTCGGTGGTTTCGCCCCGGCGCACAGAACGCGACATCGCCGCCTCAGCGGGACAGGTTTTCACCGTGACGTCCTCAATCCTGCACGGCAAAAGCGACACCAACTTTTGCCTGGACGACGGAACTTCCACTTCAAAAGAGCGCCCGTGGCCGAGGTGCTTGCGTTCACGGACATCATAAGCATAGCCTTCGCGCTGAAAGTTCACGATCACTTTGTCCGGTGTGCGGATGTCCCGCTGGTCGCGGTCAAGCCCGGCGTGAATCGCGCGGTCATCCTCGAAATACGTCACGTCGAATTGCGCCAGCGCAACGTGTCCGTCGGTCACTTCCACGCGCGGGTTTATTCCGCCCTTGGCGGGACCCCATTGCAACAATGCCCGCATGAAATTGAGATGGCGCGGGTCGCGAGTTTTGTAGTACTGCGTGTCGAGATAATTGAGGTACAGGGACGCCCCTTTACTGTGACGCTTGAAAATGAACGCCGGCGGCTGGGTGCTGACGATATGCTGGCCGAGCGCCGCGCCATCGGTGACGGTGATATCGTCTTCGCGCAACTCGACCCAGAACCATTCTTTGGGCAAAAAGAAGGGCGCCTGCGTGTCTTTGAGGATGCCCAGGGTGTATTCTGACGGATACGACGACATCCGCAAGCTGTTTCGTTTGTAACCGAAGAACTCGTCCAACCACCCTTGCGCCAGCAATTTGCCGTGTTCATCAAAAATCGCTGGCGCCAAGTCCGCCGCCACAATCCCGCCATTGTTGGCAAACTCGCGGATCGCCCGGGCGGTTTTCTCGGACATGGCAAACGCGCCGCACAGAAAGAGGATTTTCATTTCTGCCAACCGGCCCGAATCCACCTCCAGAGCCGTGACATAAGTCGGATGCAGCTGCGCGTCCAAAAGCAGTTGCATGAACGAGCGGCCGCTTGCCTCGCGGAACCGTCCATAGAACTGTCCGGCGAGTCGATCGTCGCTCTGCAAGGAAGCATGATGGTTCACGATGCTTTGGCTCAGGTCGCTGTGAAACACCGCCACCGGATCGTTCTTGCGTTTGCTGGTGGCCAGCAGTTTGCCGATGCCGTTGCGGATGTCGGCTTCGTGTTGCAGATGCCATTGGCCGCGACGCGTCATGGCGCCCGCGGGATGAACCGCGTTGCCCGTGGTAAAGACCGCGTCGGTCTTCGAACCGTGCAACACGTTGTGCCATGGAAAATAATTGTACTTCCATTCCGGATAATCATAGCCGATCCACGCGAAGGCAGTTCCGCCATCACCGCCGGGGCGGGACCGACGCGTCAGATCGAACCAACCCGGTTCGCAAGAGCAAAGCGGTTGCTTGCCGTCGCCCATGGTGTTGCCGTGCAGCGTTGCCCCGGCCGCAAATTGCATTTCCGTGTTGCCGCCGGAGGTTGAACCCCACGGGCAAGAGCCGCCCATGGTCTGGAAATAGAGATCAACGGTTTTTTTCTGTTCTTGCACCGAGACATGCTCAAGAAACAGGTCCCAATCGATGAAACGCGAAAAATTCGGTTTCATGGGTTTCGATCCGTAGGGCAGCGGTTTGACTTCTTCGAAGGCTTTGAAATCAGTTTCCCATTGCCGGTTCAACGCGGCGATGCCTGTCTCGCCCTGGCGGTGATCGCCATAGATTTCCTTGAGGTATTGACGAAACGCAGTTTCCTGGACGGGCGTGATGACGCGTTTCTCCGGTGGCGTTCCCTTATAAAAAACCGCTTCGTTCGACATCGAGAGCAAACGCAGGCCGAACTTGCGCAAGACCCGGTCGGCAACGGGTCGGCAGGTTGTGTCCAGATATTTGTCATACTCCGGCCCGGCGCCCGGAAAATTCTTGTCGCTGAGGCTGGTGGCCAGATGATTTGCATTCTCGACAAACAGCCCCAGCCCGTTCCAAGCCGCGCGTCGCGCCTCTTCAACCGGCGGTCCCCAGGGGCCAATCGTGAGGGTATCGAACCCAAGCCGATGAACGAGCTGCAGATGCAACCCGCGTCGTTCCCACAGATACGGCAACCAGGCAATCAGGCGATGATCGTCTTCAAGGCCAAATCGGGGCGCCGCCACTTCCGCCTCGGCATAAGCAATCGCTTTATCCTTGGCGACTGCCCGCGCCACCAACATCAAGACCTGGCTCGGGCAATCCGTTAGTTGGGTCTCGAAACGCAACGCGGGTGGGCCGGTTTTGAAATCACCGCTAGGGCGGGACAGGTCTTTGCTGCTGGCGGCGATCAACCGGCCGAAGCGATCCCATAGTTCGCACGACAATGTAAGCGGAAACCAGCCGGCGGCATCTCCGGGGCTTGTAACCTCAGCCACGAGCGTTTCATCTTCTTTGTAAACGTCTTTTTCAGGTTTAACCGTCAATTTTAATCCGTCTTCAACGTTGACGACCGCGCGGTGCCAATTGAGGCTTCGGCCCGCTTGATCGCGCAAAACCGCGTCAACGAAATATCGGCCGTTGCATCCCGGCGCGCGCGCCTCGAATGGCGCGTGCGCGCCTTGCTTGAGGTCACAGGCGGATTCGCCGGCAAAAACCCGATGGCCATCCTCGTTCTGCACGGACAGTTCCATTTTGCCGCGGCCGGTCAGCGGGCTGCTCAACACGCGGGCGTTCACCTTGATCGGTTGGCTCCAAGAAACCGACTGCGGGCAATCCAACTGCAAGAGCACGCCCGTGTCCTTGCGCGCCGCCCACAAAAGCGCCTTGATCGGCACGCTGGTGCGATGATCGAGTTGACGATTCTCACGGCTCGGCCGCCACGGTTGCTGCGGGCCAAGCCGCCCGTCTTCGCGCTCAGCAAACGGCAGCAGATCCCCAAAGTTCAGAATCACCACCACTCGCCCCTTTCCAATTTCCTTCGTCAGAATCCAGGGTTGGCCGCCGATTTTTGCAACAGTTTGCCAACCGTCCTCGATGAACTGCACGCCGGGCAAGACGATCTTGCCCATGTCGCCGTACGGCAACCCCCACCACGTGAAATGCGGCGCGCCGGTTGCCTGTCCCGCCCCGGCGGTAACAAGCCAATCGAGCGCCTTGGGTTGCTGATAGCTTTCGGTGCAGATGTTGACCAGACCGGGCACCGCCGGCCATTGATCGGGCGGCAACGATTTTGCGGTGGCAGCGTCTTTGGCGCTTCGTCCCTCCGGCATCATGAGCACCAGACCCATTCCCGCCTCCACCCGCTGACGCAATACCGGCCACACCCGCGGCGCCAGGATATTTTGACTGTTTGGATTCCAAAAACGCGAGAGGATGACCACGTCCGGGTCATGTTGCGACAGACGATCTAGTGTCATTCGTTCCAGAGCCTCCGCATTTCCGGGCGTGTCCTCATAATACGACTCAGCGCCACCGGGCAAGAACGACGTAAAGACCTCGCCGTCCAACCGCTGCGCAATCTCCACCACCTGCCGCGCCAAAACGGGCGCGGTAACGACCAGCGCTTTGACTCGCCCGCCCGCCCACGGCTGCGCCCAGGTCGCATGCGGCAGTTCCACACCGACAGGTTTGTCCTCAAAAAATAGACCGCCGCTCGACGTCAAATTCTCATGCAGAACTTCCGGCGACAGGATGCCCCAACCTTTCGCTTGCGTCAGGTCATTGACCTCCTCCTGGGTAGTTGGAACTTTTGAGATCGGGATATCCGAACTTTTCAACGCCGGCGGCAGAAATCCCGGCCGCGGTTGGCCTGTCCCGCTGTGGCGGTGATCGGCGGCGTTCGCATCCGCCTGTCCCGCTAAGGCGGTAACAACCGATGCCAACAGCGCAAGGATGCACAGCGTCATGAGGATCTGCCGACGGATTCGTAAGATGAAGGGCGCGGCTCCGTCCGCGCCTTCGGATGAAGGGCGCCGCTTCGTCGGCGCCTTTTCGTGTTGACAGCCTGGGGGCACGACGGAGCGTGCCCCTCCAACACGCGGCGTGTCCTGCTGTAACCGGGGGATCAGCTTCATGTTTACACTTGACTTCCGGTCTATTTAATCCTATTGGTTCCATTAAGCAATCAAAATGTATCAATGAACCTTGATCTCGTGGTTCAAACGGCGGATCCCGTCCACGTTCAGATCGAACGTTACCTGCGCGGTCAAATCCAACGCGCGGCGCTAAAACCCGGCGCGCGGCTGCCGTCGTCGCGCGAGTTGGCGCGGAAATGGGACGTGGATTACAAGGCGGTTCAGCGCGCGCTGAAACGAATGGCCGCCGACGGCCTGCTGGAGCGCGCGCCGCGGCGCGGGACGTTTGTCCGGGCGCAAACCGCGAAAGCGACGGTTGGCATCCTGATCGGGCCGAGTCTTTTGGTGCCGGAACACTACTTTCACCGGGCGCTGGCGGCCGCGCTGAAAAAGGAGACCGGCGACCGCGGTTGGCGCAGCCGGTTGTACGACGATCTGCGCAACACGAATGCCAAAGCGGTTTCGGTGATCATTCAACAGCTCATTGACGATATCCGCTGTCCCGCAGAGGCGGGATTCAAAGGTCTGTTGTGGATCAGCGTGCCGCCCGGTCGTTTGAAGGATGAAGTGCTTCAGGCTCGTCTTCCGAAGGTGTTGCTCGATGAGGAGACCATTTATTTCGATATTTATGACTTCACCCGAAAAGCGGTGGACTATCTTGCGCAGCGAGGATGTCGCCATCTTTTTTATTTCCGCAGCGGCGCCCTGTCGGGGGGGAAAGACACGCGCGATCTCGATGGTTTCTGGGACGGCGCTTCCGCGCATGGCCTGAAGGTCGGCCAAAACAGCATCCACAACCTGAAACGAACCGAATGGGCCGGCAGAACAACCGTCGAATCGCTCGGCCGCGACCAGATGCGCGCGCTCCTGGACCGCTGGGATCAGGCGGGCGCGTGGCCGGACGGGTTGATCGTGCGCGATGATGTGGCGATGCGCGGCATCGGCCTGGCGCTCCAAGAACGCGGGGCGAAGATAATCGCAAAGTTGCGGATCGTTTGCTGCGCCAGCGAGGAGATTCAACATCTGTACGCGGCGCCAGTGGTTCGTTATGAGTTTCCACTGACTGAAATCGCCAGACAAATGGTCGCGCTCCTCTGGAAGTCAGCCGCCGGCGATCCCTTGCCGCCGTTGCCCATCGTGATTCGCGGCAAGCTGGCGGACACATGCGCTTGAAGGTAATCATGAAGAGCCGACATGTAATCCTGCCGTTATGGAGGTCGCGGCCCCATGGCTGCGGCAGCCGCCAGGTCGCGATCGCGACGCGGTCTCGCGACATGGCTGCCAGGCCGCTCCTCCAAATCCGGACGTAAGAACAACTCTTCGAGTGAAACAACATCAACAAACCATCGATAACGTTGTAGCGGCGGTCTATGACCGCCGTCGGGCCGTTCTCGACGGAAAACGCGAAGCGACGGTCATAGACCGCCGCTACGGATGCCGCTTATTTCCGAATCAGGGGCGCCGTCCCCGCCTTGCCGTAGAACGATCGTTCACGCTTGTGGAGCTTTTGGTGGTGGTCGCTATTATCGCGATCCTGGCGGCGTTGTTGATGCCTGCGCTGAGCGGCGTGCGCGAAACGGCGCGCGGCGCAGTGTGCCTTCATAATCTGCATCAGATCAACCTCGCGCTGCGACTTTATCTGAACGACCATGACGACACGTTCCCGAACAATCGGTACACAGATTCTGATGGCACACAAGGCGTCACGTGGCATGGTCAGGTTTTTTACCATGCCGGCGTCACCAAAACCACGCGTGACGATGACTGGGTTCCTCAGGCCTATGGCAACAACAAGGGCTTCTGGCGCTGTCCGACGGCCAGTCGGAAGGAGCCAACGCAATCCTACGGTCCGTACGGGATCAACGGCCTTTTCGAGACGACCTTTTCAGTTCCTCCGCCAGACAACTGGACTCGTGCGTACGGCATTTGCGGCGCGCGACTTGACTGGTTTCCATATCCCGATCGCACCGCGATGGTTGCTGACCAACGTATGGCTACTCAGGGGTCACAGTCCGGCCTCAACGGGGGAGCGGACTGGCGTTCGGACATGCACCGCGGCAACGGCGGCAACGTGATTTACATCGATGGGCACGGTGCGCTCTTGCCGAACGCGTTTGTAGCGGCTTTTGAGCCGATTTTCTTCGGCATTTGGCCGCAAGGCCGGACTACCCAAACACCGTGACCCTGCCTCCCTCATGTCCGATTGGCAACAACATCAAGCCGTGCTGGAGCGAAACGACCTGATCTATCCCGACGCGGCGCGCTTCTGGCAGGACGGTCACATCCTCGGCAACGGCGATCTGGCCGCGATCTGTTACGCGCCTTACGGCGTCGAGTGGACGGTGAACAAGACCGATGTGTTTGACGGGCGCACTGGCGCGCGACGATTTCTGAAAGACAGCGCGGTGCGCGCGCGGATGAAGAAGCTTGGCACGCGACAGGCGCAGTTTCTGAACAAAGAAGAATGCAGCGCATTTTCTCCGCTCAGCAAATCGTGCGGCCTCGTGACGCTGCGCATTCACGACGAATACTCGTGGAGCGCGGCGCGCCCACATAAGATCAAGCAACGCCTCGCGCTCGCCGAGGCGACGGACGCGCTTCAGCTCGACATGCACTTGTCGCATCCGCGCATTCGCAGCTTTGTCTCGGCGCAATCGAATGTGCTGGCCATCCGCTTCGCGCAGGTTGGCGCGGCGCTATGGTCGAATCGCATCGAGTTGGTGCGGCCGTTGGACGCGGACCTGAACCGTCCGCGGTGGAGGCGCCTCGAAAGCATTCAGGGGACCGGCAAGGGCCATCACCGCCGCGGCGGAACCGGCGGCCGAATCTGGTTTGCACAAGAACTGCCCATGGCCAAGGGCCGGGCCCGTTATGTCATGATGCTCGCCGCCGTGCCGGGCGCCAACGCGGCCGTCGACGATCGGTTCAACCAAATGCTTTCCGTCCGTTATCGCGTCAGCGCCTCGCAGGTCGGCGGAGCGCAGCAATTGGGTGATCGCGCCTGGCTGGGATTGGAAGGCAACGCGGACATCTTCGTGGCGGTGGCCACCTCGTTTGAGGCGAAAGAACCGCTTGCATTCGCTCATCAACTTATTGACGCGGCAATCGAGAAAGGTTTCGAGCGGTTGGAAACCGAGCATCAGAAATGGTGGCGCGACTTTTGGTCAAAGTCGCGGGTCGAGTTTCCCGATGATCCCGAGGTTGAACGCAGTTGGTATTTCAGCCTCTACGAAACGGGCAGTTTGCTGCGACATGCGCCGGTGCCGGGTTTGTTCGGGTTGTGGTTTGGGTTCACGGATGCCGCGCGGCCGGGTCTCGGCCCGGCCTACACGCAGGATCAGAACGTCCAGATTCCCATGATGCCGGTCTTTGCGGCAAACCATCCCGAACTGGCGCAGCCATTCATCGAAACGTACTGGAACTGCAAGGACCGTTGCCGGCGGCACACGCGCGCGGTGTATGAGCGCCCCGGCATTTGTCTGCCGCTTACCATGAACCAACTCGGCGCCGAGGTGCCGTCGGGCGGATATCGCTACAGCCTCATTGGCGGCGCGTATTCAGGTCTAATCCTGGTGTGGACTTACCGGTTCACGCAAGATGCGCAGCTTCTCCGGGACCGAATCTATCCGTACCTGCGCGAAATTGTGCGCTTCTACGTCTCTTGGATGATCCGGAAACCCGGCGGCCGGTACCGACTCGATCTGATGATCTCGCCCGAAATCCGGACGCTGAGCGGCGACGACATCGCCACGCTGGCATTGTTGAAACCGTGTTTGGAGTTCGCGATCGCCGCGAGCCGCAAACTGAAGCGCGACGCCGACGAGCGCCGCGAGTGGGAGGATGTGCTTGCGCATTACCCGCGTTATCCAACCAAAGCCGGCCAGTTTGTGAACGGCGCAGATATTGATCGGAAACATTTCACCCAGGCGAGTTATTTGCTGTATCCGATTTTTCCCGGCAACGAAACGGATGCGCGGCTCTTGACGATTGCCGCGCGCACGCTCGATGCCCTGAGCCGCCGCGACATAGAAATTTCTTATGCGGACGAACCGGGTCGCTGGCATTATCGCCGCGCCTGGGCGCTGTTCTTCCCGACAATGACGGCGTTGCGGTTGGGGCGCGTCGCGGAAGCGTGGGCCGGTTTGAAGGAGTTCCTGCGGCTTTACCTGAAGCCGAACGGGCTGTTCAGTCACGATCCGGTGATCGAACTTGACCCGAGCATTACCGAAGCAAACCTCGCCAACATCCCCGCGGGCGAAATGGAGATACCGGAAGAGGGGGTTTCGCCACTGACCGAATTCCACTCGACCGATGCGGCGGTCGCGGCGACGACCAATCCGCTCGCGAAACGTCTGACCTCGCCCGCTTCGGAAGGCAGCGGCGCGTTCTTGATGGCGGCGACCGAGACCTTGCTGCAAAGTCACGGCGGCGTGATCCGCGTGTTTCCCGGTCTGCCGGCGGGTAAGCGGGCGCGTTTTAAGAACCTGCGCGCCGAGGGCGGCGTGTTGGTCAGCGCAGAGAAAACGGACGAGCGCGTGGCCTGGGTTCATTGCGAGGCGACAATACCGGTGAAGACCAAGCTGAGCAATCCGTGGTTCGACACGGGCAAAAACGCGGTTATTTCGTCCCGCCTTGCCGGGTGGCGCGAGGCAAGGATCGTCGCCAGGGCGGGACCGGTCGGATGTCAAGAGCAGATCAAACTCTCGTTTTCGAAAACGGGCGAGAGGGTTGAACTAAAATGCGCTTGAAAACCCGTTCCCGATATCTGGCGCCTGCCCCGCCATGGCGGCGGCTCGGCCGCGAGAGTGTCCGGCGCGAATTTACACAAGCGCATCAGCGGCGATTGCATCAATGGTTCGACGACCAGGGGCGGTTTGTCTATCCTGGCCGCGCCCCGAATTCGCGCGAACGATTATGGAACTGTTTCAGCTTGTTGAACGGTGAACCGCGCGACGTGCGGTTGGCCAACCGGATCATGGTCCGCACCCCGATTGAACCCAACAATTTTGCGCCCATTGCGGCGGTGGAATTGCTGCTGAGACACGCGCGTCAACTCACGCCTGCGGCTCGACAGCGGCCTTTGAAACTCTGTGGCGTTCAATACCTGAACATGCTGGAGACGCGTTTCGCGTCGCCGGCGGTGCACGATTTCGCCTGTATGGGAACATTCTTTCTGGCCGACGCGCCGCTGGTCATGGACCGATACGAATTCAAGAGTCCGGTCGCCTCGATTCCCGAGGTGTACAACCGCGAACGCATGCAAGCCGTTGGACGCAATGCAATCCGCGCGCTCTATTGGCATGCGCAGCGTCCGGGCGGCCCGCAAGCGGCGCCATCGTGGATCATTCATCAGTTTAACAGCCCGACCTACACGCCGGTCTCATTGCTGGCGCTGGCTAACATTGCGGAATTGGTTCCTGACCCGGAAACGCGCGAACTGGCGTTGCAAATGGAGGCCGGAATCTGGCGCGAACTACTGGCGTTTTATCATCCGCACCTGGGTTGCTCATGCGGGCCGTACTCATGCGCTTATGCGGTTGATGCGCTCGGCCAAAGCTCGCAGGCGCGCATCCTGCTGGCCTATACCGGCCTTTCCAGGGACCGGTCGGTGGTGGAGTTGCTCGATGCGCACCAACCCGATTTGTTAATCCCCCATGACGGCGACCTCCCGTTTGCGTGGTCGGGACCGGCCTGGATTATGTCCACAAAATACCACGTTCCCCAAGACGCGTTGTCCCGCCAAGGCGGGATTCGCGGTCGCCGATTCCCGAAGCGGTTGCGCGCGCGCACAACGTGGGGCGAATTTGGAACGCTGGATCGAAAACGGCGGCGGATCGTGTCGGTGCAAGGCAACTTGCTGCCGGCCGGCGAAAGCGAGCTGGTCCAGGTTCAACGCCAAAGGTGGTGCCTGGGTTATCGGCGTCTGACGCATTGGGGCAACACCTTCCCAATCCATCTCCATTATGCCTTGCAAAGAAATGTCCGCAGCATGCGCGACATCCGCAGCGTGATCAGCGGCGTCATGTTCCAAGGGAAACCCCAGGAATGGACAGCGGATCAGCGGGGTGGCCGGATCGAAACCGCCGTGTTGGTGCAGACCGGCAAAGTTACCGTGCGACCGTCCCGCGACGGCAGGTGGGTCGCGTTTGCCGCTCGCGCGATGAGCGAACTATCGCCCATCCCAATCGAGGAATGTTCGGTCAACACCTTGATCCCGACTCACTTCACGCCGGTCAGCGAAGCGCGATTGAACGGGCAATTGTTTGATGGTCAACCGATCATGCTTCGAGCCAGAAAGGCCCGGCTCAGCGTTCAGGATCATGGCGCCCGATTTTTCGTGGAATACCGGTTTCGCTCCCGCCGCGGCGGGATCATCCAGCTTTTTCGCTGGGCAAAATACATCCGGTTTGCGGCTTTTCTTTACCGCGGCAAACGCCGGCGATTTTCCGGCAAACAACTCGACGAAATGCGAATGTCAGGACATTTTGAAGCAACGGTTCCAAAAGTCTGAGGTCAGGCCGCGTCAATGCGTGAGCGGCACTTCAAAGGTGATCGGCTGGTCGAGCGGGATCAGGCGCCGCTCGCAATGGCTCTGCCACGCGGCGAAGACCGGTAACGTCGAACGCAACGCGCGACGTCGTCCTGCGTGCGCACTACCAGGGCGCGTGCGCCCGCGCACATCTGAACGGCAAATTGATTAGCGACCACGATTTCGGCCCCTTCCTGATGTGGGAGATCGGTCTTCGCGACTGGCTGACAGGCAGCGGCAGGTTGCGGCTGGAATTTGAGGACACGCTGGAGGTCGCTTTGCAGATTGTCCTCATCGTTGAGAAACCATGGGCAGGCATCCGCTTCACTTTTCGTCCGCGGACTTTCGCCACGCATCATATTCGGTGACGCGGCGTTTCCCTGCTTCGATCTGATCGGGAGTCATTTGTGCTTTGATTTTTTCAAGGTGGTCGGTGAAAAATTTATCGTTTTTCATGCATTCCTCGCGAAGGAAAATGGTTGTCCAGAAATAAGCCTCGACATTGTCCTTGGGCACCCCCTCCTCTCCAGCGGCGTAAATAAGGGAAAGGTTGTTGATGCCGGCATGAGAGCCTTGTTCGGCGGCGCGACGATACCATCGGACGGCTTCCACCCAGTCTTTTTTCACCCCTTTTCCGCCAACACAGTTGTATGCGAGATAAACCTGTCCGTCGGCAAACCCTTGCAGGGCGGATTTGCGAAAATATTCCGTTGATTTCACGTCGTCCTTGGAAACTCCAGCGCCCTCCTGAAACATCATCCCAACGCGGAACTGCGCTTCGGCGTGGTTCTTTTCAGCGGCCTTGGACAACCACTGAAACGCCTTTTCGTTGTCTTGCTTAACCCCATGTCCGCCCCGGTAACACATCCCCAGGTGATACCAGGCTTCTGGTTCTTCGCCTTCGGCGGCTTTCTTGAGCATGCGAATCCCCCTGATTTCATTCTGGAAAACCCTGTTTCCTTCAACATACATCCAGCCCAATTTGGCTTGCGCTTTGAGGTTCCCTTGATCGGCGGCCTTTTGAAACCAGATGGCCGCGGGATCCGGATCTTCCTCGGAAGAGGGATCACGGAGATATCTTTCGCCAAGGGTGTATTGCGCTTTGGCATCACCGGTCTCCGCTTTGGTCTGAAGATCCCGGAGTTTTTTATCCGCTTCCCTGGGTGTTGTTGTTGAGGCGGGAGGCGGGGATGGAGATTCGCCTTGCGGTGCGGCGCTCCCCGCTCCTTCGGGAAGTTGTACATCCTTGAATTCAAAGGGAATCTCCACCACTTGGGTCTTTTGGGGAAAGGTGACGACGGCATACGCACCCTCCCCAAATTGCTGTTCCCCGCCAAGAGACACATCGTATTTGGCCTCAGTTTCGCTCCCGCGAGATCCGTAACCGCCGCTTTGGAGTTCTTTTCCATCAGCGGTAAAGAACTTGAACTGATATTTATCAAAATTTCTCTGAATTTGTGGAGAAAGATCAGGATCGGCGTCCTTCTGGTTCTTTGCTTTCCACGCAATCGTATAGTAGATCGTGTTTTTTTCCAAAAGATTGATAGTTACCGATTCGCCTTCCGGCAGGGCAATGGGAGCGTTGAAATGGGCGGAGAGCGGCTTGATTTCAACCTTGCCCTCATCGGTGATTGCGGAGAGATACATCACGCCTTTCAGCGCCGTCAGTTTTTTGGCTTTATCCGCTGGGGATTCGAGATTGGAAATCCGGATCGTTCCCAGCAGATCGGGGGGGCTTTTTTTATGGTGGAATTTGAAAAAATCGTTGTCTCTGCTTTCCCACATGAGGCTGGTGGACCGGCCAATTAAATCTTTACCGGTTTCATCCACAACCTTCTCAAGTTTGGACTTGGGAGTTTCGGAGTCATCCCAGTGCTCAAAAGGCATTTTTTGCCTGCCGACAAACGCCATCTTGTCAAACCGGCCCTTGGTGAACTTCTTTTCCTTGGGGCCGAAAACCAGGATGGTGATGTTGAGTTGAGCGCGATTGCCGGATTTGACCGCTTTTGAATCGTCGTATGATTGGTAGATGATCTTGCGGCTGACGTTGCCGGAATATTCAGCGCTCTCCAGTTCACACCGGTAAAGACTGGTTTCTTTCGACTGGAGAACTGCCGCCGCGGAATGGTGGGTGTTGGTCTCAGCCCACAAGCCTGCCGCGGCCATAAGACCTGAAAAGACGACAACCTTTGAAAGCCACCCCGTGTCCATGACGAGCACCTCTATCATTTCAACCGGCACTGCTCAAGTCAACAGTCACGAATTTGTCCAGGGAGTGTAGGACAAATTTGTTGGCGCCGGTTGGGACGAAAAATCCGCCGTGGCGGACAGGAATCAGAGCGCCATCCTGGGCTGAAAGCCTCGTTAGTGCGTGAGCGGGACTTCAAAGGGGATCGGCTGGTCGAGCGGGATCGGGCGTCGCTCGAAATGACTCTGCCATGCGGCGAAGACCGGTAACATCGAACGCAGCGCGCTCGCGCCATCGAAACGC
>JACQHZ010000187.1 GCA_016198745.1 Verrucomicrobiota bacterium
CTTGCCGGGAAAACAGGATTTTCAGGATTTGTAGTACAGAGTTTTTTTGAACTGCTCAAGTTGCCATACCCCGCAGAGCAAGCGGGCGTGCTCGACCGCCTCCAACAAGAGCGACTGGTGGATTTAGTCGGTAGCAACTACGCCATTCGCCGCCTCGGTGCGCTGCTGCTGGCCAAACGCCTGCAAGATTTCCCGGACATCTCCCGAAAAGCGCCGCGCGTGGTCGTTTACAACGACACGTCCAAGCTTGATACCAAACTCGATCAGCCGGGCATCAAGGGCTACGCCGTGGGCTTCCGGGAACTTGTCCATTTCATCATGTCGCAGCTTCCGCAGAATGAAGTCATCGAAGATGCCCTGCGCAAAGAGGTCAAACTCGTTCCCGAAGTCTCCATCCGCGAACTCGCGGCCAACGCCCTCATCCACCAGGATTTTCGCATCGGCGGCGCGTCGGTGATGATCGAGATTTACACTGATCGCGTCGAGATTTCCAATCCAGGTGAACCGCTCGTTCCAGTGGATCGTTTCATTGACGGCTACCAGTCACGCAATGAACGCCTCGCCGACCTCATGCGCCGCTTCGCCATCTGCGAGGAAAAAGGCAGTGGTGTGGACAAGGTGATCCAGGCCATTGAACGGCATCAACTTCCCGCCCCGGATTTTCGCGCCGGTTTCAAACGCTTCTCGGTCGTCCTGCTTGCCCCGCGCGGCTTCGAGGTGATGGATCGCAACGACCGCGTCCGCGCCTGCTATCAGCACTGCTGTTTGAAATGGGTCATGAGCAAACGCATGACCAACCAATCCCTGCGCGAACGCTTCCACCAGCCTGAGAGCAAAACCGTCATCATCTCCCAGATCATCGCCGCCGCCATTGAGGCCAAAGTGGTCAAACCTGATGAAACAGTCGGAGGTTCAAGGAAATATGCCCGCTACCTGCCATTCTGGGCCTGAAATCTTATTTAAGCGCAAACCCTCATGCACCCCCCTTTCATCACGCAACCCCCTGAAAACAAAGGGAATTCTTATTTAAGCGTTTGCCCGCGGAAACCCGGAAACGGAGGCGAAATGATTGACAGCCTCAAACCGTATGCGGAATACAAGGCGTCGGGGCAGGGGTGGCTCGGCAATGTCCCAGCGCATTGGGACCTAAAGCCGGGGCACGCCGCCTACTCAAAGCGAAAGGTGCCGAACAAGAGCCTCAAGGAAAAGACCGTGCTTTTGCTCAGCTACGGACGCATCAAGGTGCATGCCGGGGATCGCACTATGTCCTCAAGCGGAAATGAGACTTTGATGGATCTCTTGAACCACAGCCTGCCGATTGGAATGGGACATTTATGGGACATTTGGGACATCGCCTTACCCGGTCGGGTCTGGCCGCTCTTGGGCCTGAATCCTCATTGAGACGCAAAGTCGCGCCGCCACGTCGGTGGCGCGTCAACCCCCTTGTTTCCAGGGACTTCCTTATTTAGACGCAAACCCTGATGAAGCCTGCCTCAACCACCCAACCACTTGAAAACAAGGGGGTTGCTTGCTTAAACGCAAAACCGGATCGGCCATGCCGCGTGCTCAAGGGAGGCCCGAAATGAGCGACGCGCTCAAGCCTTATCCAGCATACAAGGAGTCGGGGCAGGAGTGGCTCGGTCGCGTGCCGCAACACTGGCCCGTGTTGCCGAATCGCGCCCTATTCGCAGAGGTCAAAGACCGCGACCACCCTGACGAAGAGATGCTTTCAGTCACGATCACTCAGGGCATCATCAGGCAGAAGGCGCTGCTGACAGACAGTTCGAAGAAGGACAGTTCCAACCAGGACAAGTCGAACTACAAGCTCGTTCAGCCACACGACATTGCTTACAACAAAATGCGCGCGTGGCAGGGAGCGATTGGCGTTTCGGATTTGCGCGGCATCATCAGCCCGGCCTATATCGTCATGCGGTTGCGCGAAGAACAGAACGCCCGGTATTTCCATCATCTCTATCGCACTCCGCACTTCGCCAAGGAGGCGGAGCGTTGGTCTTACGGGATTACATCGGACATGTGGAGTCTCCGCCCGGAGCATTTCAAAATGATTTACTCCGCACGTCCGCCGCGCGGCGAGCAGGACGCCATCGTACGCTTCCTCGACCACGCGAACGGGCGGATGGAGCGGCTGATCCGGGCGAAGCGGCGGTTGATCGAATTGCTGAACGAGCAGAAGCAGGCCATCATCCACCGCGCTGTGACAGGGAAGGATGAAGTCAGAAGGATGCAGGATGAAAACGGACATTCTTCCTTCCGCCTTCAGCCTTCATCCTTGCCAAAGAAGCCCTCCGGCATCCCCTGGCTCGGCGACATTCCGAAACATTGGGAGCTTTGGCAGATTGGCCACTTTGCTCGAATTGGCAACGGCTCAACGCCTTCGCGCGGCAACACGGCTTACTGGAAGAACGGCACGTATCCGTGGCTGAATAGTTCCAGTGTAAACCGCAACCCAATCGCAAGCGCAAATCAGTTCGTCACATCGCTTGCCCTGCAAGAATGTCATCTTCCACGCGTTCCTGCAGGAAGCGTTCTCATCGCCATCACAGGCCAGGGCAAGACACGCGGAACAGCAGCAGTTCTTAGCAGCGAAGCCACAATCAACCAGCACATGGCTTACATCACGCCGCGCCCCAAGCTGACATCGGCGGACTACCTTCAACTTTTCCTGACTGCTGCTTATCGGGAACTTCGTCGAATCAGTGATGATGCTGGCAGCACCAAAGGAGCGCTCATGTGCAGCGAAGTTTCTCATTTCAATGTCGCGCTTCCGCCCGTTGCTGAACAGGCAGAAATCATTGTCGCGGTTCAGCGAAAAACTCAAAATCTGGAGACCGTCATCGCCCGCGCCGATCGCGAAATCGCGTTGATCCGCGAATACCGGACGCGGCTGATCGCCGACGTGGTCACCGGCCAGCTTGACGTTCGGGAAGCCGCCCGCCATCTGCCCGCCGAGGCCGAAGCGCCGGCAGACACGGCCGGGACCGCTGAATTTTCGGACCCGGATTTGGCCGCCGATGAAACCGAACCCGCCGTTGCCGAGGCCAAGTGAACGCTCGATTTTCCGTCCAGAAGACGGTAGAATGATTGATGAGATGAACCTGACTCTTCAACCAAGAGTTTTGCGCTGGGCGCGCGAGCGCGCGGACCTGGATGCCGCCGCCTTGGCGAAGAAGGTGGGCGGAAGTACAACGGCGGAACGGGTTGAGGAATGGGAGCGGACCGGCAAGTTGACCTGCACGCAGGCGAGGAAATTGGCGCATGTGACCCACACGCCGGAGGGGTTCCTTTATCTGGTCGAGCCACCCGATGATCAACTGCCGATTCCTGACTTTCGCACCGTCAGTAATGAACCGGTGCGGCGGCTATTCAAGCCCGAGCAATTTCGACAGGAGTATCACCGACATCAGCGAGCACGGCCTTCAAACTCCTGTGGTTGCTGATGTGGCGATTGAAGCGGAAGATGAGAGGAAAGAAATGATCGTCACATCACAGGTTCGCATATAGCGGTTGCGGCGGTTATAGCGTTGACTGTTTCGAAAAATGAGGCATATTTGAACCATGAAACTCACTGAAAATCGTCTGGATGCATCGTTGTTGACCGAAGAGGAACGCGGATTGCTGGCCAAACTGATTGACCTGACCGAGCGCGATTCGCATCCGTGTTTGAAGGGTGCCGATGGCACGGAGATCCGGTTGCCGCAAGCCATTTACCAGGTCTTGGTGAAGTTGCTGCAGGACATGCGGCACGGGAAAGCCATCGTGCTGATGCCGGAAGATGAGACGTTCACCACGCAGGCGGCGGCGAACTTCCTCGGCATGTCCCGGCAGTTCTTCGTGACGTTATTGGAGTCGGGCCAGATTCCATTTCACCGGGTCGGCACCCATCGCCGGGTGTCGTTCAAGGATCTGCGCGACTACGCCCAGAAACGGAACGCGGAACGGCGGGCGGGATTGAACCGGTTGTTCAATGAGGTGAAAAAAGCTGGTCTCTATGACGCAAGCTACACCGGGAAAGAATGATTGCGGATTTCCCCGTTGTGCTGGATGCGTGCGTGCTCGCCAACTTTGGCGTGTGCGACCTGTTTCTGCGCTTGGCAGAACCGCCCCGATTATATGCCCCACGCTGGTCCGACGAAATTCTCGCCGAAGTGCGGCGGACCCACTTGAGAAGGTTGAATCCGCCATGGCCGGAAAAGCTGGCGGATTCTTGGCAACGGGAGGTAGCTCGCGCCTTTCCCGACGCGAAGATCATGGGTTACGAGCATTTGCTTGCGGCATTGACGAATGATGAAGAAGATCGTCATGTGTTGGCGGCAGCCATCAAAGGCAGTATTTCAGTCATTGTCACTTTCAACCTCCGGCATTTTCCGTCTGCTGCATTGAAACTTTGGCATGTGGAAGCGCTGCACCCCCAGGATTATCTGCTCACGCTTTACTCAATGAATCCCCCTGTGGTTTTCGCCAAACTCGTGGCAATCAGTCACGATAATGGATCGGAACTGGAGGATACGCTCATTCACCTCGGCAAGAGCGTGCCCCGGTTCGCCAAGCAGATTCTCGATGACATGGGCGAGAACGGCGGACCATTACGCGAGGTGCGGAAACGACTGTAACCACACACTGACACCACAGGAAAAGGTCTCGAATCCCTGATCGTCGCCGCGATGACGGGCACGGCGGATTTGTCCGCCTCGCCGTTCCCCGGCCCGTCGGAGGAAACGAACGGTGCGGTCAAACGCGGGCTTTATGTTTCCGGCAACCCGCAGGATTACGACCGCGACCACGCGGTGGACTTGGTGAAATTGTTTGAGTTCTTCGCGGACACGCAGTTCGAGGCGTTGGAGAGGCTGGGCCTCGGCGATTACAAGGACAAGGAGAACCAGGCGCGGGTGAGGTTTCTCGCGCGTTTACAGGGCGAGATTTCCAAGCGCGGCGTGGTGGAGGTGCTGCGCCACGGCATCACGCATGGTCCGGTGAAGTTGAGTCTGTTTTACGGGAAGCCGTCGCCCGGCAACGAAAAGGCCGCCGAGCGGTTTGCCGCGAACATTTTCAGCGTCACCCGCCAGCTTCGTTACAGCCGGGATGAATCGCAACTGGCGCTTGATCTTTGCCTTTTCATCAACGGCCTGCCGGTGGCAATTCGCGCAGGTCTCGGCGACCATCGGGGCTGTGACCGAAGGCTCGGGGCAATTGCGTGAGTTCATCGAAAGCGGGAAGAAGATCATCATCACGACCGTCCAGAAGTTTCCCTTTGTGTTGAAGGAAATCGGGGACGAGCACCGCGACCGGAAATTTGCCATCATCATTGACGAGGCGCATTCCAGCCAGGGCGGGCGGACGGCGGCGCAAATGAATATCGCGCTCTCCGCGCAGGGCGGCGAGGACGAGGATGAGACGACGGAGGACGAGATCAACCGCCTGATGGAAGCGAAAAAGATGCTGCCCAACGCGAGCTATCTGCCATCAGCAGCGTGTTGACAATGGAATATTTTCGACCCGAACCAGAAATCGAGCGCAACCGAACGGATGCCGTTCCTGTGGATCATCCATGATGAGTTACCCGAGTGGATGATGACTTCGCAATATGCGGATTCTGTATCGGACATCGTGAGCCGTCTGGGTGTGAAAGCGCGTGCCGCTGGAATCGCCTTGGTGTTTGCCGCGCAACGGCCCGACGCCTACCTGCTCCATCTGGCTCGCAAGCGGGGATTGGCGCTGGCTTCCCTGGAAAGCCGCATGGCCAACCTCGATGACGCAGTCAAACCGGTCCTTTTTGTAGTGGCCTGATCCGCCACAAGAGGTTTTCGTCATGCGTCCGCCTGAGGCGAATGCGGTGAAGTGTCCTTGGCTTTGGCCACGCAGGCAGGCGCAAGCATCGCTCCATGATGACCCGTGAACCGTGAATCACTGAACCTGCTTGACAGCGTGGCGCTGTTGCAATGCCAAGCGCCTGAACCTCAATGCGCAGCGTGCAGTTCCTCGCGAACGACGCGACGGAGAATTTCTTCGATCGGCTCTTCCTGGCGCTGAATGTGCGCCTGCAAGGCGTCATTCAGCATCGTCTGGTAGTTCCCGTCACCCTGCGCTTCCACTTGAGATTTGAACCAGGCGATGATGTTGTGGTCGATGCGAATCGTGATTCGGGTTTTGGTTTCCGATGACGGCAGCACCACCGCCTCGCGCCGCCCGCGACTGAAATTATTTAAGAATGTTGGAATCTTTGTTTTACATCAGCCGGGTTGCGATGTAAGAATGATTCATGCGTAGCGGCACAAAATGGGAAGTGGCCCCGTCTCCATCCGAGGCGGCGCCACTGGCGCAGGCATTGCAAATTTCGCCCATCCTGGCGCAGCTTTTGTGGAACCGCGGGTATCGGGATGAACCCGTGGCGCGCGCTTTTCTCAGCGCGCAACTCCGCGACCTCGCCGATCCTTTCCTGCTGCCCGGCATGGAGACGGCGGTTGCCCGCGCCTTGCGTGCGATTGAAAAACGCGAAACAATCGTGCTCTACGGCGATTATGATGTGGATGGAGTGACGTCCGTGGCAATGTTGAAACGCATTCTGCGGATGATGGGCGCCGCCGAACTCCGCGCCTTTCTGCCGGATCGTTTTGATGAGGGCTATGGATTGACGACCGCCGGTGTGAAGCGATGTCTGCTGGAGGGCAAACCACACCTGGCCATCGTGCTGGATTGCGGCACAAATTCCAGCGCTGAGGTCGCCGCCCTGCAATCGGACGGCGTGGATGTCATCATCCTGGATCATCACGAACCCTCATCCCCCGCCAAGCCGCTGGCGCTGGTGAACTACAAGGTGGGCATGCAGGGTTCAGCGGCCGGAGTTCAGAGTTCTGATTCGGAAAATCAAAATGACGGGAAATGGGTGGCGGAACCTCAAACGGAGTATTGCACGGCGGGATTGGCATTCAAGTTTTGCCATGGATTGTTGAAATCCGCCCGCCAATCCAACGACCCTCATTTGCGGGACGCAATTTCAGAGATCGATCTGAAGGGGTATCTCGATCTGGTGGCGCTTGCCACCGTGTCGGATATCGCTTCTCTGACCGGTGAAAACCGGATCTTCGTCAAGAGCGGTCTCCGTCAAATGGCGAAAACGGGATTTGTAGGATTGCGCTCTCTCATGAACATTTCGGGGATGGTTGCGGAACCTCGCGTTTATGATTGCGGTTTTCGTCTCGGACCGCGATTGAACGCCGCCGGCCGTTTGGAATCGGCGATGGCGGCGCTCGAACTTCTGTTGAGCGACGATGAAGACCAGGCCAACGCCCTCTCTCGTCAATTGGATGCCACCAATCGCGAACGACAGGCGGAGGAGTCGCGCGTCCTGGCGGAGGCCCGCGCAGATGCTGAATCGCAAATGCAGGACCCTCAGACACGGGTGATCGTGGTGTCCCGACCCGGTTGGCATGAAGGCGTGGTGGGAATCGTTGCATCCCGACTCGTTCGGGAATTTCATCGGCCCACATTTGTCATCGCTCTGGATGAAAACCGCAACGGAAAGGGAAGCGGCCGCAGCATCGAAGGGTTCAATCTGGCGCAGGCCGTGGAAGCCACGCGCCGCTTTCTTCTGCAAGGCGGCGGACATGCAATGGCCGCCGGTGTCGCGCTTGAAAACGGCCGGATGGAGGAATGGCGGACCGCTCTGCAAACACATGCGATCGAAGATCAGGGATTGGATGGAGAACGGCTGAAGCGGGTGATACGGGCGGATGCCGAAGTGGCTTTTTCCCAATTGAACCTGTCTCTTGCCGAGGAACTTCAAAGATTGGAGCCTTGCGGCATGGGCAACCCGCGTCCCTTGTTGCTGGCGCGGAAAGTGGAGGTTGCCGCCGAGCCTCGAAAGGTGGGCGCCGACGGCAAGCATCTCAAACTCTGGTTGCGTCAGGACGGTGTGACGATCGATGCGATCGCCTTCGGACGCGGCGCGCTGCCGGTGCGCAAAATGGATCGGCTGGATGTTGTCTTCGAACTGGAAATCAACGAGTATCAGGGGTCGAAAAAGGCCCAGATGAACCTCCGCGAAATCGCGGTTGTAACCAATCCGCCCGCCTGATAACCGTTGAACCGTAAACCTTGCTTGCCTGCCCCCCACCTTGGGGGGCCACCCTCTGATCCCCCTTCAGAGGGGGACAGTTGGGTGGGAACCGTTGAACCATGCCCGTTTAGGCCACAAAGTGCAGGAAAGACCACACATCATCCGAAACGCTTGCATCAAGGTGGGCGTCGTGGGCGTGGGGCACCTGGGCAAGGAACATGCCCGCATTTATTCGCAACTCGGGGAATGCGATCTCGTCGGCGTGCATGATCTCAACTCCAAACTCGCGGAATCCATTGCCCGGAAAACACGCTGCCGCTCCTTCGATTCCCTGGAAGAACTGGCCTCTTCGGTGGACGCGGTTAGCGTGGTGGTCCCAACCATCGCGCATCATGGAGTGGCGCGTTTCTTTCTGGAACGCGGCAGGGATGTTTTTATTGAAAAACCGATCACCGAGACCACAGCCCAAGCGGAGGACCTCGTCCGCCTCGCCCAGGAAAAACAACGCCTCCTTCAAGTGGGACACATCGAGCGGTTCAACCCGGTGCTTTCCTACCTCGAAAAAAATCTGCGCGAACCCCGGTTCATCGAGGCGCACCGGCTTTCGTCCTACCCCGGACGCGGCACGGATGTCAGTGTGGTGTTGGACCTGATGATTCACGATCTCGACGTGATCCTGCATCTGGTGAAGGCGCCGCTGGTCGCATTCGACGCCGTGGGTGTGGCGGTGCTCAGTTCCAGCGAGGATATCGCCAATGTCCGTTTGAAATTTGCCGACGGCTGCGTTGCGAACATCACGACCAGCCGGATCAGTCCGGAAAAACTGCGCAAGATCCGCGTGTTTTCCTCCGACAGCTACATCTCGCTCGATTACCAAAACCAGGAGGGACTCGTCTATTGGAAGGAGGGCGGCGTCATCAAGCGGGACACGGTGCCGGTGGTGAAAGATGAACCGTTGAAGGTGGAGTTGGCGTCCTTTGTCGAAAGTGTGCGCCGTCGGTCCGAGCCGAAGGTGAGCGGCGCGGATGCCAAACGCGCCCTGGACATGGCTGTGGCCATCATCGAGCAAATCCGCCACCAGACCCCAATGCCGCCTTCGTCGGCGTCGCCTGGCGGCGGTTGATTCGGAGCGATTGCTGGATATGGCCGGGGCGTGACCGCCGGTCCGCTCAGAGCGGGAGCGTCCAGCAAAGATAAAACCAGTTCAGCGCCACGACCACCGCGAGGAGGGCAAGACGAGGCGTTGGATTTTTTCCCCGCCAGAAGCCGTCGGAAAACGGGTGATGCAGGAGCCGGGCGGCGAGCCAGAGGGCGCACCAAGCGATCGTGCCGACGACGGCGAGACAAACCAGCGGGTTGAGTTGAAACGCCTGCGCCAGATCGAACCGGGACCACGCCAGCAGACAGCGTGTGCTGCCGCACGCCGGACACGGCACCCCCAAAAGCAGGCGCATCCAACAGACGGGCATGGGCAGGTTCCATTGAACCGCGACGCGGACCAGGACGACAAGCAACAGCATCGCGGCAAAAACTGCCGGCGGCAAACACCGGGCTGATTTCGCAGAGGGCGTTTCAAGAATGGGCGGCTTCATGAGAAACAGGCGGCGCGGGCGAGACTCGCGCCTGTCGCAAGATGCTGATGCTGGTGACCAGCGCCCATGCCCAGACAATCACCAGAACGCCAAATCCCAACACGCCCAACCCGAAGTGCGGCCCGCCATCGGCGGGGAACCGGCCTTCGCGAAACCACACGCGTCCGAAACAAAACAGCCAGAAGTTCAGCAGCACAAGTCCCGCGATGGAAATCGGCGCCTGAACGCACCCCACCCGGCGGCCTGCGGTGAGCGAACCCAATCCCGGCAGAACCACGAGGTTGCTGATCAGACAACCCCAGGCCGTGGAACGATCAAGTGGTTTGGGATGCTTGAGCGCCGAAGATATCTTCGTAAGCATAGGTGATGGCGCCGAGAGCGATGGGAATGGTCACAAAGATGCCCACGCAACAAAGCAAAACCCCGCCGAGCACGACCAAACCCGAAACGATCAGCAAACCGAACAGCCCGAATACCCGCTTCATTGCCGCCTTCCGACTCAGTTCCATGGCCTCCCAGAAGTTCAGTTGTTTGTCAATCACGAGAGGAAAGGTGAACAACCAGATGATGGACACGAAAATGCCCATCAGGCAGCACACGAGAATGCCGATCCCGCCCAAAACGCCAAGGCTGTTCATCAACGAATTCCAATTGATCCGGGTGGGATCGCCCGCTGCGGCCATCAGCATCTTGAAAGCAGCGATCAGAAACGGCAGCAGAAACGGGATCGCCACAATCATGATCACAATGGCCGACAACAGTCCCATGACAATCCCGGCCAGCATCAGTTGCACGAAACCCCGGCTGAACCCGGCGAATGCATCGCCAATGTCGGCGGGTTCACCGCGGATCATTTTGATGAAAAACCAATAAAGGCCGCCGGACAACACGCCGTTCAAAACCATGCCCGCAATGCCGCCAATCATGGGAATCCACTGTACTACCGCCATCGTCAAAACCACCAGAAACGTCCCGCCCACCGCCATCCAGAAGTTGGCCTTCACCAGCGCCCAGCTCCGGCTGATGCACGCGCCGATGTTGATCGGAACATCGCGTGCAAGGATTTCCGCTGCGAGCGCGTCGGCGCCGGCGGCAGGAGGTTGGAAATCGGCGACGGGCAATGTCGGCGGCGCCGCCAAAATACCGGCCAATTCGGGATAACTCGAGAGCGGTTTCCAGTCGCCGCCGGTCTCCGGTTGCACCAGCGTCTGCGCGTTGATCCGCTTCTCAGCCACCCACTGGCGCAACTGTTCAACGGAAACCGGACCGTACTCACGTTGGTCGGACGCAATGATTTTATACATGCAATGGCCTCCGAAATCAGGGGTTGCGCCCAGTTAACCTGCTGCGGCGAAAGAATGCGAGTTTTTTTTCACTATCGGTCTGCCCAACCCATCACCCATCTTTTGCGTCAAGAATCGAAAACAAGGAAAAGGTGCTTGACTCCCCATCGGTTTTTCTTGTATCCTTGTTTGCGTGAAATCCAAGGGACACCTGCAGCATGCGCCTGACGGCGCGGGCTGCAGCCCGCGCCTGACTGCACGGGCTGTTTCTTCCATGCCACCCTCTCAGCAGAGGGAC
>JACQHZ010000188.1 GCA_016198745.1 Verrucomicrobiota bacterium
GGGATTTGTCATGTTCATGAATTGGCGCTGTGTCCGGATGGAGAATGGCAGGAATTCCCTATAGCCGCGCATAAATAATTCGACATCTTACCACGCGTCATTTGATTAATGCAATTTTGATGAAGCACGTGCTTCATGACTCTTGTAATTCTTTTTCGACATGGATGATGAGTTCGACGATGGAAAGGACATCATGAGTCCGGCCATTCTTGGGGACGCCCAAATCCGGACAAAAGAACCGTTCTTCGAGTGAAACGGCATCAACAAACCATTCCCGCCATGTCGGGACTGTAGCGGCGGTCTGCTTGTCCCCCTTTTGGGGGGATGACCGCCGCGCTACAGGTGGTGCTTATGTCCGGATTTGGGGACGGCGCGTCGGGTTTCGGCGCGCGAATTTCGGTGGCACATTGGCGCCTGCCAACAAGAGGAATGCGAATCTGGGTCGCCCAGTTTTACGAGCGTGTCCCGAGCCTTGCGGGCAATTTGCTCCTGGTTGCGTGTTCGACCATGCTCATGATTCGCGCAAACCAACTGAACGCCCTTTCCCCAATTGATATCCAGCCGCCGGGTCCTGGGTCGGTTCATCATCCTTTTGATGCTGCTGGATTCAGCACGGGTCTCGCCAGGTTGACGATGACGCCGTTGTGGAACAACAACGCCCATCGGTTTTTCATCGCTCCGGTGATGATCGCGCCTGATACCGGAGAGGCGCTTCCGGAAACGCTTGAAAAGATCGTGGCAATGAGTTAGGGTCTTGATCCTCAGGAACTTCAAAATCAAATTTCCCCGCACACCAAAAAGGAGATCATCATGTCAACTGCAACCCTGTCCGCTCCCCGAACCAAGACTGCCAAATCCCCGGTCAAAATCCGTCAGACGAAAATGTTGATTGACGGCAAGTGGGTGGATGCTGCCGACGGCAAGACTTTTGAAACGCTCAATCCCGCCACAGGCGAGGTGATCGCGCGCGTGGCCGAAGGGAGCAAGGCGGACGTTGATAAGGCGGCGCGCGCCGCGCGGAAGGCGTTTGACAAGGGGCCATGGAGGAAGATGAGCGCCCGCGAACGAGGCAGGTGTCTCAGCCGGTTGGCGGATTTGATCGAGAAAAACGCCGACGAACTGGCGACGCTCGAAACGCTCGACAACGGCAAACCGTACAAGGACAGCCGGAACATTGATCTCCCCCTGACCATCGAATGTTACCGCTACTATGCGGGATGGGCGGATAAGATCGAGGGCAAAACGATTCCCGTCAGCGGCCCCTATTTCACCTACACCCGGCATGAACCGGTGGGCGTCGTCGGCCAGATCATCCCGTGGAACTTCCCGCTTCTCATGCAGGCATGGAAATGGGGTCCCGCTCTTGCAGCGGGATGCGCGATAGTTCTCAAGCCGGCAGAACAGACGCCGCTCACGGCCTTGAGAGTCGGCGAATTGGCGATGGAAGCCGGTTTTCCGGAAGGCGTGGTCAACATCGTGCCCGGCTATGGCGAGACCGCCGGGGCCGCCATCTCCGAACATGCGGAAATTGACAAGGTCGCTTTTACCGGTTCCACGGAGGTCGGGAAGTTGATCCTTCAAGCGGCAGGCCGATCCAACCTCAAGCGCGTCACATTGGAACTGGGCGGCAAAAGTCCAAACATCGTCTTTGCCGATGCGGATTTGGATTCAGCGCTCGAAGGATCGTTCTTCGGGCTTTTCTTCAATCAGGGGCAGTGCTGTTGCGCGGGATCGCGGCTCTTTGTGGAAAACAGCGTTCACGATCAATTCGTGGAGAAGATGTTGCAACGGACGAAGAAACAGAAGGTGGGCGATCCTTTTGACCCGAACACAACCCAGGGGCCGCAGGTCAGCCAGGAGCAGTTCGATAAAGTCATGGGATACATTGACGCGGGACAAAAGGATGGCGCCAGGATGCTCACCGGCGGCCATCGGGTGGGCGACAAGGGGTACTTCATTGAACCCACCGTCTTCGCCGGCGTGAAGGACGAGATGAGAATTGCGCGCGAGGAAATCTTCGGTCCGGTGATGTCCATCATCAGGTTCAAAGACATGGACGAAGTGATTGAACGCGGCAATCGCACCACGTACGGCTTGGCGGCCGCCGTTTGGACGCGCGACATCGGCAAGGCGCATCGGTTGGCGGCTGAATTCAGGGCCGGTACGGTCTGGATCAATTGCTACGATGTCTTCGATGCCGCCGCCCCGTTTGGCGGCTACAAGATGTCCGGCATCGGCCGTGAACTTGGCGAATACGCCCTGCGCAATTACACCGAGGTAAAGACGGTGACGGTGGCCTTGTAAACCGCGGAGGAAAAGACGCCCGTCATGGGGATCGGCGGCAGGAGGGCATGCAGCGGGTTCAGTCCATGTGGAAGACCTCCGGCATCAGTTCCATGCCGCCGGGTTCCTGAGGTTGGACCAGGAAGAATTTTACCACCTTTTTTGCCCAGTTTTTTTGTTCCGGGCTGTTGGATACGGCGTCTGCAAATTTCTGCCAATCACCCACCTCCAGGCAGCCGATCACTTCACCGGCGGCGCTCATGAAAAGCGAATAATTGCGCACGCCGCATCGGGTGTATTTCGCAATCAGGGCGCGATCCACATCTCTGTGAACGGCAATGTATTCCTCCCGACATTCGGGCTTGATCTTGAGTTTGAAACAATATCGAGGCATGATTTTGAGGGGTTGAGGGTCTGTTGTGCGATTGCAACGGCTACCAGAATAGACGCTCCCGCCAAACATTCAACACCGGTCTGTTCCCCAGTGTCCCCCTTCTTCACCCAACATGCAGGATGCAAGTCACGGTTTCCCATGGGAGGGTGATCTTTCTCGATCAACCATTGCCGGCATGACGTTCGGCACGGCGTTGAATTGGACTGAATTGCAAAGGTGGAAGGGCGTCACGGCCTCGTGGCACAGGATATGCTTTCTTATGAAGAGTGAGGTGGGCAATGCTCCCTCACGAAGCGATACATACATCATACTGTAAACTAAGGAGTCATCCAATGAACCAGAAATTACGCAGCAGCAAAGGCGGCTTCACGCTTGTGGAAATCATGATCGTGGTCGCCATCATCGGGTTGCTCGCCGCCATCGCGGTGCCGAGCTTCCTTCGCGCGCGCATGCGCGCCCAGGCGTCCACCATCCTGAACGAGTGCCGGCAGATGGACGCAGCCAAGGATCAGTACGCCTTGGAAACCAACAAGTCCGGCTCCAACGCGCCGGCGTTTGCAGACCTGACGCCGTGGTTGAAGGCCGGCAGCAAGCTGGCCACCAACAGCGGCAACGACACACTGGGGAATGCCTTCACCCTCGGCAGCATTTCGGCGAGGTTGACGGTCAGCACCGCCACCAAGGCGACTCTGTCCGATGCGACAGGCGGGGACACGTTCTGGGGGCCGTACTCCTGAAGCGTG
The DNA here is from genome assembly GCA_016198745.1 of Verrucomicrobiota bacterium. GTDB lineage: Bacteria > Verrucomicrobiota > Verrucomicrobiia > JABWAM01 > JABWAM01 > JACQHZ01. Next base: position 3,421 of record JACQHZ010000188.1, read on the forward strand.
CGAAGGACGCCCAATGGGTGTCCATCTGATCCCAGAACCCCGTTCCGCTTCAATCGGAACGGGGTTCTTTGTTTTTAATCTATCGGTTCCGGTATAACAACCGTCGTGGGGCGAATTTGAGACAGTTTGCAAACAGAAGAAATTGCCTGCATGCTGGCACAAGATGTGCTTATTTACATACTGTCAATTGGGCATTAAGCCTTTTCGACAAGACGAACCGGACTAATTCATCGTAAAATCAACTAAGGAGTCATCCATGAACCAGAAACTACGCAGCAGCAAGGGCGGCTTCACGCTTGTGGAAATCATGATCGTGGTCGCCATCATCGGGTTGCTCGCCGCCATTGCGGTGCCGAGCTTCCTTCGCGCGCGCATGCGCGCCCAAGCATCCACCGTGCTGAACGAGTGCCGGCAGATGGACGCAGCCAAGGATCAGTATGCCTTGGAAACCAACAAGTCGGGCTCCAATGCACCGGCGTTTGCAGACCTGACGCCGTGGCTGAAAGCCGGCAGCAAGCTGGCCACCAACAGCGGCAACGACACGCTGGGGAACGCCTTCACCCTCGGCAGCATCTCGGCGAGGTTGACGGTCAGCACCGCCACCAAGGACACCCTGTCCGATGCAACGGGCGGGGACACGTTCTGGGGACCGTATTCTTGAGGCGGGCCGGAAGCAACGCGCGCTTGACACGCGTGTAAGGGCTTGTCCGCAAATAAAACCCTGTTCTGCGCCGATCAGGACGGGGTTTTGATTTTCCGAAACCGCAGCAGGATGGAGTTCGATGGGTTGTGGCGGTTGGGATAATCAAGTGAAATCGCTTGCCCATTCCATCCATAAGACCGCGCCCAGGCGATCAAATCGGTTGTTCGCAACGAATGCAACGCGCCGGGATAAAACCAGCGTTCCGCCAGTTTCTGCCGCACACTGTGGCTGCCGTGGAAACGCCTGATGTTTGCCGCGCGACCAACCGTATGCAAAACAATTGCGCAACCATCCAGCAAACACCACCGGCACGAATGGGGCAGCAAATTCACGAAACGGCGGATGAGATCGTGAAGCCATGTAAAGGATGTGGCCGCATGTCCCATGATCCATGACTCGCCTGAATCCGAGCAGACTCGCAGGAGTTCCTTGAGCGCGATTTCAGGGGAGTCTGCGTAATGCAGCGATCCCCAGCAAAACACAATATCCGCCGCGCAATCGGCGATTGGCAGGTTTTCCATCCTCGAACACGCGAAATGGACCGGCGCACCTTGGCGCAAGGATTCGGCGGTTTCCAGGCTTGATCGGCTGAGATCCAATCCGACAACGAGTTGAGGATGACGCTCGGCGAACGCCAGGCTCCACCCGCCCCTTCCGCATCCAACGTCCAGCACAAGACGGGAGGCCATGTCCACCCCGGGAAAAAGCATGTCCAACATCGCGCGGTTCTCAGCCAGTTCACCCGCAACCACGCGATCATGAATCTCGCCAAAATAATCATTCATGACGACGGCACCAGACTTGAATCCGGCTGCTAAGGCCGAGCGCAGCCAATGTGACGCTCAACGGGCTGAACATGAAAAGCGCCAACGGATTTTCGAGGCGGAAAAATGCGCGCGCCCATGAATGACCCTCCAGATGGAGGCGGCAACTGTGAATCCAGGAGTTCGGCACTGGATCATGGCAGACGGTAACAACCCGAAAACCGCTTCCGTCAAGTTGCCGCTTCAGAGAAGCCGCGCTGTAAATGTTGAGATGCCGCGGCATTTCAAGATCAAATGTGTCCTTGCCAAAGCAGCGCGTGAGCGGCGCGCAAATATTGCAAGTTGCCACAAAAAGCCATCCGCCCGGCTTCAGAATCCGATGGATTTCGCTCAACGTCCCCCGAACATCGGGAAGATGTTCGATGACGTGTTTCATATAGACAATGTCGAATGAAGACGCGTGGAAACCGGCCTCCTTCAAGACGCCGGTGAAAATCTCCAACCCGCTCGAACGCGCCCGTCCGGCGGCTTGTTCATCCGATTCCACGCCGGCGACCGTGAACCCGCGCGCGCGCGCAATCTCAAGAAAATCGCCGGTGGCGCATCCCACCTCCAGGAGATGGGACTGCGGCGGCGTCCGTGCCGCGCACGCGACCGCTTCCCGTTGGAGAACCCACCTTCTGAGCCGCGCGGCGACGCCGTCCCGCATGGCGTGATGCGGCCCATAGTCGGGCGGATAGCAAAAGCGAAGGCTGGCTTCTGTGGGCCGCGGGTTCTGATAAATGTGACCGCAGTTCTCGCAACGGACGAGGGTGAACGTTTCCGGACGGGAAAACGCCCGATCTCTCAGGTCGCTCAGCCATCGCGCGCATGCTGCAGAACCGCAAACGCTGCAAATCGTTGTCTCAAATTCGATCCTGTCCATTTTAATCCGTCTTTTACCGCCATGACGCAAAGATTTATCCGCCTTGACGGGCGTCAGGCAATCAGAATCGGCCTTTTGTGTCAGACGCATCTCCGGGAAAAGATAAAATCAGTTGACTTCAAGTGTTTTATTTAATAGAACATATTGTTATTCAAAACACATGAAACATCTCGCCGAGATACTGCCTGCACACAAGCAACTGGCGCGGCACCTGAAAGACCGCATTCGCGAGCTTCAACTTCACGTCGGCGAACGGTTCCCCACCGCGCGTTCCCTCGCCGGCGAGTTCGACGTGAGCCTCACCACCGCTCAGAAGGCGTTTCACGAGCTGGCAAATGAAGGCTGGATCGAACCCGAAAGGGGCCGCGGCACGTTTGTCAGGCGGGCGCCCCCGCCGCCTGCCATCGCCAAGCCGGTCGGCCTCTGGCCTGGAAATCCGGACGATCCGCTCAAGGGCGATACCTACCGCAGCCATATCCTGGTCGGCATCCACGCGGAACTGGCGAAATATCAAGGCGCGCTGCAATTGATCTCCGCCGATCTGCGCAGCGGCGGCCTCAGCCGTCTCGAAGGCATGATTCAGGACCGACTGGCGGAATTAAGCGGGATGATTTCTTTTCCAATTTACGGCGAAGCGCGTTTCCTCGAATTTCTCGATCGCATCCGCATCCCGTGGGTGACGATCAACCAGTTCGATCATCTTTCGCGATTCAACTATGTGACCAGTGATTTTTACGGCGGTTCGCTGTTGGCAGCGGATCACCTGGTTGCCGGCGGCTGTCACAGCTTCTGGATTTTTGAGAACAGTATTCGCGCCTATTCCGCAACCTTGCGGTTGCGTGGGTTTCAGGACGGCCTGTTGCGCAACGGCCTCGCGAATGCAAAGATGCAGATCGAAGACACGGAAGATTTCCATGAAACCGCCGGTTTCGAGTGCGCGATGAAATGCTTGAAAAGATACGACCCGCCCGACGCCATCTTTTGCGGAGGGGATTTGCTGGCGTTCGGCGCGATGCGCGCCTGTCAGGAATTCGGATTGAAAGTGCCCGGAGACGTCGCGGTAATCGGCTATACCGGGCTGGATGCCGCCAATTATTCGTCGCCGCCGTTGACCGTGGTGGCGCTGCCGATGGAGGATATCGGACGCGGGGTTGTTCAAATGCTCGTTCAATTGAAAGCGACAGGGCAGAAACACCTGCCCGGCGTCACGCTGGCGCCCCGGTTGATCGTCCGCGGTTCAACCAAAGTCCCTCAATCCAGGAAGTCGAAAGTTACGGGAGGACAAAAATGAAAGAATCTTCTCCCGACCATCGAGGGCGTAAAAGCGAAGCATTCGCGCCTGACATGGAAGATTGGAACGTTGGAAGAATGGGACTGTCAAACCGGACCGCTCCAATGCGGTTCCCATCCTTCCATGCCTCCACGCTTCCATCCTTCCATCGCCTCGCCTTCACGCTCATCGAGCTGTTGGTGGTGGTCGCAATCATCTCGATCCTCGCCGCGTTGCTGGCGCCCGCGCTGAAAAATGCGCGGGAAACGGCCAACCGCGCCAGGTGCATGAACAACATCAAGCAATTGGGGCTTGCCCACCTCATGTACCTCGGCGACAACAACGACTCTTTTGTTCGTTACTATGAGGCGGCTGATGCCGATCCCACCTGGTCGAGATTATTCAGCCTGAAACTGGGATATTATCCGTTCACGGGCGGCATCCAGATTTGCCCCTCCCTGCGCGACACGGACATCCCGGTCGTGAATGAAGCGTACATCCACTACGGCTACAACTACTACCACCTCGGCAGCAATGCGCGTTACGGAGGCGGAACCTACCCGACCGCCCGGTTGAGCCAGATCGCCAACCCGGCGGAAACCATCCTGTTGCTGGACACCTACTATCCCTACTGCGGCGCAAATAACGCGCACCGCGGTTACTACCTTGTCAACGACGCCGGACCGATCACCACCGGCGCTTACATCGCGGGCGCCTTCACCCCGCACGCCCGACACAACCGCGGTTTGAACATTTGCTGGGTGGACGGCCACGTGGGTTACATGAAGATTCGAGACATCAACAATCCCTGGGCGGATTTGGGCAACGACGTGGCGCCCACGTTCTGGGACCGAAACTGACAACATGAACACATCAAATCCTCTCTCTTGCTTCCTTTGTTTCACGCTGTTGTGCCTGCTCTATTTTGTCGCAATCCCGCGCGCGCTTGCGGACGATCTGTTCGTCATTGACTTTGAAGATTATGGCGTCGGCAACCTCCTGGAAACGCAGCCGCAACAGTCCGAGCAGTTCCGTTGGCAGGTGACGAAGGACATGGCGGAAGTGCAGGCGGACGTCGCCCACGGCGGCAAACACGCGCTGCGCCTCGGTCCCGCGCGGAGCGCGGTCACACGGCGATTCGACGGCGGCGCCAGTATTCAACCGCTCTTGTCGCAGACGCAGTACTACGATTTCTGGGTTTATCCCGACGCGGAAAGCAGCGATTACATCGTGGTGGCCCGGCTGACCGATGTCACCGGCTCGAATTTCGCCGACATCCATTTCGCCAGCAGCGGCGCCCTCAAGGTCATGACCAGGCCGGAGAATGAGAAGGAGGCGAAGCTCGTGAACCTCGACGGCGCGTGGGAGTCCCGGCAGTGGAATCGCGTCACTCTCAAGCTCGACGCGGCCGCTCAGAAGTTCGAGATGTTCCTCGGCGGCAAGCTGTGCACGAAAAGCCCCATGCCCTTGCCCAATAATTTTTCGGGCAAACTTTCCAATGTTTCCTTCGAGGGACCGCACGCCGAGCACAAGTCTTTTTCCTGCTATTACGACGATCTGCGCTGGTCCGACGCCAATCCGCTGGCAACGAAATGAAACCCATCCGATTAACAAGATGAACAGGATTGGCGCGATGATTGAGGAGTTCATCCCGACCGCGAAGCGAGTCGGTATGAACTCCTCGGTGTCTCCATCAAAAAATCCTGTGAATCCTGTCAAAAAATCTGAGAGATAAATTTTTAGACTTCACAAAGTAGAATCGCCTAAAGAACTCTCCAATGAACACGAATAAACGCGAATCATTAATTCGGCATTCGGCATTTGGCATTCGGCATTTGTGCTTCTTTGTGGCGATTACCATCGTCCCGCTCTGCGGGATCGCTGACGAACCGTTGTACGTCATCCCGCTCAAGCCTGATCCGCCGTTCACGGTGGATGGCGACCTCACCGACTGGCAGGCAGTGCCGAATCAATTTGTCCTCAAGGACAAGGCGCACGCCACCTATAGTCCCGACAAATGGAAAGGTCCCGACGATCTCTCGGCAAAAGGTTGGCTGGCCTGGCGCGCGGGCGTGTTGTACGTGGCGGTTGAAGTGACCGACGACGTCATCGCGCAAAAAGGGCGGGGCGCCGACATGTGGAAGGGCGATCACATCGAGCTGTTTCTCGACCTGAACCCCGGCCACGAACCCGCGCGCAACACCTGGGGGCCGGGCCAGTGGCAGTTCGGGTTCAGCCCCGGCAGCCTCAAGAAGACGGGCGACCCATTGCAGGACTTCCCGCCCGAGGCCGTGTGCTACAACCCCGAAGGTCACAGCGTGAAAGGCATCCAGGTTGCCGCGCGGCGGACGCCGAAAGGTTACACGTTGGAAACCGCGGTCCCCTTCGACCTGATCAAGCTCGAAAACGTGAGCGAGAACCGTGAGTTGAACGCCGAGCTGGCGATCTCGGATTGTGATTCCGCCGAGCCGAGGCAGGAAAAAATGATGACCCTCTCGATGGACAATTGGGCGCCGAACCGGACCCGACTGCGGTCGATGTTGTTTGGCAATGCCGCAGGCAAGGGAACGCCGCTGCCGCGCAGCGTAACCTTGGGCGAGGTCAAAGAGATCAAGGCGGGCGGACGAGCGGAGATCACGTTCATCGCGCCGGCTGTTCCTGCGGGCAAGGAAGCATACGTCTTTCTGAAAGCGCGGATTCGGCACCACAAAGTAGCCGGCTACTCCACCGGCGCGTTGAAATTGACGTTGAACGGAACGCCGCTGGACGGCGAACGATTCTCGAACCGTCCCCGCACGTCGAAGACGATGGGCGGGTTGACGGAAACGCTGGTGATTTCGACAGGCGAGGCGTCGGTGTACAGTTCGCCTGACTTTGAGGAGCCGGATTCCGATCCGCACTATGGTCTGCTGGGCGGGGCGAAGGCGTGCGAGTTCGAGTATCGCGTGACGGACTTGTTGAATCCCCCTGCCCCACCCCAGGAGGGTGGCAGGCAGGGGGATTTTTCCCTCAAACCGGGCGAAAACACACTCGTGATCGAGAACCGCAGCGTCGCCGATAAAGATGCCGCGCGCGCGATGGTCGTGGGCGACGCGCAGTTGCTGCTGAAGACGCCCCCGCCCCCGCCGAAGCCGCGTCAGCCCGCGCCGACGGGGGAGATCCCGACTGTCGTGCCGCAAAAGCCTGCCTGTGCGTCGCACGCAGACAGGGAATTTCCGAAGCGGTATGAGGCCGCCTCGGAAAATCCGAGCACGTTGAAGGTCAAAGTTGGCGGCGAGCAATACGTCATCGAAAGCCGTTTCTCATCGCCCGACGGCCAATGGAACAGCGGTTCGAACTCATTCTACGAGCACAACCGCCGCATCGAGCAGAAAGACGAGGCAATCATCGTGTTCGACACGTTCAAGAATCTCACGAAAGAAGACGTGCCGATCCTTCAGCGCCACACGTGCGAGTTGAAAGGACGGATGGAGAAAACGTGGATTGCGGGCATTTCGCCTGCGTCGAACATTGGTGTCGCGCACGATCCCGGCAACCCGAGCGTATTTGGGTGCACGGCGAAAACGGGCGTCGGACTGATGGCCATGAACGACGAGTTCCAGGCGCATGTCAACAGTTCGTGTCTCGACGGGGCGCTCGGTTTGTCCGACGACAGTTTGGTCCTTAAGTCGGGAGGCGTCTATACGGCAGAATGGAGCATCGTGCCTGTGGCGGTTTCTGACTTCTGGGCGTTCGTCAATGCCGCGCGGCGCGTCCGCGACGCCAATTTCACGTTGCCGTATCAGTACGTTTTTCTTCGTTGCGCGCGCAATGCGGCCGGCGCGCCGTTGAATGAGGAACAGGTGAAGGCGTACCTTGAAAACAAATCGGCGGATGTCGTTTGCGCTTCAAACGACAACCCCAAGTATGAAGGGAAATGCCCGTACTCGACAACGTTTCAGAAGGTGGACCACTCGATTTATGCGCAACATTTCGCGCTGGCCAAACGGCTCGTTCCGCGCGTGAAGCCGATTCTGTACTACCACTGCTTCCTCGACAATTGGGCGCCGAACGAGGAGCGATTCAAGGCCGAGCGCGTGCTCAAGAGCGACGGAATGCAAACCGATTACGGCGGCGCGTACAGCTACGACAAGGTGTTTTTGCCGACGCTGCAAAACGGCTTTGGCGCGGAAACCGCCAGGAACATTGATCTGATCCTTGGCCCGTGCGGCGCGGAAGGAATTTTCTGGGACGAAATGGAATACAGCGTCACCGAGCATCACTATGGCGAACCGTGGGACGGCGTGAGCGGCGACATTGATCCGACGACATTCAAGCTGCAGCGCAAGAAAAGCTCGGTCGCGCTGCTCTCGCAGGAGTTCCGCGCGCATCACATCAAGCGCATTCTCGAACGCGGGCCGCTGATCGCCAACGGGATGCCGTACACGCGGACAATTGCGCGGCTGAAATTTCAGCGGTTCACCGAGACCGGCTCGATTGCCAACTGCGCGAAGACGCTGCTCTACTCGCCCGTGGCGCTGGGCGATCATCTCACCGAACGCACTGAGGAAGACGCCTACCGCTGCATGCTCGCGGCGCTCGATTACGGCTGCGTCTATAACTGGTACAGCGACCTCATCATCCCGACCCACAAGACACTCGCCAGTTACATGTTCCCCATCACGCCCATGGAACTGCACGAGGGCTGCATCCTCGGCAAGGAACGGATCATCACCAAACTCAGCGGCTTCTACGGATGGGGTGACCCATCGAGCCACGAAGTGCATGTCTTCAACGAAAAAGGCGAGGAGCAGCCCGATTTCAAGACGCCCCTGGTGAAACGCAACGGACAAACATTCACTGAACTTCGCATTGCCGAAGGCTGGAGCGCCGCGATCATTCGAAAATGAAGCCGTCCTGAAAATGAAGGGTAACGATGCGGCTGGAAAGCTGCGACTGGCCGGGTCCAAGGGGGATTTGGGTTGGCCAGGCGGGATCGACAGAACGGCTGTGGGATAGTAGTATTATAGCAAAATGGTAACACAGGCATCCCATAGGAATGGGATAAAGGGATGGGGAGCGCAC